>NZ_JBHZEN010000055.1:0-206973 GCF_050958625.1 Amycolatopsis sp. 3B14
CCCCCCGCCGCGGTGGCCCTCGCGTCCTGACGGGGACCGGGCCGGCACCGGCGTGCCGGCCCGGAGCTCCGGCTCCCGCAGGCGGAACAGCTCGGCGGTGGACCGTCGCCGCTGCACGAGGGCGACCACCAACCCGAGGGCGAACACCGCCGCGACGGACGCCAGTAACGCCGCGGCGGTCGCGCCCGAACCGCCGGTGAGCGTGCCGAAGTTGACGATCAGCAGCACGATCCCCGCCAGGATCAGGACCGCGGCCAGCGCCGGTGAGTACCGCGTGTGCCACGTGGACTCACCGCGCCGGTCGCGGCGGAACCAGGCGAGCACCGACACGCTGGTCAGCACGTACAGCACCAGCAGCCCGACGACGGACACCCCACCGAACCACGAGAACAACGTCAGCACCGGGTCCATGCCCCGCGCCGCGAACGGGACCACCAGCGTGGCCGCGACCACCGTCGAGGCCACGCCGGCGAGGTAGGGCGAGCCGTGCCGGTTGGTCCACGCGAGGCGGCGCGGCAGGACCGTGTTCTCCGCCAGCGAGTGCAGGTACCGGTTGATGGCGTTGTGGAACGCGAGGATCCCGGCGAGCAGCGATGTGGCGAGGATGATCCCGACCGCGTGCGCCGCCCAGCCGCCCAGCGTCGCCTGGATCGCGCCGGCGACCAGACCGCTCGCCTCGCCCGTCCCGACCGCCTGGCCCGCGGCGTCCACAACGGACCCGGAGCCGTAGAAGCTGACGACCATCCAGGCCACGAAGGCGAAGAACACCGCCACGACCGCCACCGCGAGGTAGGTGGCCCGGGGGATGGTGCGGCGCGGATCGCGGGCCTCCGGCGCGTACAGGGCCGTCGACTCGAACCCGAACATCGACGCGACGGCGAAGGTGAACGCCACCCCGGGCGCCCCGGAGGCGACCGCGGACGGGCCGAACGTCGCCCCGAAGTCCAGGCCCTGCGGACCGCCGCCGCGGGCGAACGTGATCACCGCGAACACCAGCAGGATGCCCATCTCCAGGCCGACCAGGCAGGCCAGGGCGCGGGCGCCGATCTCGATGTTCAGCCAGGCCCACGCCATGACGAGCACCATGGTCACCAGGCCGCACGCCCACCACGGCACGGAGATCCCGGCGTAGGCGGCGAGCAGGCCCGACACGGTCGCGCCGTGGAGGCCGTACATGGCGGCCTGGACGGTGCAGTAGGCGAACAGGGCGACGAAGGCGGACGCGGTGCCGGTCGTCGTGCCGAGGCCGCGGCCGATGTAGGTGTAGAACGCACCGCCGTCGGTCACGTGCCTGCTCATCGTGATGTAGCCGACGGCGAACAACGCCATGACCACTCCGACGAGCAGGAACGTGGCCGGGGCGGCCGGGCCGTTGCCGAGGGTGATCGCGATCGGCAGCGCGCCCGCGATCCCGGTGAGCGGCGACTGCGCCGACAGCACGAAGAAGACGATCGCCGCGACGCCGAGCGAACCCCGGCGCAGGGCGGTCCCGTGATCCGGTGTGGGGAGAGACATCGTTGTCCTTCCGTGGTTTTCCGGTCAGAGCGGGGAGACGGCGGATTCGGGCATGTGGCCGGCGGTGATCTCGACGCCGGAGAGTGCGCCGGCGAACGCGGTGAACTCGGGGATGTCGCCGGCGCCGGCGTTGGCCTTCTCGGCCGCCTCCTCGGTCCGGTAGATCCACACGTCGGTCCAGGAGCCGTCCTCGCCGCGGCTCAGCGCGGGCACGGACAGCAGGTCCGGATGGGCGTCCCGCACGGCCAGGATCGCGGCCGAGCGCAACGCGACGAGACGGTCCTCGGGCAGGTCCGTGCGGTAGTGGACGAACTCGACGAAGTAGGGCACGGGGGTGTTCCTCTCTGTTGTGGACGGGGTCAGCGGGTGAGCAGCCGGCGGGCGACGGTCAGGCCGGTTTCGATGGCGCCGTCGACGAAGCCGGCCCAGCCGGTCGCGTAACCGCTGCCCGCGAAGTGCAGCGGGCCCTGCGGGCGGCGGAACTCCTCCAGCGCGCGGAGCTGGCCGGGGGCGAGCATCGGCCAGGTTTCGCCGGCGAACTCGTCGGCGACCCAGTCGTGCCCGTCGGCGGCGACGACCTCCAGGTCCGGCCGCCACAACGCGAGGGCCTTGGCCACCGCTTCGGTGTCGTCCGGCCGCAGCGCCGACGCGCGCGGGCCGAACGCGACCAGCAGGGTGTCGCCGTCCACGGTGTACTCGGTCTGGCCGAACGTGAGCGGCGAATCCGGGCCGGCGAACACGATGAACGGCTCGACCTCGCCGCGGACGCGGATCCACGTCTTCATCCCCTTCGACGCCTGCCCGGCGCGGGCCGCGTCCCGCAGGACCGCGGGCAGGCCGGGCTCGAACTCGATCGAGGGAAGGATGTTCTGCGGCAGGGTCACCACGACGTCGCCGGCTTCGAAGGTCTCGCCCGACGCGGTTTCCACGGCGACGCCGGTGTTCGTGCGGCGGACCTTCGTGACGACCGTGCCGAGCCGGATGTCGGCGTCGGTGTCGGCGGCGATCGCGTCGGCGAGTGCCTTGGTGCCGTGCGCGAACTTGAACGTCGCGCACGTCTCGAACATCAGCGGCCAGCTGCCCGAGGCCGCCGCGCACCACCGCAGCGCCTGGGTGAGCGCGCCGTCTTCCGGCGGGCTGTTGAAGTTCAGCGCCCACATGCCCGCCAGGAGTTCCCGGTCGGCGGGCGGCAGGCCGAGCGCGTCGATCCGGTCGGTGACGGACTGCCGGTCGAGCGCGTGCAGGGCGTCCGGATCGGGGCGCCGGAACGGTTCCCACGGCCACTCGAACCACTCGCGGCTGTCGGCGAGGAACGCCCGCATCCCCGGGTCGAACCGCGCGAACAGCTCGTCCGCGCTGCCTTCGTGAGCCTGTCCGCCGACGTGCCAATAGGCGCGGGCGGGAACCGGGCTGCGGGTCAGTTCCAGCTGGTACCGGGAGATCTCGGCCCACACGTGGGGCTGGGTCCAGTGCACCCAGGTGCCGCCGAGTTCGAGCGGGCGGCCCAGCCGCTCGGCGGTCCAGGTGCGGCCGCCGATCCGGTCGCGGGCTTCCAGGACGGTGACCGTCGTGCCGCGGTGGGTGAGTTCGCGGGCGGCCGTGAGGCCCGCGAACCCGGCTCCGACCACGACGACATCGGCGCGTTCAGGCATGTGGGAATCCCTTGCGGAAGGAGAGGTCGACGCCGCCATCGGCAGGCGTCCGGGGTGTGCCCAACTGTGACCCGGCCCGCTAGATTAGTCAAGTGGCTAATTTGGCGGCCGGTACCATTCCGACGGTGACGAACGAGACGGCGGGTGCGTCCCGCGGGCGGGCGCGGCCGCACGGCACGGGCCGGGAGGCCCTGCTGGAGGCGGCGGTGCGGGTCGTTGCGCGCCAGGGGCTCCGGCAGCTCACCTACCGCTCGGTCGCGAAGGAGGCCGGCGTCAACCACGGGCTGGTGACCCACTACTTCGGCAGCATCGACGAGCTGACCGCCCAGGCCCTGCGGCGGTCCCTGGACAGCAGCGTGCCGTCGGTGACCCCCGAGCCGGGCTCGGGCAGGCTCGACCTGCTCGGCGACGGCCTCGCCGAGTTCGTCGCCGAGCAGCCCGAGACCCAGGCGTTCCAGTACGAGCTGACGCTGGAGTCGCGGCGCCGCCCCGAGCTCGCCCCGCAGGTCCGCGAGCTCTACGACGGCTACCGCGCGGCCATCCGCGCCGAGCTCGCCGCCGCCGGGCTGGACGACGAGGGCCTGGCCGCGCTGGTGTTCGCGGCCCTGGACGGCCTGGTCTTCCAGCAGATCTGCGGGGTCGACGAGCTGCCGACCGAACGGGTCCTCGACACCCTGCGCCACGTGCTCACGCGCCTGCGGCCGGAGAGCTGACCGTCACCGGGCCGGCTCCGGCACCGCCGCGTTCCGGCGGCGCGCCCGCACCGGCGCGGTTTCGGGCAGGCAGAGCAGGCACACCAGTGACAGCCCCAGCAGCGCGGCCAGGTAGAAGCCGACGTTGAGCGCGTCCCCGGTGCCTGCGACGATCCGGTTGGCGATCATCGGCGAGATGCCGCCGCCCAGCACGGCGCCGATGTGGTAGCCCACGCCCACCCCGGACTGGCGCTGCTCGCGCGGGAACAGCTCGGAGAAGAACGTGTACATCGGTCCGAAGAGGACACCGGTGGCGCAGAACCCGATGATCACGGCGGTGTTGACCGCGGCGACCGTGCCCGCCGAGCTGAGCGGGAACATCAGCAGCGCCGAGCCCAGCGACAGGACGACACCGGCCAGCATCACCGGTTTGCGGCCGAGCCGGTCGGACAGCCACGCCGCGCCCACGTTGCACAGCGCGTGGCAGACCAGGGCGATCATCGAGCCGTTGACGATGGGCTGGCGGGGCAGCCCCAGGCCCTCCGGGGCGCGGGCCGTCGCGTAGGACAGCATGAACGTGGCCAGTGCGAACGTGCTCGCGGTGAGCCCGATGTTGACGCCCGCGACCAGCGCGAGCCGCCGCCAGTTCGCCTTCACCACCGCCAGCAGCGGCGCCTTCTCCCGGGCGCCCTCGTGCTCGGCCATCTCCCGGAACACCGGGCTCTCCGCGACGCCCTTGCGGATCCACAGCCCGACCACGAGCACCAGGCCCCCGGCGAGGAACGGGATGCGCCAGCCCCAGCCGGTGACGTCCTCGTCGGGGAGCAGCAGCACCAGCGTGAAGGCCAGGTTGGCGAGGATCGTGCCGACCGGCGAGCCGATCGCGACGAAGGACCCGTACAGGCCGCGGCGCCGTTCGGGGGCGTGCTCGATCGCCAGCACGGCGGCGCTGGAGTTCTCGCCGCCCCTGGCCAGTCCGTGGCACAACCGCAGCAGCACCAGCAGGACGGGGGCCGCGACGCCGACGGCCGCGTAGGTCGGCAGCACGCCCATGCCCAGCGTCGCCAGGCCCATCAGCACGAACGCGCCGAACAGGGCCGTCTTGCGGCCGCGGCGGTCGCCGAGCCAGCCGAAGACGGCGCCCCCCAGCGGGGCCGCGACGAAGCCGATCGCGAACGTCGCGAGGCTCATGAACGTGCCGAACCACGCGTCGCCGGTGGCGAAGAACACCTGGCCGAACACCAGGGCGGCGGCGGTTCCGTAGATCTGGAAGTCGTACAGCTCCAGCGAAGTGCCGACAGCGGCGGCCACTCCGATGCGCGGTAGGCTGGGCTGAGCGGGACCCTGTGTGGTCATCGAGCGTCCTCATCGTCCGTGGTGGTTCCCGTTACGGTAGGAAGCGCCCGCCGCGGCTCCCAGTCGCAAATCCCGCAGCCGCATAGGGGAAACCTGCAGCGCGCTTGACAAGGTTCGCGCCGGTGACAGATGGTGTTCGGCATCGCGCCTCCCGCTCGGAGAAGGAGAATCCCGTTGACCGACACCGCTCTCGAAGCACTCGCCCGGCGGGTCGAGGTGCTCGAGGCCGAAGCCGAAATCCGCCGGCTACAGGCTCGTTACATGTTCCTGTGCGACACGCCGCTGCCCGAGTACGGGATCTCCGACGACGCGAAGCGCATCGAGCTGATCCTGGAGCTCTACACCGAAGACGCGGTGTGGGAGGGCGTCGGCGAGTACTACGACGGCCAGTTCGGGCGGGCCGAGGGCAAGCAGGCCATCCGGGAGCACTTCGAGCGGTTCTGGGGCGAGAAGCGGGATCCCGCGCTGCTGTTGAACGCGCATTACCTGACGTCGGAGCAGATCCACGTGCACGGCGGCACCGCGGACGGGCAGTGGATCCACATGCAGCCGTGGCTGTTCTCGGACGGCAGCGCGCTGTTGCGGTCCAGCCGCCTGAACAACGCGTTCCGCAAGGAGGACGACGGCTGGCGGATCACCCGCACCCGCACGGAGAACGTGTTCGTCGCGCCACTGCCGGACCATTTCGCCAGCGACCACCCGTCGGTGTCGGTACTGATGAAGCCATGACCGACGCGGTGGTGCACATCGTCGACGACGACGAGGGCCTGCGGCAGTCGCTGGCGTTCCTGCTGGAGAGCGTCGGGATCCAGGCGCTGACCTACCCCGACGCGCCCGCCTTCCTGGCCGAGTTCGACCCGGACGAGCCCGCGGTGGTGATCGTCGACGTGCGGATGCCCGGCATGAGCGGGTTCCAGCTGCAGGAGGAACTGACCGCCCGCGGTTACCCGGCGCCGGTCGTGTTCTGCTCCGCGCACGGCGACATCCCGATGTCGGTGCGCGCCATGACCCGCGGCGCCGTGGATTTCCTGGAGAAACCGTACGAGCCGCAGCGGATCCTCGAAGTGGTGCAGCGGCAGCAGCAGGACGCATGCCGGCGGTTCACCCGCGAGGCGGCGCGCCGGGCGGTGGAGGCGCGTCTGGCGCAGCTGACCCAGCGGGAACGCGAGGTGCTGCGGCTGGTGGTCGAAGGGGTGTCGAGCCAGATGGCGGCGAACCGCCTGGGCACGAGCGTGAAGACGATCGACGTGCACCGGGCGCGGATCAAGGCGAAGACGGGGGCGGAGAGCCTGGGGGCGCTGGTGCACGACATCCTCACGCACCGCGTGGTGGTGTGAGGTCCCTTGTGGATCAATGAGCAAGGCCCGCCGGTTTCACTCGGCGGGCCTTGTCCGTGGGTGGTGCTGCGTGGAGTGCGCGCTGGTTTCGTCCGGCGAGCGGTACTGCGCGCCGGCGGTTCACCCGCGGGGCGGCGCGCCGGGCGGTGGAGGCGCGTCTGGCGCAGCTGACCCAGCGGGAACGCGAGGTGCTGCGGCTGGTGGTCGAAGGGGTGTCGAGCCAGATGGCGGCGAACCGCCTGGGCACGAGCGTGAAGACGATCGACGTGCACCGGGCGCGGATCAAGGCGAAGACGGGGGCGGAGAGCCTGGGGGCGCTGGTGCACGACATCCTCACGCATCGCGTGGTGGTGTGAGGGTTTTCTGCGGGTCGTGTGTGGAGCGGGCTCACTACTGAGTGCGGCCCGCCGGTCTGGCGGGCCGCGCTGCATTCCGGCGGTGCGTGGTGCCGGGCGGATCGTGCCCCGGGTTTACCGAGCGAGTCGCGCTGCCTCCCGGCGGGAGGTCCTTTGTGGAGCCCGCGCGCCCACTGACGAGCGCGCGGCTTCACTCCGCCAATGCGCGTTCCACCCAGCAAGCCGCCGCCAGCAAAGCGGTCTCCTCCTGCGCCCGGCCGATCAGCTGCACCCCCAGCGGCAGTCCATCCTCAGTGGACATACCGGGCACCGCCACCTGCGGAACACCCAGCGCCTGCCACGGCCGGCTCAGCACCGGGTCTCCCGTGGCGGCCAGGCCCTCCGGTGGGGGACCGGGCGCCGCGGGGCCGAGGATCGCGTCGTAGGAACCCAGGAAATCCGACACCGCCGACGCGGCCGACCGCACGAACGCCCGCGCCCGCCGGTACTCCGCCTCCGGGGTGCGGGCGCCCGTCTGCAGCAGGTTCGCCAGCGGCGCGCTCAACTCCGCCACCCGCGCCAGCTCGGCGGCCCGTTCGCGCGCCGCCTCGTACGCCATCACCACCGGGTGCGCCGCGGTCAGCTCCGCGATCAGCCGCTCGTCCGGGAACGCCTCCACCACGGCGCCCGCGGCCACCAGGCGGTCCCTCGCAACCGCCAGCGCCGCACGCATCGCGGGCCCGGCGATGCCCGTCCACAGCAGCAGCCGCGGGGGACGGGCGGGCAGTCCGGCCGCGTCCGGCGAACCGGTCAGCGCCGCGTGGGCCAGCGCCAGATCCGACACCCGCGCGGTGTAGAAGCCGTGGCTGTCCAGGCTCGGGCTCAGCCCGGTGACCCCGTCGACCGGGAACCGGCCGTGGCTCAGCACCATCGCCGCGACCCCGCAGAACGACGCCGGCCGGATCACCGAACCGGCGGTCTGCGATCCGAGCGCGAGCGGCACCTGCCCCGACGCGACCGCCGCCGCCGAGCCGCTCGACGACCCGCCCGGCGTGTGGCCCGGCGCGCTCGGGTTGTCCGTCGGGCCGGGGGAGAAGAACGCGAACTCCGTGGTCACCGTCTTGCCGACCGGCACCGCGCCCGCCCGCCGCCACGCCGTCACGATCGCGGCGTCGGCCGCCGCGGGCGGGCTGCCCGCGCGCAGGCCGGAACCGCACCGGGTGGGCAGGCCGGCCACGTCGATGATGTCCTTCACCCCGAGCGGCACCCCGCCGAGCGGGCCGCCCGCGACCGGCTCCGGCCACGCCAGCTCCACCCACGCCCGCAGCGCCGGCTCCGTCTCGGCGATGCGCTCCCGGGACCGGCGCAGCGCCCCGTCCACCGAGCCGGTCACCAGCTCACGCAGGGACCGCGGCGCGCGCAGCGGGTTCACGCGTCCTCCCAGGCGGCGTCGGCGACCCAGAAGTCCATCCCGCTCTCACTCACGCCGTGCCGCCACTCCGAGGTCCGGCGCAACGTCGGCTCGACCTTCCTCGTCACCGCGTCCGCCGCCTCCGGGCCGTCGTCGGGCACCTGCCAGTGCACCCAGTTCAGCTCGCGCCCCTCGGCGTCGTGCACGAACAGGTCCACGTGCCGCCAGCCGTAGCCGTGCGTGTCGTTGTAGCAGGTCAGCGTCATCCGCTCCATGGCCGCTCTCCTACGCCGCAGTGGTGCCGAGGCTGTGGAACCGGCGCTGGAAGTACACCAGCGCCGCGGGGTCGTCCCCGGTGATCACGGTGTCCACCTCGACGAACAGCACCGAGTGCGACCCGGACGCCTGCTCGGCGACGACGGTGCCGACCACCGAGGCGCACGCCCCGGTGAGCACCGGCACCCCGTGGGTCGCCAGGTCCCATCGCCCGTCGGTGAACCGCTCCGCGGTGGGCACGCCGGTGGCGCCCGCGAAGTGCAGCGCCAGGTCCTCCTGGCCGGCGCCCAGCACGTTCACCGCCAGCCTGCCGTTGCCGACCAGCACGTCGTGCGAGCGGGCGGTGCGGTTCACGCAGACCAGCACGGTCGGCGGCGAGTCGGTCACCGAACAGGCCGCGCTCACGGTCATGCCGGCGCGGCCACGGGGACCGTCGGTGGTGATGACGGTGACCGCCGCCGAGAGGTTGGCCATCGCGGCGCGGAACTCGGTCTGCTGCCGGGTCAGCTCGGGCACGATTTCCTCCAAACGATCGCCGAACAGCTCGAACGTACGCGCGCGGCGGGGCCGCCGGGAAGTGAGAGTTCTTCCCGCCCCGGTAAGGGTTTCCCTTACGTCCCAGGTGTTTCCGCGAGAGGCAGGGCGAAGCCGAACCGCGAGCCCGCGCCGTCGCGAGGCTCGGCCCAGATGCGGCCGTGCTGACGCGTGATGATCCGGTGCGACAACGCCAGGCCGATCCCGCTGCCGTGCTCCTTCGAGGTGAACGACTCGGCGAACGGGTCCCGCGGCAGGCCCCGTCCCCAGTCCTCCACCGTCAGCACGCCCTCCCCGCCCTCGGCGCGCGTGGTCAGCACGATCTCGCGGCGTTCCGGGCCGAAGGCCGCCACCTCGTCGATGGCGTTGAAGCAGAAGTTGAGGACCACCTGCCCGGTCAGCACCCGTTCGCACCGCACCGGCACCGGGCCGGGCGGCTCGCGGACCACCACGTCGACGCCCGCCGCGTCCGCCCGCAGCCGCACGAAGTACAGGCATTCGGTGACGATCTCGGCGAGGTCGGCCACCTGGCGCACGTGCTCGAGGTGCCCGACGAACGCGCGCAGGGCCGCGACGATGGCGCTCGCGCGGTCGATCTGCCGGACCGCGCTGTCGATGCCGAACCGCACCTGCTCCGCGGCCGTCCCGGACGCGTGCCGCGCGGCGCCGCCGAGGAAGTTCGCCGCCGCCGCGAGCGGCTGGCCCAGCTCGTGCGCGATCGCCATCGCCATGTCGCCCATCGCGTTGTAGCGCGCCAGGTAGTTCTCCTGCTGCAGCTCGCGTTCCCGGCGGAGGTCCGCCTGCACGCGGCCGGACACGTCGTGCAGGATCATCAGCAACGCGTCCCCGCCGGTCTCCTGGAGCCGTTCGAGGCTGCCCTCCAGCCACACCGGCTCGTCGGCGCCGGTGAGCGCGAGCTGCACCGTGGTCACCGGGTCGGCCCGCTCCAGTACCTCCGGCCAGGACGCCGGGCGGCCGGCCAGCCGCAGCGTGCCGTACCCCGACAGCGGGCCGAGCGGCTGCCCGCTGTCCGCGCCGATCACCTTCAGCGCCGTGTCGGTGGCGAAGCGCAGCAGGCCGTCGCGGTCCAGCATCAGCGCGATCGTGGACGTGCGGTGCGCCAGCGCGTCCATGTAGGACGCGGTGCGCCGCAGCTCCTGCTCGATCTCCTGCTCCCGCTCGATGTCGCGGAACTGCACCATCACCGCGGGCCCCTGCGCGAGTTCCACGCGGATCGCGATGGCCTCGGTCGGGATCACCCGTCCCGTGCGGGACCGGTAGTGCCACTCGATGCTGTTCGTGCCCTTCTCCACCGCGTCCTGCAGCCACGCGCGGCCGATCACGCGGTCGTACTGGCGCGCGGTGCTGCTCATGTGGTTCGCCTTGAGCGGACGCAGCTCGGCCACGCTCCACTCGAGCATCTCGCACGCCGCCGGGTTGGCCCACAGGATGTTCTTCGTCGCCGCGTCGTGCACCAGCACGCACATGCGGCTGGCGTTGAGCATGGCCACGAAGTCCTCGGTGACCAGTTCGGGCGCGCGTGGATCCACCTGCATCCCGCCAGCGTAAGCCGGGCGCGCCCGGCGCGCGCTGAAGGAATCCCCTACCCGGTGCCAGGAACCACCAATTCCGCGCGGCGGCCCCGGCTGCCTACCGTCGGTGGGCAACCCGCGAGTAGGAGGAGGCGCGATGGTGCACACCCCGCAGGGCGCCGGGTTCGACGACGTCCTGGCCGAGCTCGCGCAGCGGCGGCAGGAGTTCCGCGAGCAGCGCTACGTGCCGAAGGACTTCGTCGCACGGCTCAAGCAGATCGGGATCTACCGGGCGGCGACGCCGGGCAAGTTCGGCGGGCAGCCGCTGCCGCCCGCCGAGTTCCTCGACACCATCGAGCGGATCTCGGTCGTCGACGGTTCCACCGGCTGGGTCGCGAGCTTCGGCTCCGCGCAGGTCTACCTGGCCGCGCTGCCGCTGGACACTCAGGCCGAGCTGTACCGCGACGGCCCGGACGTGGCCTTCGCCGGCGCGTTGTTCCCGATGCAGCGCGCCGCCGCCACCGAGCGCGGCTACCTGGTCGACGGGCACTGGAAGTTCGCCAGCGGCTGCATGGGCGCCGACCTGATCGGCGTCGGCCTGCCCGGCGACGAGGACTCCGGCGGCAAGCCGCGCACCGCGGTCCTGCGGCCGGACCAGGTCGAGATCGTCCAGGACTGGGACGTCGTGGGCATGCGGGCCACCGGCTCGTTCGACATCGTCGTGCGCGGGGTCGAGGTGCCCCGCGAGTGGACCTTCATCCGCGGCGGCGCGCCGACCGTGGACGAGCCGTTGTACCACTACCCGACGATCGCCTACGCCTCCCAGGTCCTCGCCGTGGTCGGCGCGGGCGTGGCGCGGGCGGCCTTGGACCACGCGAAGCAGGTCGGCGGCGGCTACACCGGTGTGACCGGCGCGCCGAAGCTCGCCGACCGGGCCTACTACCGCACCGAGGTCGCCCGCGCCGAGGCGGACCTGAGCTCGGCCCGCGCCTGGTTCTACGACCTGAGCGACCAGGTGTGGCAGCACGTGCTGCGCGGCGACACCGCCACCGACGAGCACAACGCCCGGCTGCGGCTGGCCTCCGCGCACCTGGCCCGCGTGGCCTCCGGCGTGGTGGACCGGCTGGTCGAGATCTCCGGCACCGCCCCGATCTACACCGAGCACCCGCTGCGTGACCTGGCCGGCGACGCGCTGGTGCCCAAGCAGCACGCCTTCCTCGGGCCGGCGATCTTCGACTCCGCCGGGGCCGTCCTCATGGGACTGCCGCCCACCAGCCCCGGCTTCCGCTGACCCGACCACCACCGACGAGGAGGACCGAGATGAGCGCGACGCCCCTGCGCGTGCTGTTCTGCATCGGCATCAACCAGAACTTCTTCGACCTGCCTGCCGACGGCATCACGCCGGGGCACGTGTGGCAGGCCTTCGTGTCCATGATGGACGGCATCAAGGCCTTGCCGGGCGTGGACTTCATCGGCGACATCGACGACGACTCGCACATGGTCGGCCCCTCCGACGGCTGGCCGTGGACCGCCTACATCCTCGCCGACGTGGACACGGCCGAGACCGTCAAGGCCGCCTGCAACCTGTTCCGCACCACCCCGGTCGGCGACGGCGGCGCGAAGCTGTGGCGCTTCGCCAAGGTCGAAGCCCGCATCGGCCGCGCGCTGACGGTGCGCGAAGACGTCGAGCTGCCCGGCTAGGAGAGGACACCATGACCGAGAACATCTTCGCCGACGCGCCCGCGGACCTCGTGCTCGCCGACCGCGTCGCCGGCCGCCTCTACACCGACCCGGAGATCTTCGAGCAGGAGATGACGAGGATCTTCGAGCGCACCTGGGTTTGGGTCGCGCACGAAAGCGAGCTGCCCGGGCCGGGCACCTTCAAGTCCACCTACGTCGGCCGCCAGCCGGTGATCGTGTCGCGGGACCGCAAGGGCGCCCTGCACACGCTGCTCAACCGCTGCCGCCACCGCGGCGCGAGCCTGTGCGAGAAGCCGCGGGGCAAGGCCAACGGGTTCACCTGCCCATACCACGCGTGGTCCTACGGCCTGGACGGCACGCTGCGCGGCATCCCGTACCCGGACGGGTACGAGGGCGTGGCGGACAAGAAGGACCTGTCGCTGCGCAAGCTGCGCACCGAGTCCTACGGCGGCATGGTGTTCGCCACGTTCGACGAGGGCATCGAGCCGCTGGCGGACTTCCTCGGCGACGCGAAGCTGTGGCTGGACCGGTTCATGAAACAGGGCGGCGGCTACCCGATCAAGGTGCTGGGCAAGCACCAGTTCCGGTTCCGCGGCAACTGGAAGATCCAGCTCGAGAACACCACCGACGGCTACCACTTCCCGATCGTGCACCGGTCGTGGATGGCGTCGGTGGACGCCGAGACCGCGGACATGATGTCGTTCATGACCGACCCGGCGGCGATCACGCACGCGCTGGGCAACGGCCACAGCGTCATGCAGATGGTGCCCGAGCACTCCGACCTCGACGCCGACGACGGCAGCGAACCGCTGCAGGCCCGCTTCGACCACGTCGTCGCGGAGCTGTCCAGGACGCTCGACGACGCGGCCGTGCGCAAGCTGGTCCGCGCCATGCACGGCACCGGGTTCAACCTCAACCTGTTCCCGAACGTGTCGATGTCGGCGGCGTTCTTCCGCGTCCTGCGGCCGATCTCGGTCGACGAGACGCTGATCGAGCACATCGCGATCGGCCCGGACGGGCCGCCCGAGCTGGACGTCGTCAACCGCGAGCGGTTGCGCATCCACGAGCACTTCCAGGGACCGTTCGGGTTCGGCACCCCGGACGACGCCGAGGGCTGGGACCGCGTGCAGCGCGGCGCCCAGGCCGCGCCGGACATGCCGATCCTGGTCAACCGCGGGCTCGGCAGGGAGAAGGACGACGAGCACGGCTGGCCGACCGCCCACGTGACCGACGAGACCGGGATGCGCGCCGCCTACCGGATGTGGAAGCAGATGATGAGCGATGACTGACACGATCACCGTCCCGTTGACCGACGTCCGGGTGGCCAGGGCGGTCGAGCTGGTCTGGCGGGAGGCCGAGCTGCTCGACCGCAAGGACTACCTGGTGTGGCAGGAGCTCTACACCGACGACGCCCGCTACATCGTGCCGATCGACCCGGACACCGAGGACTTCGCGGGCACGCTCAACATGATCTACGACGACGCGCGGATGCGGGCCATGCGCGTGACCCGCATGACCGAGGGCTACGCCATCGCCGCCGTCGACGCGGCCCGCACCGTGCGCACCGTGTCCCGGTTCGTGCCGGAGACCGTGACCGACACCGAGGTCGTGCTGCGGTCGGCGCAGGTGCTGATCGCCTACAAGCGCGGGCGGCACGACATCTGGGCCGCCGACGTGCGCCACCGCGTCCGGCTGTCGGACTCCGGCGACCGCATCGCCGAGAAGGTCGTGCGGCTGGTGGACAGCGAGGACGCCGTGCCCGCCGCGGGGTTCCTGCTGTGAGCGCGCAGACCGCGGTCGTCACCGGCGGCGCGCACGGCCTCGGCGAGGCGATCGTGCGGCGCCTGCACGCCGACGGCTACCGCGTCGCGATCGCCGACCTCGACGGGGCCGCGGCCGAGGCGCTGGCCAAGGAACTGGGCGAGGCCAAGGGGTACGCCGTCGACGTCGCCGACCGCGCGGCCGTGGACGGCCTGCTCGCCGCTGTGCTGGCCGACTTCGGATCGGTGCACGTGCTGGTCAACAACGCCGCCCGCACGCAGGCGAAGAAGCTGATGGACATCACCGCCGACGAGCTGGACGCCGTGCTGAAGGTGAACCTCGGCGGCACGTTCTCCGCCTGCCAGGTCTTCGGCGCGCACTTCGCCGCGCAGGGCTACGGCCGGATCGTGAACATGGCCTCGCTCGCCGGGCAGAACGGCGGCACCGCGACCGGCGGGCACTACGCGTCCTCCAAGGGCGCGGTCCTGTCCGCCACCAAGGTGTTCGCCCGCGAACTCGCGCCGCACGGGGTGACGGTCAACGCGGTGTCGCCCGGCCCGCAGGACAGCCCGATGGTGCGGTCCATTGTGGACGACGTCGACGGGCTCGCCCGGAGCATCCCGGTCGGCAGGCTCGGCGACCCGGCGTTCATCGCCCGGATGGTCGCCCTGCTCGCCTCGCCCGGGGCCGCCTCCGTCACCGGCGCCTGCTGGGACGCCAACGGCGGGCTCTACCTGCGCTGAACCCGAGGGAGGGACGATGACGAGAACTGTGGTCCGCGTCGCGGAGGTCAGGCAGGAGGCCGCCGGGATCCGCAGCCTGCGCCTGGTCCGCGACGACGGCGCCCCGCTGGGACCGTACGAGGCCGGCGCGCACGTCGACGTCGTCGGCCCGACCGGCCTGGTGCGGCAGTACTCGCTGTGCTCGCCGCCGCACGAGGCTTCGTCGCTGCTGATCGCGGTGAAGAAGGAAGCCGCGTCGCGGGGCGGTTCCGAGGCGCTGCACACCGTCGGGGCGGGGGACACGCTGGAGATCGGCGAGCCCCGCAACCTGCTGCGCGTCGCCGACGGCGCCCGCCACGTCCTGGTGGCGGGCGGCGTCGGCGTCACCCCGCTGCTGAGCCTGGCCTACGAACTGGACCGGCGCGGCGCGGAGTTCGAACTGCACTACTTCGCCCGCGCCCGGGAGCAGGCCGCGTTCGCCGGCCTGCTGGAGCGCGAGTTCGGCGACCGCGTGCACCTGCGGTTCGGCGTGCCGCGCGCCGAGCAGCCGACGATCCTCAAGGAGGTCGCGGCCGAGCTGACCCCGGACGCGCAGGTGTACACGTGCGGGCCGGAGGGGTTCATGGCGCAGGTCGGCGCGGTCTTCGCGCCCGTCGTCGGCGAGTCGCGCGTGCACGTGGAGCACTTCGTCGCGGCGGAGGTCGACACCAGCGGCGACCGGCCGTTCACCGTCGAGCTGGACACCGGCGAGGTGTTCGAGGTGCCCGCGGACAAGTCGATCCTCGCCGTGCTCGGGGAGAACGGCATCGAGGTCTTCAAGTCCTGCGAGGAGGGCATCTGCGGGTCCTGCGTCTCCGGGGTGCTGGAGGGCGTGCCGGAGCACCGGGACAGCTGCCTGTCGGCCGCGGACAAGGCCGCCGGGGACCAGATGGCGCTGTGCGTCTCCCGCGCCAGGACGGCCCGGTTGAAGATCGAGCTGTACTGAGCGCCGGCGCGCGTCAGGAAGCGCTTTCGGCGACGAGGTCGATCGCGGTTGCGGTGACGCGCAGCAGCGAGGGACGCAGCTCGGGCGCCTGCTGTCCGGCCGCGCGCACCTCCTGGGCGAGCCGGTCGGCGTCGGGGGTGCCGGACCGGGTGATCCACAGGTCGTCCGGGCAGAGGATCGCGACCGTCAGCTCGTCCCAGCCGTGGATGCCGGACATCCGCTCGTGGAAGTCGGGCAGCATGACCGCGCCTGCCGCGCCGAAGCCGTCCGGACGGTGCATCCGGATCAGCCGCCCGGTCTCGGTGACGGCCTCCTCCAGGACCAGGCCGTCCTTGACCGAGTCCAGCGCGGTGGTGACGATCCCGGTGAAGTCCGCCTCGCCGTCGAGGTGGTTGTTGAGCACGTGCCGCATCCCCACCGTGCCGTGCGGCGTCAGCGCGGTGTAGGCGAACGTGGCGAACAGGTCGCGCCCGGCCACCGGCAGCCACGGCATCGTCTGCCGCACCACGTCGCTGCCGCCGAGGGATCCGCTGCGCAGCACCGGGAGCAGCTCGCCGCCCGCCTGCTTCTCCCTGGCGCGGCGGGCTTCCACCGCCAGCTCCTCGGCCTCCTCGGCGCGCAGGATCTCGTCGAGCACCTGCTGCGCCTTCGCCAGCGCTGCGTCCCAGCCCGCCGGCTCCGGCCGTTCGAAGATGAACTGCAGCCCGGCGTCGGCGAAGGTCTCGTCGAGGAACCTGCGGTCCGCGGCGGAGGGCTCCCAGTAGGCGGCGATGCGGGTGACCCGCGCGGCTTCGGCGCCGTGCTCGGCCACGACGCGCTGCCAGGCGCGCCGGTAGCCGTCCTCGTCCCGCGCGCCGACCGGCTCGGTGAAGAACTCGTCGGCCGAACCGAGCGTGAACGAGATGGGGTTGGTGGTGGGGTCACCGAGATCCACGGAAGATGTCTCCTGCCGCTACGACGATGTGTGCGGATCAAGGAAACACCACGCTGTCAAGCCGCCGATCAGGGCTGCCGGTCACCCTGTTCGGTGAGCTGCCGGACCGCTTCGTTGATCGCGGCGTGCCGGGCCGTGCGCACCGCCGTGCGCAACGGGCGCAGGGCGTCGGCGCGGCGCACCGCGGCCGACGACGACAACGCGCCACCCGGCTCGTCGATCTCCGCGATCGCCAGGATCGCGCCCACCTCGTCGGCGCGCTGCAGCACCCGCAGCGCCCGCCCCGGTGTCCCGGCAGGCCAGTTCAGGCGCGGCCGCGCCCGCAGCTTCGCCGCCAGCTCGGCCCGCACGCCCGGCCGGTCCCGCGCGACGTCCAGCGCCTGCAGCGCGCCCGCGGAATCGCGGATCGCGTCGGTCAGGCCGTGCTCCGCCTCGTTCAGCGCCACGTAGTCCGGGCTCAGCGGCACCGCGACCTTGTGGACCGACCAGCGCACCAGCCCCTCCGCGATCGGCACCGGCACCAGCCCGAACCCCAGCCCGGGCAGCAGCACGGCCTCACCGGCCCGCATCGCGGCCTCGGTGAACGGCCCGCCGCCGCCGAGGCCCCGCGGGTCGCCGGGCGCGGGCAGCACCAGCCGGGCCGGGCCGGCGCCGTGCGCGCGCAACGCGGCGAGCAGCTGGACGGGCGTGCCGGGGAAGTCACCGGCGAGCGGGAGGTCGAGCGTCACCGCGGCTTCGGCGTCCGCGGCCACCACCTCGTGGGCCTCGCCCCACGCCAGGAGCGCGTCGAGGACGTCGTCGGACGCGGCGGCGCCGGACAGCCACGCCGAGGCCCACACGGTGAGGGTCGCACTGGGACAGCACACGGCGATCCAGAATACGGCACCCGGACGCTGGAGTTGCTCCACGTCGACGACACCGCGGGACGTGCGTAGCGTCGTAGTCGTGACACCCGCACCCGAGAACCTCCCGCGCACCGCGGGAGCACTGCGCGCGGCCGGGCACCTGCCGCGCAGCATCAAGACCGAGATCCACGACAACCTCCTCGCCGCGCTGCGCGAGGGCCGGAACCCGTGGCCGGGGATCGTCGGGTTCGACCGGACGGTGCTGCCCCAGTTCGAACGCGCCCTGCTGGCCGGGCACGACGTCGTGCTGCTCGGCGAGCGCGGCCAGGGCAAGACGCGCCTGCTGCGCACCCTGGCCGGCCTGCTCGACGAGTGGACCCCCGTGATCGAGGGCTCCGAGCTGGCCGAGCACCCGCTGGAGCCGATCACCCCGGCCTCGCGCCGCCGCGCCGCCGAACTGGGCGACGACCTGCCGGTGGCCTGGCTGCACCGCGATCAGCGCTACACCGAGAAGCTGGCCACACCGGACACCTCGGTCGGCGACCTGATCGGCGACGTCGACCCGGTGAAGGTGGCCGAGGGCCGCAGCCTGGGCGACCCGGAGACCATCCACTTCGGACTCGTGCCGCGCGCGCACCGCGGCATCGTGGCGATCAACGAGCTGCCCGACCTCGCCGAGCGGATCCAGGTCGCGCTGCTCAACGTGATGGAGGAGCGCGACATCCAGATCCGCGGCTACACGCTGCGGCTGCCGCTGGACGTGCTGCTCGTCGCCACCGCCAACCCCGAGGACTACACCAACCGCGGCCGGATCATCACGCCGCTCAAGGACCGCTTCGGCGCCGAGATCCGCACCCACTACCCGCTGACCGTGGCTGCCGAGGTGGACGTGGTGCGCCAGGAGGCGAACCTGGTCGCCGAGGTCGGCGAGCCGCTGCTGGAGGTGCTGGCCCGGTTCGTGCGCAACCTGCGCGAGTCCACCGTGGTCGACCAGCGCTCGGGCGTGTCGGCCCGGTTCGCGGTGGCGGCGGCGGAGACCGTCGCCGCGGCGGCACTGCGCCGGGCCGCGCTGACCGGCGAGCACCCGGCCGTGGCGCGCCCGGTCGACCTGGAGGCCGTGCCCGCCGTGCTGCGCGGCAAGATCGAGTTCGAGCCGGGCGAGGAGGGGCGCGAGACCGAGCACCTGGTGCACCTGCTGCGCCGCGCGGTCGCCGAGACCGCCCGCGAACGCTTCGGCGGGCTCAACCTGCGCCCGCTGGTCGAGGCGGTGTCCAACGGGCACCTGGTCGCCACCGGCGAGCGCGTGCCCGGCGCGGACCTCCTCGCCGCGCTGCCCGAGCTGCCGGTGCTGCACGAGGTCGCCCAGCGCGCCGGCGTGTCGGCCACCGACGAGCCGGGACGCATCGCGGCGGCCGTCGAGCTGGCACTGGAGTCGCTGTACCTGGCCCGGCAGCTGGCCAAGGACTCCGACGACGCGACCACGGTGTACGGGCCGTGAGCACCGCACCCGAGGGCTGGTCCTACGGCCCGTGGCACGAGGGCCCCGACCCGCTCGCCCCGCCGATCGACCTGCGCGAGGCGCTCGACGAGATCGGCCGCGAGGTCATGGACGGCGCGTCGCCGCGGTCGGCGCTGGAGGAGCTGCTGCGCCGCGGCACCCGCAACACGCGCGGGCTCGACGAGATGACCCGCCGGGTGTGGCAGCGCCGCGCCGAGATCCAGCGGCGCCACCGCCTCGACGGCACGCTGCAGGAGGTGCGGCGCCTGCTCGACGAGGCACTGGACGCCGAGAAGCGGGCGCTGTTCCCCGACCCGTCCGACGACGCCCGCTTCGCCGAGGCGCAGCTCGACGCGCTGCCGCCGGGCACGGCCGCCGCCGTGCGCGAGCTGTCGGAGTACCCGTGGCGGTCCGAGGAGGGCCGGGACAAGTACGACCAGATCCGGGACCTGCTCGGCCGGGAGATGCTCGACGCGCGGTTCGAGGGCATGAAGCAGGCGCTGCAGAGCACCAGCCAGGAGGACGTCGAGCGCGTTCACCAGATGCTGGCCGACCTGAACGCGCTGCTCGACGCCCACGCCCGCGGCGTGGACGACATCGACGAGCGGTTCGACGAGTTCATGCGCCGCCACGGCGAGTTCTTCCCGGAGAACCCGCGCGACGTGGACGAGCTCATCGACGCGCTGGCCGCGCGGGCGGCCGCCGCGCAGCGGATGCTGAACTCGATGTCGGCCGAGCAGCGGGCGGAGCTGGCCGAGCTGGCGCAGCAGGCGTTCGGCGACCCGCGGATCGGGCAGCAGCTGGCCGGCCTGGACGCGCGGCTGCAGGCGATGCGGCCGGGGGAGGACTGGACGTCCTCGGCGCGGTTCCGCGGCCAGGACCCGCTGGGGCTGGGCGAGGGCGCGCAGGCGATGCAGGACCTCGCGGAGCTGGACGCCCTGGCCGAGCAGCTGGCCCAGTCCTACCCGGGCGCGCGGCTGGAGGACATCGACCTGGAGGCGCTGGAACGCCAGCTCGGCCCGGACGCCGGGGTCGACGCGCGGCGGTTGTCCGAGCTGGAGCGGGAGCTGCGGTCGCAGGGCCTGTTCGAGCGCGCGCCGGACGGTTCGCTGCGGCTGACCCCGAAGGCGTTGCGGCGCCTGGGGGAGACCGCGCTGTCGGACATCGTGCACTCGCTGCGTGGCAAGACCGGCGAGCGGCAGACGGAGTCGGCGGGCGCGGCGGGCGAGCCGACCGGGGCGAGCCGGCCGTGGCAGTTCGGCGACCGGGAACCGTGGGAGGTGTCCCGCACGGTGCGCAACGCGGTGCTGCGGACGGCCTCGACGGGCGGCGGCGCGGTGCGGCTGGACGTGTCCGACGTGGAGGTGGTGGAGACCGAGCTGCGGTCGCGGGCCGCGGTGGCGCTGCTGGTGGACACGTCGTGGTCGATGGTGTCCGAGGGCCGCTGGCTGCCGATGAAGCGCACCGCGCTGGCGCTGCACCAGCTCATTTCCACGCGCTTCCGCAACGACGCGCTGCAGCTGATCACCTTCGGCCGGTACGCGGCGTCGGTGGAGCTGCCGGAGCTGGTCGGGCTGGAGGGGGTGTGGGAGCAGGGCACCAACGCGCACCATGCGCTGCTGCTGGCGGGCCGCCACCTGCGACGGCACCCGGACGCCCAGCCGGTGGTGCTGATGGTGACCGACGGCGAGCCGACCGCCCACCTGGAACCGGACGGCACCGCCGAGTTCGACTACCCGCCCCAGCCCCGGACCCTGGTCAAGACGCTGTCCGAAGTGGACCGCCTGGCGAAGATGGGCGCCTCGGTGTCGGTGTTCCGCCTCGGCGACGACCCGCGGCTGGCGGCGTTCGTGGACCTGATCGCGCGGCGCTCCGGCGGGCGCGTCGTGGCGCCCGAGGTGGACGGCCTGGGCGCCGCCGTGATCAGCGACTACCTCC
The DNA here is from genome assembly GCF_050958625.1 of Amycolatopsis sp. 3B14. Lineage (NCBI taxonomy): Bacteria > Bacillati > Actinomycetota > Actinomycetes > Pseudonocardiales > Pseudonocardiaceae > Amycolatopsis > Amycolatopsis sp. 3B14. The sequence continues at coordinate 21,025 of NZ_JBHZEN010000055.1, forward strand.
GCACCCGGCGGCGCTAGCCCGGTTCGCGCCTGTTCCGGCGGTCGGCAGGGCCCGCGGCCCGGGCCGGGTGGCGCGGGCACGGACCCGCTTGCCGGCTGCCGTGGGCCGGTGCTCGCGCGCGACTGGCGGCGCTGGTCACGTCTTGGCGGACGATCCCCCCTCTAGCGGTGCCCGATCCGCATCCCCGGGCGGCGGCGGTGCACGGTGAGGTACGACAGGCCCTCCGGGCCCGCCTCGATCGCCCGTGCCTGCCCGTGCGCCAGCCACACCAGTGAGCCGGGGCCGACGTCGACGGTGTCGTCGCCGGTGGTCAGCTTCCCGGCGCCGGTCACGACCACCAGCAGCAGGTCGAGGTCCGGCTCGGCGTGGGTGCCGATCCGCTCGCCGGCGGGCAGGTGCACCAGGTTCGCGTCGAGCTGGCGGCCCTCCTCACGCAGCCGCCACAGGATGCCCGGCGCGCCGTCGCCCGCCGCGGCGATCTCCTGGATGTTCGCCGGGAGGGTCTCGCTCGGGCCGTGCCGGTGTGCCGTGGTGCGCAATCCAACCCCGCCCTGTTAGTACGAAAAATCCTTGGATAAATTCAGGACCAGGATAACCCGCGCGCAGGGGAGGCCACGATGACGCACCACGTGCCGGGACGCCGCGCCGAGGTGCTGCGCGCGATCCGGGAGACGGGGCCGGTGGGTGTGGCCGAGCTGGCCGGGCGGCTCGGGCTGCACCCGAACAGCGTGCGTTTCCACCTGGACCAGCTGGTGGCCGACGGGCTGGTCGAGCGGGCGCCGGGCCACGCGCGCGGCCCGGGACGGCCTGCCGCCGAGTACCGGGTGCCGCCGGTGACGGCGCGGGGCCGGGACCGCCGCTACGAGGTGCTGGCCGAGATCCTGCTGACCGGCGGCACCGGCGACCCGGAGACGGCGGGCACCGCGTGGGGCCGCCGTCTCACCGCCCGTCCGGAGACGCCCGCGCAGGTGGTGCGCCTGCTCGACGAGCTGGGCTTCGAGCCCGAACAGGCCGCCGACCCGCACCGGATCCGCCTGCGGCACTGCCCGTTCCTGGAGCTGGCGTCCCGCCACCGCGACGCGGTCTGCTCGGTGCACCTCGGCATGCTGAACGGCGCCCTCGCGGACGGCCCCCTCCGCGCGAGGCGCCTGCTGCCCTTCGCCGATCCGGACGCGTGCGTGGTCGAGCTGGAAGCGGCCGATGGCTGAGCCGACCGCACGCGCGACCCGCCCGCCCAGTGCCGACACCAAAACCCCCGCGGGTGCCGGTCGCTGGTCGGGCTGCGCGGGCGAGCCGCCTGGCCTGCGCCGAACCGGCGCCCCTGTCCCGAACCGCCCCGGCGCCGCCGAGTCGAGCCCCCGCGCGGGACTGGAGGCGGCCGATGCCGCACCGGGTGACCCGCGCGCATTCCCCGGCGTGCGCGGAACCGGCCCTCTGCGTCGAATCGAGCCCCTCGCCGAACCGGAGGCGATCGATGCCGGACCCGGCGCCCCGTGAACCCCGACCCCGAACTGGAGGTTGTCGATGGCTGAACTCGCCGGTGGTGTCACCTGCCTCTGGCTGGGCATGGTGCTCGGGATCTCGTTCCTCGAGGCGCCGCTGAAGTTCCGCGCGCCCGGCGTGACCGTGCCGCTCGGGCTGGGCATCGGGCGCATCGTCTTCCGCGCGCTCAACCGCGCCGAGGTGGTGCTCGCGGTGCTCGTCGCCGCCGGGGTCGCCCTGTCGGACGTCCGGTGGCCGGCGTACCTGGCCGGCGCCGTCGCCGCGGTCGTGCTCGTCGTGCAGCTCGCCGTGGTCCGGCCGCCGCTGAACCGCCGCTCCGACCGTGTCCTCGCCGGCGAAGACGTCCCGCGATCCCGGGCGCACGTCGTCTACGTCGTGCTCGAGGCCGTCAAGGCGCTCGCCCTCGTCGCGCTGGGCGGCCTGCTCCTCACCGGGGGATGACCGCGATCCGGGCGCCCCGCCCGGGCACCATCGTGATGTGCCGCGGCTTCGAGTGCTCGCCGCGGGCGCGGTCCGGCTCCACCGCGAACCGCGTCAGCACCGCCCGCAGCACGATCGTCGCCTCCAGCAACGAGAACCCGGCGCCCAGGCAGCGCCGCACGCCGCCGCCGAACGGGAACCACGTGCCCGACGCCGGGCCGCCGTCGAGGAACCGCTCCGGCCGGAACGCCGCCGGGTCCTCGTGGTGCGCCACATCGCCCTGGACCAGCGCGATCGAGGGCATCACCGTGTAGCCGGCCGGAATCCGGTAGCCGCCGATCTCGATGTCGCGCGTCAGCCGCCGCGCCACCTCGGAGATCACCGGGTGCTGCCGCATCGCCTCCTTGGCCACCGCCTCCAGGTACTTCTCGTCCCCGGCGTCGGCGGCCTCGATCGCGCGCCGCTGCCGCGCCGGGTCGCGCGCCAGCTCGTGGAACGACCAGGCCAGCGCGGTCGCGGTGGTCTCGTGCCCGGCCAGCAGCAGGGTGATCAGCTGGTCCCGCAGCTCCGCGTCGGAGAGCCGGTCGTCCTCGGCGGGCACCGTCAGCAGGCGGGACAGCACGTCGCCGCGGCCGTCGAGGTCGTCGGCCTTGCGGCGGTCGGCGATCTCGGCGTAGAGCAGCTCGTCCACCCGGTCCTGCGCGAGGCTGTAGCGCCGCCACGGGCCGAACCGGCGCAGCTTCGCGTTGTGCCAGCCGAACAGTTCGAGCACCCCGATGTCGACGATCCGGGTGAGCAGGGCGCGCAGCTCGTCCAGCCGCGGCCCCTCGGCGACGCCGAACACCACGCGCAGGATGATCTCCAGCGTCAGCGCCTGCATGCGCTCGTGCGAGCGGAACACCCGGCCGGGCGTCCAGCTCGCGACCTCGACCTCGGCCAGCTCGGTGATCATCTCCCGGTAGCCGCGCAGCGCCGCGCCGTGGAAGGCGGGCATCAGCAGCTTGCGGGCGCGCAGGTGCACGTCCTCGTCGGTCAGCAGCACCGAGTGCGGGCCCATCAGCGGCTTGAGGATGACGTTGCCCTCACCGGCGTGGAACACGTCGGCCGGTCCGCTGAACACCGCCTTGATGTGCTCGACGTCCGCCAGCTGCACCACGTGCCGCTCGGGGTACAGGTTGAGCCGCACGAGGTCGCCGTAGCGGCGCCGCAGCAGCGGCATCAGCACGTGCCGGAAGTTGCCGAAGAGGACCGTCTGCACGCCCGCCGGGAGCCTCGGGCCCGGCGGCAGCGGCAGCGTGCTCGTCCGGGACGGGGTTTCGACGCTCATCGCGACCTCCTCGACGTGACCGGTGCCTCATTTATACGCACGTGTAACTCGGGTGTCCAGCTAGGGTTCCGGTGTGGGACACCGGGAAGAGCTGCTCGCCGCGGCGCGGCGGCTGCTGGAGGAGAAGGGGTACGCGCACATCACGGCGCGGGACCTGGTCGCGGCGTCGGACACCAACCTGCACTCGATCGGGTACCACTTCGGGTCCAAGGCGGGCCTGCTCAACGCCGCGATCGGCGAGGTGTTCGAGGAGTGGACCGACAAGCTGGCCTCGATCGCGATGGCCGAGCCCGCCGTGCCGCCGATCGAGCGCGGGCGGCGCGCGTGGGCGGCGATGCTGGACAGCCTGCCCGCCAGCCGGGCGCTGCTGCTGTCCTACGTCGAGGCGCTGGCGCAGGCCGAGCGGACGGAGTCGCTGCGGGAGCAGTTCGCCGAGCAGTACCGGCGCTGCCGCGCGAAGGTCGCCGAGCTGGTCGCGCGGTCACTGGCGGACGGCACCACGGCCGACGACCCGCGGTGCCAGTCGGTGGCCAGCTTCGTGATCGCGATCTGCGACGGGCTGGCCGTGCAGTGGCTGCTCGACCCGGACGGGGCCCCGACGTCGGAGCAGCTCACGGCCGGCCTGGAGGCGATGTGGGCCGCCTCGTTTCCCGGCGCCTGACTCACCCGATGCGGTCACGCGCCGCGCGATGACCCGGAAGTGGATCTACGGTCCGGGACGTGGCAGCGAAAACGATCTTCCGGTTGGTGGCGGTGGTGACGGCCCTCGTGGCCGGGTTCGCGCCCGCGGTGGCCTCGGCGCAGCCCGCGGCGCAGATCGCCGGGTTCGACATCAGCGCCTCGCAGGGGGTGCCCGACTTCGCCGCCGCCAAGGCCGCGGGCGCGGGTTTCGTGTTCGTCAAGGACACCGCGGGTGTCGGGTACGTGAACCCGAACTTCCTGGCGCAGTTCCGCGGCGCGAAGGCGGCGGGGCTGTACCGGTCGGCCTACCACTACGCGCGCCCGGACAAGACCGGCGGCGCCGAGCAGGCCGCGTACCTGCATACCCACGACGGCAAGTGGTTCGCCGACGGCATGACCCTGCCGCCGACGCTGGACCTGGAGGACACACCGAACACCCCCGCCTGCTATGCGAAATCGCCGGCGGACATGGTCGCCTGGATCCGCGACTTCAGCACCGAGCTGAAGCGGCGCACCGGGCACACGCCGATCATCTACACGACGAACCGGTGGTGGAAGGCGTGCACGGCCGACAGCACCGCCTTCGCCGCCGACCACGTCCTCTGGCTGGCCCGCTACAACACCACGATGGGCGAGGTGCCCGGCGGCTGGACGGCGAAGTTCTGGCAGTCCGCCGTCGCCGGCCCGCTGCCCGGCAACCAGGACACGTTCTTCGGCACGATCGACGAACTGCGGTCGCTGACCGCTTCGTGACGCGAAACGTTCCCACCGGGCGGGACGGTTCACCGGAACGCCACTTAGGGTTGGGGTATGAAGACTTGGTCCTCGGTACCCCTGCCCTACGTGCCGGGCACGCCACGCGCGCTGCGGTTGTACGACACGGCCACCGGGCAGGTGCGCCCCACCACGCCGGGCAAGACGGCGCGCATGTACGTCTGCGGCATCACCCCGTACGACGCCACGCACCTCGGTCACGCGGCGACCTACCTCGCGTTCGACCTGGTCAACCGGGTGTGGCGGGACAGCGGGCACACGGTGCACTACGTGCAGAACGTGACCGACATCGACGACCCGCTGCTGGAGCGCGCCGAACGGGACCAGGACGACTGGGTGGTCCTCGGCCTGCGGGAGACCGCCCTGTTCCGCGAGGACATGGAGGCGCTGCGGGTGCTGCCGCCGAAGCAGTTCGTCGGCGCGGTGGAGAGCATCCCGGAGATCGTCGAGGTCATCTCGAAGCTGCTCGCGCACGGCGCGGCCTACCGCGCCGACGACCCGGAGTACCCGGACATCTACTTCGACCGCTCGGCCACCGGCCGCTTCGGCTACGAGTCGAACTACGACGGCGAGACCATGGCGAAGTTCTTCGCCGAGCGGGGCGGCGACCCGGACCGCCCCGGCAAGCGCGACCCGCTGGACGCGCTGCTGTGGCGCGCCGCCCGGCCGGGTGAGCCGTCCTGGGAGTCCGAGCTGGGCCCCGGACGCCCCGGCTGGCACATCGAGTGCAGCGCGATCGCGGTCAACCGGCTCGGCATGGGCTTCGACGTGCAGGGCGGCGGCTCGGACCTGATCTTCCCGCACCACGAGTACAGCGCCGCGCACGCCGAGGCGCTGTCCGGCGAGCACCCGTTCGCCCGCCACTACGTGCACAGCGGCATGATCGGCCTGGACGGCGAGAAGATGTCCAAGTCGCGCGGCAACCTCGTGTTCGTGTCGCGGTTGCGCGCCGACGGCGTGGACCCGAACGCGATCCGGCTCGCCCTGTTCGCCGGCCACTACCGCAGCGACCGCTCGTGGACCGACGACCTGCTCACCACCGCCCAGCAGCGGCTGGCGCGGTGGCGGGAGGCCGCGGCGCTGCCGGCCGGGCCGGAGGCCGACGACACCGTCGCCCGCCTGCGCGACCACCTGGCCGACGACCTCGACACGGTCAACGCGATGCGGGCGATCGACGCGTGGGCCGACGAGGCGCTGCGGCAGGGCGGGCGCGACACGGGCGCGCCCGGCCTGATCCGCGTCGCGGTCGACGCGCTGCTGGGCGTCGAGCTCTGATCGGCGTATAACGACCTATACGGTGCGGCCCTGTTCCAGTCGCAGGGTCGCACCGTCCCACTCCCGGCGCAGCCAGCGGTCGTGGCTGGCGAGGACGACGGCGCCGGGCGCCGAGCCCAGCGCGTCGAACAGCTCCTCGGCGAGCGTGAGCGAGATGTGGTTCGTCGGCTCGTCGAGGAGCAGCAGGTCCGGTGGCCGGGCGATCAGGATCGCGAGCGCGAGCCGCCGCCGCTGCCCGACCGACAGCAGCCCGGCCGGCCGGTCGAGGTCCCGCGGCGCGATCAGGCCGAGGTCGGTCAGCGCGGGGGAGTCCGGGCCGGCCGCCTCGGCGTAGAGCCGGCGCGGCGTCCGCGCCGGATCGGGCAGGCTCACGTCCTGCGCGAGCATCCCGGTGCGCAGGCCCTTCCGGCGTTGCACCGCCTGCCGGGCCAGCCCGCCGGCGAGCACGGTGAGCAGCGTCGACTTGCCCGCGCCGTTGCCGCCGGTGACCAGGAGCCGCGCCGACGCCGTGAGGTCCAGTTCGGACAGTTCCAGCCGTCCCGGCACGTGGATCCCGCGGGCGGAGAGGATCAGCTCGTCCTCGCCCGCCGGTGCGGTGAGCGCGCCCGCGAACCGCAGTGGCGGCGGGGGTTTGCGGACCTGGTTGGCGGTGAGCTCGTCGAGCCGCTGCTGCGCGTTGCGGACCCGCCGGGAGATCTGCTTCTGCACCCGGCCGGTCTTGAAGTCGTACAGCGTCTTCGCGTTGTCCCTCGGCGGCCGGTCGTGGGCGACGGCGCGCGCGGTGACCGCGACCGACTCCTTCAGCCGCCTCAGCTCGGCCTGCTCCTCGGCGTGGCGCTGCTCCCAGCGGGCGCGTTCGGTGCGCTTGTGCGCCAGGTAGTCCCGGTAGGCGCCGCCGTAGCGGGCCGGCCCGCCGAGCGCGGGATCGAGGTCGACGATCGCCGTGCACACCGCGTCCAGGAAGACCCGGTCGTGCGAGGCGAGCACCACCGTCCCGGACAGGCCGGTGAGGTGGCGTTCGAGGAACTCCATCGCCGGGTCGTCGAGGTGGTTCGTCGGCTCGTCGAGCAGCAGCGTGGCCGGCTGCCGGATGAGCAGCGCGGCCAGCCCGAGCCGGGACCGCTGGCCGCCGGACAGCTCGCCGACCGGCCGGTCGATCCCGCCGAGCCCGAGGCCGTCCAGGACGACCGCGGCACGGCGGTCGGCGTCCCAGATGTCGTGTGCCTGGGCCCATTCCAACGCCTCGCCGTACTCGGCGAGGACCGCCTCCGACGGATCGGCCGAGACCGCCTCGGCGAGCCGGTCCAGCCGCCGCGCCGCGCGGCGGATGCCGGCCAGCGCGTCCTCGACGACCGCCGAGAGCGGGGTGTGGGCGGGGTAGGGGAGTTCCTGGTGCAGGAACCCCACGTCGGGTCCGGTGTGGACGGTGCCGCCGTGCGGGATCTCGGCGCCCGCCAGGAGTTTCAGCAGCGTGGACTTGCCCGCCCCGTTCTCGCCGACCAGGCCGACCCGCTGGCCGGGGTCGGCGGCGAAGTCGAAGCGGTCGAACAGGACGCGGTAGCCGTAGGAGAAGGACAGCTCGTGAACGCGCAAAGACATGGGACATCACCGGCCGGAGTGCGCTGGCGGAACCCGCCGGGCCACCTGGCCTCGGACGCGGGTCGGTCGGGATGTCAGTTCTTCATGGTGCTTCCAGGCTAGCGCGGGAGGGCAACTTGTTTTCCGGCCCAAGATGTGAAAGAGTCCTTTCGAAAGGGTTCTTTCACGTTGGGAGTGCCGATGGCCGCCGAGCTGCCGCCACGACGGCGGGTCCGGGACGCGGAGCTGATGCGGGCGCTGGCGCACCCGCTGCGGTCGGAGCTGCTGAGCTACCTGATGGCCGTCGGGCCGCGGACCGCGACGGAGTGCGCGGAGGCGGTGGACTCGACGGCGTCGAACTGCAGCTGGCACCTGCGGCAACTGGCGCAGTGGGGGCTGGTGGAGCGCGTCGAGGCGGCCGACGGGCGGGAGCGGCCGTGGCGGGCCACGCCGGTCGGGCTGGACTTCGGCGAGTTCGCGACCGACCCGGGGGTGCAGACGGCGCAACTGGCCGCGGCGGGCGCGCGGATCGCCGAGGACGGCGTGCTGGGGCAGCGGTTCCTGGACACGATCGGCTCGTTCGACCGCGAGTGGCAGGAGGCGTCGGCGATCAACACCTATGCCCTGCGGGTGACGCCGGCCGAACTGGCGGCCCTGACCGAGGCGATCGACGAGCTGGTGCGGCCCTACGTGGCGACCATCCGGACCGGGGCGCCGGAGGGAGCGCGGCCGGTCCAGGCGAGCTGGCGGGCATACCCGCGCGTCGAGGCGAACGGGAAGCCGAGTGAGTAGCGCCGGGCCGCGCGCCCGCGCCGCGGCGCCGACGAGCCCGGCGTGGCACCGGAGGTGGGCACGCACGCGGGTGGCTGGACTGCCGACGCGGCCCGGCCATCGGCCGGCGAGCCTCCAAGGGCGCGCCCAGCGCCCCGCCACTCGCGGGCAGCCCGCCTGGGCGCGCCCACCGTCCGGCCACCCGCGAGCAGCATCCCGCGCGGGGTGTGCGTCGTTCCGCGACGCGCGAACAGCAGCGCCCCGCCACGCGCGCCCGCCATCCCGCACCGCGCGCACAGCAGATCCGGTGACCGGCGCGAAGCACGCGAGGGAGGAGCGATCATGCCCAGCCCCCTGAGAACCCCCGCCTTCGCGCGTCTCTGGGCCGCCGGGATGTGCGCCGAGACCGCGGAGTGGATGCTGCAGGTCGCGCTGCCGCTGCACATCTTCGCACTCACCGGCTCGCCCGCGGCGACCGCCGCCACCATGGTCGCCGGCGTGCTGCCCGCCGTCGTGCTCAGCCCGGTCGCCGGGGTGCTCGCCGATCGCCGGAACCGGCGTGCCCTGCTCGCCGCGGTGTGCGCAGGCCAAGCGGTCGTCGCGGTGCCGCTGCTCAGCAGCAGCCTTCCGGTGATCTACCTCGTCATGGCTCTGCAGTCCGGTCTCGCGGCGGTGTTCGAGCCCGCTCGCAGCGCGCTCGTCCCCGTGCTGGCCCCCGGGCAGACGACCGCCGCCAACGGGGCGCTCGGCGTGGGCACCTGCGTCGCCCGGCTCGGGGGCAGCGCGCTCGGCGGGGTGCTGCTCGGCTTCGCCGGCCTCGGCGCCGTCGTCGTCGCGTACACCGCCGCCCTCGTGGCCGCGATCGGCTTCCTCGCGCCCCGCTTCGCCGAACCCCGGCCCACGCGCCGGGCCCCGGCGGTCCGGGCCTGGCTCGACGGGCTCGCCGACATCCGCCGCGACCACCGGCTCCGGCTGGTGATCTTCATGACCGCCCTGATGTCCGTGGGGCAGGGGATGTTCGTCGTCCTGTTCGTCCTCTTCGTCAGCGGCCCGCTCGGCCAGGGCGAAGCCGAAACCGGGCTGCTGCGTGGTGTCCAGGCCATCGGCGGGCTCGTCGCGGGCCTCGCCCTCGCCACGGTCGCCCGCAACGCCGCCCCCGCGCGGCTGCTCGGCTGGGGCACCGTCGCGTTCGGCCTCACCGCCGCCGTCATCTGGAACGCCCCGGCGCTGACCAGCGCGTTCGGCGTCTACATCGGACTGTTCATCGCCGTCGGCGTCCCGGTCGTCATGCTCAACGCCGGGCTGCTCTCGGTCGTCCAGACCGTCAGCCCGCCCGGCAGCACCGGCCGCGTGCTCAGCACCGGCTTCGCCGTGCAGGCACTGGCCCAGGTCGCCGGCATGCTCGGCGCGGGCGCGCTCGTCGGCCCGCTCGGCCTGACCTCGCTGCTGAACTTCCAGGCCGCGCTCAACCTCGTCGCCGGCGCGCTCGGGGTCGCCGTGCTGGTGCGGCGGATGACTACGGTGGACCAGTGCCCCACCTCTTACGCCACCAGCGACCTCCACGTCACCCACAACGGCAACGCGCCGCTGATCGACGAAGTCCGCCCGGACTCCCCGGAGGACTGGCTGCTGGTCGCCGGTGACGTCGCCGAGAAGATCGACGCGGTCACCACCACGCTGGCCACCCTCAAACAGCGCTTCGCCGAGGTGGTGTGGGTGCCCGGCAACCACGAACTGTGGACCGTCCCGCGCGACGGCGACGAGCTGCGCGGCGAGGCCCGCTACCGGCACCTCGTCGAGCGCTGCCGCGAAATCGGCGTCCGCACCCCGGAGGACGACTACCTGGTCTGGTCCCACGCGGACCGGCCGCTCACCATCGCCCCGCTGTTCCTGCTCTACGACTACAGCTGGCGCACCCCGCAGGCCGAGGACGCGTCCCTGGCCGAGGCGCTCGACCAGGCCCGCGAGGCCGGAGTGGTGTGCACCGACGAGTTCTACCTGCACCCCGACCCGTTCCCCACCCGCCAGGACTGGTGCGCCGACCGGCTCAAGCACAGCGAGCAGCGCCTGGACGCCATCCCCGCCGACCACGGCACGGTCCTGATGTCGCACTGGCCGCTGCACCGCCACCCGACCGCGCCCCTGCGCTGGCCGGAGTTCGCGCTGTGGTGCGGCACCACCCGCACCGAGGACTGGCACCTGCGCTACCGCGCCGAGGTCGCCGTGTTCGGGCACCTGCACATCCCGCGCACCACCTGGGCCGACGGCGTGCGCTTCGAAGAGGTGTCGCTGGGCTACCCGCGCGAATGGCGCAAGCGCGCTCGCGGCCCGGTCCCGCTACGCCGCATCCTCTGACCTCGGCCGCAACGCCAGCAGCGGCACCGTCGCGGCCAGCACCCCGGCCGCGACGAGGAAGCTCAGCGCCGGGCTGGTGTGGTAGAGCGCGGTGAACACGGCCGGGGAGGCGGACATGCCGAGGAACCGCAGCGCCGTGACCACCGAGATCGCGCCGCTGCGCCCGTTGCCCTCCCCGGCGAGCACCGTCGCGTTGATCCCGACCAGCACCAGCTGGCCGCACACCCCGCCGACCGCCCACGCGACCGTCACCGCGGGCAGCGACGGGAACAGCCCGATCGAGGCCATCGCCGCCGCGCCCAGCAGCAGCCCGGCGGCCAGCGCCACCCGCGGCCCGAACCGGTCCGATGCCGCGCCCACCAGCCGCGCGGCGACGAACCCGGCGATCCCGTAGGCCGTCAGCACCAGCCCGCGCACGCCCGGTGTCAGCGCGAACAGGTCGTCGACCCGGAACGCCACCAGGAACGGCAGCCCGGCCAGGCACGCCCAGGCCAGGAACACCACGCCGCCGGCCCACAGCACGACCGGACGCCACGCGTCCCGCAACCGAGACTCCCGCTCGGCCCCCGGGTCGTCCGGCGGCAGCGGGCTCGCCGCCAGCACCAGCGCGACCACGGCGATCCCGGCGAACGCCCACCGCCAGTCGCCCTCCGCGGCCAGCCCGCCGACCAGCGGCGCGGACGTCTGCCCGAGCGCCTGCATCGCCCCGAACGTGCCGAGCGCCCGCCCGAGCCGGTCCGCCGGGGTGATCGCCGCGAGCTTGGTCAGCAGCAGCGGCGTGGTGAACGCGTTGGCCACGCCCTGCAGCCCGCGGGTGACCTGGAACAGCCAGAACCACGGCGCGAGCGCCGCCAGCGCCGCCGCCAGGACGTAGCCGGCGTAGGCGATCCGGATCGTGCGCACCGGGCCCCAGCGTGCGCCGTAGGTTCCCGACACGAGCATGACCAGCGCGAACGGCAGCAGGTAGGCCGTCAGCGACGACGCCGCGGTGCCCGGCGACACGCCGAAACTCGCCGACAGCTCGGGCAGCATCGACGACACCACCCCGGCCCCGAACGGTCCGAGGAGGCCACCGACGTAGAGCGCGGCGCGGGCGGGCCGCCCGCTCACCGGCCTGCCGGTCCAGGTCCCTCCGCGCCCGGACGGCGCCGCCGCAGGTAACGCTCGAACTCGGCGGCGATCTTCTCGCCGCTGGACTCCTCCAGGGTGATCGCGGTCTCCGCGTCGCCGCGCTCCTCCAGGGACCGGACGTACTCGGCGATCTCCTCGTCCTCCTCGGCCATCTCGCTGACCGTCTGCTGCCACTCCTCGGCCTGCTCGGGCAGCGCGCCCAGCGGGACCTCGACGTCCAGGACGTCCTCGAGCTTGTGCAGCAGCGCCAGCGTCGCCTTCGGCGAGGGCGGGTGGGACACGTAGTGCGGCACCGCGGCCCAGATGGAGATCGCCGGGATGCCCGCCTGCACGCACGCGTCCTGCAGGATGCCGACGATGCCCGTCGGGCCCTGGTAGCGGCTGCGCTCCAGCCCGAACCGGGCCGCGGCCTCCGGGTCGTAGGCGGTGCCGGTGACCGGGACCGGGCGGGTGTGGGCGGTGTCGGCCAGCAGCGCGCCGAGCGTGACGACCGTGGTCACCCCCAGGTCCTCGATGTGGCCGAGCAGCTCGCGGCAGAAGGCACGCCACCGCATGTTCGGCTCGGGGCCGGTCACCAGCACGATGTCCTGGTCGTAGCCGGGCGGGTGGCAGATCGCCAGTCGCGTGGTCGGCCATTCCACCCTGCGGGTGACACCGTCCACCATCCGGACCGTCGGGCGGCTGACCTGGAAGTCGTAGTAGTCGTCCGGCTCGAGCTCGGCGAGCGGCTTGGCGTCCCAGCTCAGCTGGAGGTGCTCCAGGGCCGTGCTGGCCGCGTCACCTGCGTCGTTCCAGCCTTCGAAGGCCAGGATCATCACCCGGTCCCTGGCCGTGGTGTCCTCCGAGTCCGGGGGCTCGGGCTGTGGGATCGCGTCGGCTGGGTCACTCACCCACCCAGCCTACGACCCGGCGGGCGGTGACGAGACCGTAGCCTGGTGTCATGTCCGGTCGTTTCTCGTCACCGCTGCTGGACGCCCTCGCCGCCCGTGTGGTCGTGGCGGACGGGGCGATGGGCACGGCGCTGCAGGCGCACGAGCTGTCCCTGGACGACTTCGCGGGCCTGGACGGCTGCAACGAGATCCTGAACGTGACCCGCCCGGACGTGGTGCGGGGCATCCACCGCACCTACCTGGAGGCCGGCGCGGACGCGGTGGAGACGAACACCTTCGGCGCGAACCTGGCCAACCTGGGGGAGTACGGGATCGCCGACCGCATCGCCGAGCTGGCCGAGGCGGGGGCGCGGCTGGCGCGGGAGACCGCCGACGAGCACGCGACGCCGGACCGCCCGCGGTTCGTGCTGGGCTCGGTCGGCCCGGGCACCAAGCTGCCCACGCTCGGCCACGCGCCGTACGCGCGGCTGCGGGACGCCTACGTCGAACAGGTCACCGGCCTGCTGCACGGCGGGGTGGACGCGGTGCTGGTGGAGACGTCGCAGGACCTGCTGCAGACCAAGGCGGCGATCCTGGGCGCGCGCCGGGCGATGCGCTCCGTGGGCCGCGAGGTGCCGGTGATCGCCTCGATCACGGTGGAGACCACCGGCACGATGCTGCTGGGCACCGAGGTCGCCGCCGCGCTGGCCGCGCTGGAGCCGCTGGGCATCGACGTGATCGGCCTGAACTGCGCGACCGGCCCCGCGGAGATGAGCGAGCACCTGCGGACGCTGTCGAAGTCGGCGCGGGTGCCGCTGTCCGTGATGCCCAACGCCGGCCTGCCCGAGCTGGGCCCGGACGGCGCGGTGTACCCGCTGTCGCCGGAAGGGCTGGCCGAGGCGCTGTCCGGGTTCGTGCGCGAGTTCGGCGTCGGCCTGGTCGGCGGCTGCTGCGGCACCACCGGCGAGCACATCCGCCAGCTCGCCGAGGCGGTGCGGGACGCCGAGCGCGCGCCCCGCCGTCCGCGGCACGAGCCCGGCGTGTCCTCGCTGTACCAGGCGGTGCCGTTCGAGCAGGACGCGTCGGTGCTGATGGTGGGGGAGCGCACCAACGCCAACGGCTCCAAGAAGTTCCGCGAGGCCATGCTCGAAGGCCGCTACGAGGACTGCGTGGAGATCGCCCGCGAGCAGACCCGGGACGGCGCGCACCTGCTGGACCTGTGCGTGGACTACGTCGGCCGGGACGGCGCGGCGGACATGGCCGAGCTGGCCGGGCGGCTGGCGACGGCGTCGACGCTGCCGATCATGCTCGACTCCACCGAGCCCGCGGTGCTCCAGGCCGGCCTGGAACGGCTGGGCGGCCGGTGCGTGGTCAACAGCGTCAACTACGAGGACGGTGACGGCCCGGACTCGCGCTTCCAGAAGATCATGCGGCTGGTGTCCGAGCACGGCGCCGCGGTCGTGGTGATGTGCATCGACGAGGAGGGCCAGGCCCGCACCGCCGAGTGGAAGGTCCGCGTCGCCACCCGCACGATCGAGGACCTGGTCACCAACTGGGGCATGCGCGTCTCCGACATCATCGTCGACTGCCTGACCTTCCCGATCACCACCGGGCAGGAGGAGACCCGCCGCGACGCGCTGGAGACGATCGAGGCGATCCGCGAGCTCAAGCGCCGCTACCCGGAGGTGCAGACGACGCTGGGCATCTCCAACGTCTCCTTCGGGCTCAACGCCGCCGCGCGCCAGGTGCTCAACTCGGTGTTCCTGCACGAGTGTGTCGAAGCCGGGCTGACCACGGCGATCGTGCACGCGTCGAAGATCCTGCCGATGGCGCGGATCCCGGACGAGCAGCGGGAGGTCGCGCTCGACCTGGTCTACGACCGCCGCCGGGAGGGCTACGACCCGCTGCAGAAGCTGATGTCGCTGTTCGAGGGCGTCTCGGCCGCGTCGAGCCGGGCCTCGCGCGCCGAGGAGCTGGCCGCGCTGCCGCTGTTCGAGCGGCTGGAGCGGCGGATCGTCGACGGCGAGCGCACCGGGCTGGAGGCCGACCTCGACGCCGCGCTGGCGGAGAAACCGGCGCTGGACATCGTCAACGAGACCCTGCTGTCCGGCATGAAGACCGTCGGCGAGCTGTTCGGGTCCGGCCAGATGCAGCTGCCGTTCGTGCTGCAGTCGGCCGAGGTCATGAAGACCGCCGTGGCCTACCTCGAACCCCACATCGAAGAGCAGAGTCAAGGCGACATCCAGACCAAGGGGAAGATCGTCCTGGCCACGGTCAAGGGCGACGTGCACGACATCGGCAAGAACCTGGTCGACATCATCCTGTCGAACAACGGTTACGACGTGATCAACTTGGGTATCAAGCAGCCCGTCAGCGCGATCCTGGACGCGGCCGACGAACACGGCGCGGACGCGATCGGCATGTCCGGGCTGCTGGTGAAGTCCACGGTGATCATGAAGGAGAACCTGGAGGAGATGAACTCCCGCGGCGTCGCCCAGCGCTGGCCCGTCCTGCTCGGCGGCGCGGCACTGACCCGCACCTACGTGGAGAACGACCTCGCCGAGCTCTACCAGGGCGACGTCCGCTACGCGCGGGACGCGTTCGAGGGCCTGCGGCTGATGGACACGATCATGGCGGCCAAGCACGGCCGGGCGCCGGAGATCAGCGCGGAGGAGGCGGCGAAGAGAGCGGAGCGCAAGGCCCGCCGCGAGCGGTCCCTGCGCATCGCCGAAGCCCGCAAGTCCGCTCGAGAGCCGGAGGCCCCCATTCCCGCCCGTTCCGATGTCGCGACCGACGTGCCTGTGCCCGTGCCGCCCTTCTGGGGCACCCGGGTGGTGAAGGGCATCCCGGTCGCCGAGTACGCCGCACTGCTCGACGAGCGGGCCACCTTCCTCGGCCAGTGGGGCCTGCGCGGCGCCCGCGGCGGACAGGGGCCCAGCTACGAGCAGCTGGTGGAGACCGAAGGGCGCCCACGGCTGCGGTACTGGCTGGACCGGCTGGCCACCGACGGGGTCCTGCAGCACGCTGCCGTGGTGTACGGCTACTTCCCCGCCGTGGCCGAGGGCAACGACCTGGTGGTGCTGGCCGAGGCGCACGCCGACGCGCCCGAGCGGGCCCGGTTCACCTTCCCGCGGCAGACCCGCGACCGCTACCTGTGCCTGGCCGACTTCTTCCGGCCCCGCGCCACCGGCGAGGTCGACGTGCTGCCGCTGACCCTGGTCACCATGGGGCAGCCGATCGCCGACTACGCCAACGAGCTGTTCGCCAACGACGCCTACCGCGACTACCTGGAGGTCCACGGCCTCGGCGTGCAGCTCACCGAGGCGCTGGCCGAGTACTGGCACCGCCGCGTCCGGCAGGAGCTGCACTTCACCAGCGGCCGCGCGGTCGCCGACGAGGACCCGCGCTCGGTCGAGGACTTCTTCAAACTGGGCTACCGCGGTGCCCGCTTCTCCCTCGGCTACGGCGCCTGCCCGAACCTGGAGGACCGCGCGACCATCGTGGAGCTGCTCGACGCGGAACGGATCGGCGTGAAGCTGTCCGAGGAATTCCAGCTGCACCCCGAGCAGTCCACCGACGCGATCGTGGCCCACCACCCCGAGGCCAAGTACTTCAACACCTGAGCAGAGGGAGAACCACTTGACGGACGGCCTTGCTGCCGTGCTCTGGGACATGGACGGCACGCTCGTCGACTCGGAGAAGCTGTGGGACGTCGCGCTGTACGAGTGCGCGGAGTGGCTGGGCGGCACGCTCACCACCGAGCAGCGGCTCACGCTCGTCGGGTCCAACATGGACGCCACGGCGGGCTTCCTGCTGACGGTGACCGGCCACGAGCCGACCGCCGCGGCGGTCGCGGAGACCGGCGCGTGGATCCGCGACCGGACGGCGAACCTGTTCGCCGACGAGCTGCCGTGGCGGCCCGGCGCCCGCGAAGCGCTGACCGCGGTGCGCCGCGCCGGGGTGCCCTCGGCGCTGGTCACCTCCACCGAGCGGTCGCTGACCGAGCTGGCGCTGGACACCATCGGGCGGGAGTTCTTCGACGTCACCGTCTGCGGTGACGAGGTGGACGGGCTCAACAAGCCGCACCCCGAGCCGTACCTGCGTGCGGCGCGGCTGCTCGGCGCGGACCCGGCACGCTGCGTGGCCGTCGAGGACTCCCCGCCGGGCGCCGCGTCGGCCGCCGCCGCGGGGTGCGTCGTGCTCGTGGTGCCCAACGACGTGTCCGTCGAAGCGGGCCCGCGCCGGGTGTTCCGCACCTCGCTGACCGGGGTGGACGCGGACACGCTGCGCGGCCTGGTGTGACGTCGCCGTCAGCAGCGGCGGCCCGGATCGCCCCCGTGGCGGGCCGGATGGAAGGATCTACAGACCGTGAAGACCTTCGACGAGCTGTTCGCCGAGCTCACCGAGCGGGCCCGCAACCGACCCGAGGGATCGGGCACCGTGGAGGCGCTGGACGCCGGCGTGCATGCCCAGGGCAAGAAGGTGCTCGAGGAGGCCGGTGAGGTCTGGATCGCCGCCGAGCACGAGTCCGACGACCGGCTGGCCGAGGAGATCTCCCAGCTGCTGTACCGGGTTCAGGTGCTGATGCTCGGGCGCGGGCTGACCACCGAGGACGTGTACCGCTACCTGTAGCGGGGCCGAGAACGATTGAGGAGTGAGGGCATGCTGCGGGTTGCGGTGCCGAACAAGGGAGCGCTGGCCGGGCCGGCGTCGGAGATGCTCGGCGAGGCCGGTTACCGCCAGCGGCATGAGCAGCGCGACCTGACCGTGCTCGACCCGAACAACGAGGTCGAGTTCTTCTTCCTGCGCCCCAAGGACATCCCGATCTACGTCGGCTCCGGCGAGCTGGACCTCGGCATCACCGGCCGCGACCTGGCGCTGGACTCCGGCGCCCCGGTCGAGGAGGTGCTGGCGCTGGGCTTCGGCGGCTCCACCTTCCGCTACGCCGCCCCGGCCGGGCAGGACTGGAAGCCGGCCGACCTGCAGGGCAAGCGGCTGGCCACCTCCTACCCGAAGCTGGTGCGCGACGACCTCGCCCGGCAGGGCGTGGAGGCCGAGGTGATCCGGCTCGACGGCGCGGTGGAGATCTCGATCCAGCTCGGCGTGGCCGACGCGATCGCCGACGTGGTCGGCTCCGGGCGGACCCTGCGGCAGCACAACCTGGTCGCGTTCGGCGACCCGATTTGCGTGTCCGAGGCGGTGCTGGTGCAACGCGCCGGCAGCGACGCGCAGAAGGCGAAGTCGCAGCTGACCGCCCGGCTGCAGGGCGTGGTGTTCGCGCAGCAGTACATGATGCTCGACTACGACTGCCCGCGGACCCTGCTGGACAAGGCGGTCGCGATCACGCCGGGCCTGGAGTCGCCGACGGTCGCGCCGCTGGCCGACCCGGATTGGGTCGCGGTGCGGGCGATGGTGCCGCGCAAGAAGGTCAACCAGATCATGGACGAGCTGGCCGAGGTGGGTGCGAAGGCGGTGCTCGCCTCCGACATCCGCTCCTGCCGGCTTTGACCGGCGGTGTCCTGCCGGCGTTCGCGCCGATCTGGGCACTGACCGGACTGGGGTACCTGCTCGGCCGGTTCCGCGTGCTCGGCGAGGGCGCCGAGGCGGCGCTGACGAAGTACGTCTTCGTCGTCGCGATGCCCGCGGTGCTGTTCACCACCATGCAGGACACCCCGCTGACCGCCCTGCTGAACCCGGGCGTGCTCGCGTTCCTGATCGGCACCGTCGTGGTGGGCGCGATCGGGTTCGCGCTGGGCAAGTGGGTGTTCCGGCGCAAGCTGTCGGAGTGGGCGGTCAGCGGGATGGCCTCCTGCTACGCCAACGCCGGCAACCTGGGCATCCCGGTCCTGCTGCAGCTGTTCGGGGACTCCGCGTTCGTCGTGGTGATGATCCTGTTGCAGACGCTGGTGCTGATGCCGTCGCTGCTGGCGCTGCTGGAGGCCGACGCGCGGGAGCCGGGCCGCTCGCGGTGGCGGACGCTGCTGATGCTGCCGGTGCGCACCCCGGTGATCGCCGCGTCGCTGGCCGGGGTGCTGTTCCGGGCGAGCGGACTGCACCTGCCGCACCTGGTGGCGCAGCCGCTGCACCTGCTCGCCTCCGCCGGGGTGGGCACCGCGCTGCTGGTGCTGGGCATGTCCCTCACCTCCGGCGGCGCGCGGGACCCGATGGGGACGCGGCGGGCCGAGATGGCGGCGGTGGTCGGGCTGAAGCTGTTCGCCCAGCCCGCGATCACCCTCGGCGTCGGCCTGCTGCTCGGCGTGCCGCACCCGGCGCTGATGATCGCGACGGTGTGCGCGGGGCTGCCGACCGCGCAGAACATCTTCATCGCGACCAGCCAGTACGCCCTGGACAGCCGGTTCGTGCGGGACTGCGTGCTCGTGTCCACCCTGGTGTCGATGGGGTCGCTGTCCCTGGTGTCCTGGCTGGTCGGCGAGTTCCTCTAGGGCTCCAGATCCAGGGCGGCGGCGAAGGTGCCGTCCATGTGGAACGGTGTGGACTGGTGCTGGTGCGCGATCAGCCACCGGCCGTCGTCGCGGCGCAGGCAGACCGTCGACCGGAACCACAGGGTGAACGGCTCGTCGTGGCCGGCGGGGAGCGCGGACATGCGGTTGAGGCTGTGGGCGAAGGCCAGCTCGCCGTCGACGGTGGCGCGCAGGTCGCGGACCTCGTAGTCCACCGGGCCGTCGAACCCGGCGAACCAGCCGCGCAGGTTGTCCGGGTCGCGCATCTCGGCCGCGTCGTGGGCCAGCGGCGGGGCGAGGGTGAACGCGACGATCTCCGGCGCGTAGCGGGCGACGACCGCGTCCGCGTCGCCGGCCCGGATGGCGGCCGCCTGCTCCTCGATCACCGCGTGGATCTCGTTCGTGCTGGTCATCGTCGTCCTCCCGGCTAGGGTGTGTGCTTCCACCGGTGACGTCGAGACCGCGGGCCCGGTCTCGACATCCCGGGTGAGGAGTCCGGGAGGGCAGATGAAGTTCCTGGTGCTGATCTACCGCAACGCGGCGTCGCAGGCGGTGTGGGAAAGCCTGGCCGACGACGAGAAACGGCAGGGGCTCAAAGCGTACGAGGCGCTGGACCGCGACCTGGCGGAGTCGGGGGAGCTGGTGACCTCGGCGTCGCTGGCGCCGCCGGAGACGGGTAAGCGGGTCCTGGTCTCCGACGGGCAGGTCGTGGCGGGGGACGGGCCGTTCGCCGAGGTCAAGGAGCAGCTGGCCGGGTTCTACGTGCTGGACTGCGGGAGCCTGGAGCGGGCCGTGGAGTGGGCGGCGCGGATCCCGGAGGCGGGGCTCGGCCTGGTCGAGGTGCGCCCCACGCAGGACCTGAGCGTCTTCCTGCCGTGAACGAGGTGCTGCGCGAACTGGCGCCGCAGGTGCTCGCCGCGCTGGTGCGCCGCTACGGCGACTTCGACCTGTGCGAGGACGCGGTGCAGGAGGCGCTGCTCGCGGCCGCGACGCAGTGGCCGGCCCAGGGGATGCCCGACAACCCCAAGGGCTGGCTGATCACCACCGCGTCCCGGCGGCGGATCGAGCTGTGGCGGTCGGAGGCCGCGCGCCGCCGCCGGGAGGAGAACGTCGCGCTGATGACGCCACCGGACCCGGCGCCGGTGCCCGCGGTGGACGACACGCTCACCCTGCTCATGCTGTGCTGCCACCCGTCGCTGACCCCGGCGTCGCAGGTGGCGCTGGCGCTGCGGGCGGTCGGCGGGCTCACCACCGCCGAGATCGCGCGGGCCTACCTGGTGCCGGAATCCACGATCGCGCAACGCATCAGCCGCGCGAAACAGCGGATCAAGGCTGCCGGCGCCCGGTTCCGGCCACCCGCGCCGGAGGAGTACGGCAGGCGACTGGCCGCCGTGCTCAACGTGCTGTACCTGGTCTTCACCGAGGGGCACACGGCGAGTTCGGGGGAGTCGTTGCAGCGCGTGGACCTGACCGCCGAGGCGATCCGCCTGGCCCGGCAGCTGCATGCCCGGCTGCCCGCCGAGGGGGAGGTGACGGGCCTGCTCGCCCTGATGCTCCTGACCGACGCGCGCCGCGCCGCCCGCACCGGCCCCGGTGGTGTACTGGTCCCGCTCGCCGAACAGGACCGGTCGCGGTGGGACCGGGCGATGATCGACGAGGGCACGGCGCTGGTGACGCGGGCGCTGACGACCGCGCCGGTGGGCGCGTACCAGTTGCAGGCCGCGATCGCCGCCGTGCACGGGCAGGCCGGGCGCGCGGAGGACACCGACTGGCGCGAGATCGCCGGGCTGTACGAGCTGCTGGCGGCCGTGGCGCCCGGCCCGATGGTGACGCTGAACCGGGTCGTGGCGGTGGCCGAAGTGGACGGTCCGGAGGCCGGCTTGCGGGAGCTGGCGGTGGCAGCGGAGGACCCGGCGCTGGCCGGGCACCACCGCGTGGACGCGGTGCGGGCGCACCTCCTGGAGCGCACCGGCGATCTCCCCGCGGCGGCGGAGGCATACGACCGCGCCGCGCGGGGCACGTTGAGCGTGCCGGAGCGGCGGTACCTGGAGGCGCGTGCCCGCCGCTGCGCCTCGGGAAGTGTATAACGTCCTATACCGCGCGGCTTGGGCGCGCACCGCTGCCGATGCCGATCCGTCGGCTGTGGACCGTGTTGCCGCCGCTCATCGCCCCGGTTAGGCAGCCAGCGCATCGAGGACGGCGCGGAGCTCGAGGTAACTCGCCGCGACGCCGTCGGTGTTGCCGAGCCGGTGGCGTTCCAGCCGCACCGCGCCGAGGTGCCGGGCGCGGTAGACCAGCGCCCGCGCGGGCCTGCGCAGTGTCCGCCGGCCGCCCGTAACCCGCCCAGAACGCGTCCCGGACCGGATCGGGCCGCGACGCGGCGTACAGGCTCCAGTCGGCGGCGGGATCACCCCAGGACGCCCGGTCGTGGTCCAGCACGCCGCCGATCAGCGGCTCCGGCGCGCCAGGGGAGAGGAGCACATTGGCGGTCCACAGGTCGCCGTGCAGCAGCCGGGGCTCGGTGATCTCGTCGAGCACCACACGGCGATCCCTGCGACGGCCAGATGTTCGGCGACTCGGAGTCAGACGGTGCACCTCGTGCACCGATGCGGCCGGGCCGCCGGTGGAAACGATCCACTGTGGACGATGTACCGCAACCTCCGCAGCGCGGAGTGTCCCACATGTAGCCGCATTAAGACGTTCGTCCAATGCGGCTCGTCGCGGAAAGCGGTTGCTGCACGGCGGCCGCAGCGCCACCAGTTTCCGTTGACGAACGCCCTCAGGTTCCGCTACCGCCACCGGCCGTCCGGGATGAACGATCTCACTAGTCGCGGGGGCGTTTGGGCATCAGGTCGTACAGCTTCTTCCGCGCGCCGTTGTCGTTCTCGTTGCGGGTTTGCGCCACCTGGGTGATGAAGTCCTCGAACACGAAGTCGTCCTCGGCGGGGATCGGGGCCGAGGGCTGCTGCCGCGCCAGGTGCCCGTCCAGCACCGCCGCGATCTCGCGGAACGCGAACGCCTGGGTGGTCTCCGGCGCGAACGTCGTGACCGGCATGCCGTGCGCGGCGGCCTCGTTCATCACCACCCCGAGCGGCACGTGCGCCAGCAGCGGGTACCCGAACTGTTTGAGCTCCTCCAGCGCCGCCACCGCGTACCCCGACATCGGCCGCCGGTACAGGCCGGGCACCACCCCGAAATAGGGGATCGGCGGGCGGTTCAGCGCGGTCTGCACGTAGTACAGCTGGTCGTTGAGCAGCCGCAGCGCCCGGATGCTGGTGCGGTCCGGCTGCACTGGCACCAGGATGCCGTGCGTCGCCGCGAGGGCGTTGTTCGTCAGCACGTCCAGGGCGGGCGGGCAGTCGATGATGACGTGGTCGTAGTTGGCGAACTGCACGACCCGCGCCAGCTGCCAGCCCGGCACCCGGAACTGGTCGAGCCTGCGCACCAGGTCGAACATGCCGGGCGAGGTCGGGATCACGTCGAACGCGCCGCCGGGGCCGATGTTGCTGCGCCGGTGCGGCACGATCAGCTCCTCGACCGGCCCCTTCCACATCTTGGTGAGCGCCTTGGCCAGGCTCGGCGCCTGCGGGGGCACCTCCTCCAGGCCCAGCATCTCCGTGGTCGCGTGACCCTGCGGGTCGAGGTCGATCAGCAGCACCCGGCGGCCGCGTTCGGCCAGCGCCGCGGCGGCCCCGACGCTCAGCGCCGTCTTGCCGACGCCGCCCTTCTGGTTGACCACCGAGGTGATCTGCACTCGAGCGCTCCCAGGTCAGTCGGTTCTGGCCGCAGAGTAGTGGATCTCGTGCGGCTCGCGGGGGACGGTCACGCCCGTCAGCGTGTCCGCACCATCAGCGCCTGCGCGCCGTGGCCCACCTGGCCCCGTACGTCGGACAGCGTGCTGGTGGCCGTGCCCACCCCGGACGGGCCGACCAGCGTGCGCGCGTCCAGCGCGATCCACTCGCCGACCGGAGCGCGCCGCAGGTGCACGGTCAGCTCGCTGTTGATGAACCACCACTTCGCCGGGTCCAGGAAGTTCGACGCGCCGTTGCCGGTGTCGGCGACCGCGAACAGCCGCTGCAGCGGCGTCGGCTTCTCCCCGGCCACCAGCTCGACCCGCTGCCTGCCCCACACCCAAGCGGGGCCCGGCTCCGCGGGCGACCCTGCGATGACCCGCCACTCCATCGCGCCCAGGTAACCGCCGCGGCCCCACGTGTCGGGCCAGGACGCCGGACGGCAGTCCTCCGGGGACGGTGGCGCCGGCTCCTCGGTGGCCACGTCCGTGGTGTCGGCCTCGGCGATCCGCCACGCGGAGGCCCGCGCGACCGCTCGCGTGCCGTCGTGCAGTTCCGCGCCGAGCAGCTCGACCGACCGCCCCGGACGCTCCACCCAGGACCGCAGGGACAGCTCGGTCAGCGGCGCCGGGCCGAGGATCTCCACGGTGACCCGAGCCAGCAGCCCCGGCCGGTCGGCGGCCAGGTTCTCCAGCGCGCGGGCGAGCAGCGCCGACGGCGGCCCGAAGTGCTGCGCCTCCGGCGTCCACGGCCCGGCCGTGTGCTCGGTCGGCTGGTAGCGGTCGCCGCCCAGCGGCAGGTAGAAAGCGTTCTCCGTCATTCTCAGTCCGCCCGTCAGTCAGCACGGTCCAATGCTGTTTCCACACCCGGGTCCGGCTCCGGCCAGCCCGGGTACTCCGGTGGCGTGCCGCCGAACGACGGGCACAGCGACTGGTGCGCGCACCAGTCGCAGAGCCGGCTCGGGCTCGGCCGGAAGTCGCCGGTCTTGCCCGCCTTGAGGATCGCCTGCCAGATCGCCTCCAGCGTGCGCTCGAACCGGCGCAGCTCGGCCTCGTCCGGGGCGTAGGCGAGCGACTGGCCGTCGGTGAGGTACATGAGCTTCAGCTGGCGCGGCACCACGCCACGCAGCCGCCACAGCACCACGGCGTAGAACTTCATCTGGAACATCGCCTTGGCCTCGCCGATCTCGCGAGGCGCGGCGCCGGTCTTGTAGTCCACCACGCGGATCTCGCCGGTGGGCGCGACGTCCAGCCGGTCGACGTACCCGCGCAGGCGGACGCCCGACTCGAGCTCCAGCTCGACGTGCAGCTCGCACGCCTCGGGGTCGAACCGGCGCGGGTCCTCCAGCTGGAAGTAGCTGTCCAGCAGCTTGGTGGCCGACTCCAGCCAGCCCTGCACGTCCTCGCCGTCGAACAACTCGGCCCACTCCGGGTTGTCGGCCGACAGTTCGCTCCAGGTGGGCGCGAGCAGTTCGCGGGCGCGATCGGGTTCGCGGTCGGTCTTCGGCAGCGCGAACAGCCGCTCCAGCACCGAGTGCACGAGCGTGCCGCGCAGCTGCGCCTTCGTCGGCACCTCCGGCAGCCGGTCGACCGCCCGGAAGCGGTAGAGCAGCGGGCACTGTTTGAAGTCGCTGGCCCGCGAGGGGGACAGCGCGGGGCGGCGCACGCCGAGCTGGGGATCCGTGGTCGCCGTCTGAGCCATACCCCGCACCCTAAACGAGGGGTCCGACAAGATCGCGACGCCGCGCGCCGCGGCGGGTCACGGCCGTCTGACACCACACGCTCTACCCTGTCCGGCATGGCCGCGACCGGCGAGCACGGAGGAAACCAGCCGAGGCGGGTGCTGACCACCGCCGACGGCGGCCTGCTGCTGTTCCGGGTCCAGGACGTGCCGGTGCTGCTCGCCCCGTCCTGGTGGATCGGCTCGCTCGTGGTGGTCGTGCTCTACCAGCCGCTCGTCGACCGGCTCCTGCCCGGCGCGACCGCGGCCACGTCGTGGGCGCTGGCCGCGGCGTTCGCCGTGCTGCTCGGCCTGTCGGTGCTGGCCCACGAGCTGGGCCACTGCGTGGTGGCGCTGCGGATGGGGATCCCGGTGCGGCGGCTGCGGCTGTTCCTGCTCGGCGGTCTGTCCGAAGTGGCCCGCACCCCGCGACGGCCGGGGCAGGAGGGGCTGATCGCCGCCGCGGGACCGGTCGTGTCCGTGCTGCTCGCGGCGTTCTGCGGCCTGCTGATGTTCGCCGTGCCGCCGGACGGCGCGGTGTGGCTGCTGGTCGCCGAGTGCGCCGTGGCCAACCTCGCGGTCGGCGTGTTCAACCTGCTCCCCGGCCTGCCGCTGGACGGCGGGCGCATGCTGCGCGCCGGGGTGTGGGCGGTCACCGGGCGGCGGGCCAGCGGCACGCGCGCGGCCGTGGTGGGCGGCGGGATCGTCGCGGCCGGGCTGTTGGTGTGGTCGATGGTCGGCATGGTCTCCGGCAGCGAGGACCGCTGGCTGCGGCTGGGCGTCTGCGTGGTCACCGCGTGGTTCGTCGCCGCGGGCGCCGCGTCCGAACTGGCCGCCGACGCCAACCGCGGCTGGCCGGAGGGGCTAGCGGTCACCGAGCTGACCCGGCCGGTGCTGCAGCTGCCCGCGGAGAGCCCGGTGTCGGACGCGCTCGCGGCGGCCGCGGGCAGGGGAGTGGTGCTGGTGCGGGCGGACGGCGTCGCGGCCGGCCTGCTCGACGAGGGCGCCGCCGAGCGGCTCGCGGAGACCTCGCCGCAGGCCCCGGCGGAGCTCGCCGCGGAGCCGATCCGCGCCGAGACCGTGCTGCTCGCCTCCGAACCAGGGGAGGAGATCGCCGAGCGGGTGCGCGAGACCGCCGCGTGGCAGTTCCTCGTGGTCGACGACGAGGGCCGCCCGGCCGGGGTGCTGCGCCGCGAGGACCTGCGCTCGGCGCTGTCGGCCCGCCGCGTCCGCTGACCGGCGGGTCTGCGAAGATCGAGCGCTGCGATCGCGCGAGTTTCGAGGAGTCAATCAAGTGCAGGTGAGCGGGCCGTTCCGCCCGGGCGACAGGGTGCGTCTGACCGATCCGAAGGGGCGGAACTACACGCTGGTGCTCGCCGAGGGGGAGGAGTACCACACCCACCGCGGCGCGCTGAAGCACGACGACCTGATCGGCAAGCCGGAGGGCTCGGTGATCACGTCCGTCGGCGGCACCGCCTACCTGGCGCTGCGGCCGCGGCTGGCGGACTACGTGCTGTCCATGCCGCGCGGCGCGCAGGTGATCTACCCCAAGGACGCGGCGCAGATCGTGATGTGGGGCGACATCTTCCCGGGCGCGCGGGTGCTGGAGGCGGGCGCCGGGTCCGGCGCGCTGACCTGCTCCCTGCTGCGCGCGGTGGGCCCGGAGGGCAGCGTGCTGTCCTACGAGGTGCGCGAGGACCACGCCGAGCACGCGGTCAAGAACGTGGAGCGGTTCTTCCGCGAGCGGCCGTCGAACTGGACGCTCAAGGTCGACGACCTGAAAAATCACGAGGGCGAGGTCGACCGGGTCATCCTGGACATGCTGGCGCCGTGGGAGGTGCTCGACACCGTCCACCGCAGCCTCGTCCCCGGCGGGGTGCTGGTCGTGTACGTGGCGACGGTGACCCAGCTGTCGCGCGTCACCGAGGCGCTGCGGGAGATGCAGGGCTGGACCGAGCCCGAGTCGTGGGAGAGCCTCGTGCGGCCCTGGCACGTGGTGGGCCTGGCGGTGCGCCCGGAACACCGGATGGTCGGGCACACCGCCTTCCTGCTCACCACGCGCCGGCTGGCCGACGGGGTGACCCCGCCGCGGCCGCAGCGCAGGCCGAGCCGCGGCTGAGGTCCTCCGTCAGTTGGTCCGGTCGCCCAGGTAGCACCACACGCCGCCCTCGTTGGCGAGGCCGAGCTCGAAGTCGTTGGTGCCGCCGGGGCCGACCGCGTGCACCGGGACGTAGGCGGTGTCGCCGGAGACGTCCGGGCTGCCGGTCACGGTGACGGTGATGCCGGACGGGATGTCCGGCACCGACTGCGGGCGGCTCGCGCACACCATCGACTGGATGGTCGCCTTGTCCCCGGTGCTGTACGCGGTGGCGATCGCCTGCGCGGTCTCCTCCGGCGTGGACTTCCCGCCCGGCGCGGCGGTGCCCTTCGGCGCAGAGGTCGACGTCGGCGTGCGCGAGCTGCTGGGCGCCTTCTCGCTGGAGCTCGCCGGCGGCGCGGCGCTCGTGCTGGGGGCGGCGGAGTTGTTGTTGTCGTCGCCACCGGTCAGCAGCAGGATGGCGGCGACCGCGCCGCCGATGACGACCACCGCGGCGATCGCGATGCCGACGATCAGGCCGGTCTTCTTCTTCGGCGGCTCCCCGCCCGGCCCGCCCGGGAACTGCTGCGTCGCGTAGGAGTCGGCGTAGGGGTTCTGGCCGAACTGCTGCGTGCCGCCGGGGAAGCCGGGCGGCGGCGTCTGCGGGTAGCCGGGCTGCCCGCCCTGCGGGTACCCGGGCTGCTGCGGCCCGCCCTGGGGCTGCCCGGGCTGCTGGGGGTAGCCGCCGCCCGGCTGCTGCCCGTAGGGGCCCGGCTGGCCCTGCTGCCCGTAGGGGCCTTGCTGCCCGTAGGGCCCGGGCTGTTGCGGCGGGTAGGTCATGATCGGGTTACCCCTTCTCGGATGGGTGGGCTCAGGACTCGTCGACGCACCAGTTCGACCCCTGTCGTTTCAGCGGCATCTTCGCATTCTGCTGGTCGCCGTTGTAACGCAGCGCGACCGGCACCTTGGCGGTGTCGCCGGTGATCTCGGCCGGGCCGGAGATGGTGGCCTGCAGCTCGGTGGCCGCGTCCCACTGGGACTGCAGCGCGGACACCTCGCTGTCGGTGGCGCCGCCGCAGGTCAGCGCGGCGTACCGGCTGGCGCTGCGGGCGTTCATGGCGTCCACGACCTGCTGGGCGACGCTGTCCGCGCCGCCCGCGGCGCCACCGCCCGCGGCGGTGGAAGCGGACGAGCGGGACGACCGGGACGACGGCGCGGTGGCGGTCGAGGAGTTCGCGCGCCCCGTGGGGCTCGCGGCGGACGAGGAGCCCGCGGCGGCCGTGGTGGTGCCGTGGTCCTCCTCGTTGCCGCCGAGCGTGAGCACCAGCGTGACGGCCACGCCGGCGACCACGACCACAGCTGCCCCGATGACGGCGATCAGGCCGGTCTTCTTCTTCCTCGGCGCCTCACCACCAGGGCCGCCCCCGGCGTCGAAACCCGGAGCGCCGAAGCCCGGAGCGCCGAACTGCTGCATCGCGCCGGGGAACCCGGGCGCCGGGGTCTGCGGGTGCTGCGGCTGTTGCGGGTGCTGAGGCGCGCCCTGCGGGTAGCCGGGCTGCCGCGGTCCGCCCTGCGGGTGTCCGGGCTGCTGCCCGTACGGGCCCGGCTGTCCGTAGGGGCCTCGCGGGCCCTGCGGCCCGTGGGGCCCGGGCTGGCCCGGGCCGTGCGGCGGGTAGGTCATGGACGGCCGTCTCCTCGTTCACGTCGGGTGTCTGCCTGCCTTCGACGCGCCGAAGCGGCATCCGGTTTCTCCCCGGACGCGAACCGGGGCTGCAACGCGAGCGATCGTAGCGCCGATATCGGACAACTCGATCTTGGCCGCCCGGCGTGGCGGCCCGCGATCCGGTGCGGTGACGTGAAAACCGCCCGGGTTTGAAGAAGGAGGAGAAGGGGAAGACGCCCTGTGAATGTCCTGTAAAGCCTTGGTTGGGTGGTCGTGACATGAGTGAATCGCTCACCGCCCGGATGGCCGCTGTTGGTGGCCGGGTGGCTACTGTCCGTAGTTTTTCGAGCGGTTCGCCGACCGCCTGCCGGGACGCCTGTGTAACGGTTCCGTCCGGGTTCGTGATGCGACGCGCCGATCCTGTGATGCGGATAGGGCTTTTCATGTCGGTGATCGCCGGTACCGTGGGTTAAAAGCACTCCGAGGAGGTGCCGACATGCAACACGACCTTCCCGGAGGTCGGCACGAGGACGCCGACCCTTCAGAGATCAGTGGAGCTGGAACGACGCCGGACGAGCAGGCGCGGCAGGTCCGCTTCCTGGAAGAGGAAGTGGCTCTGCTGCGGCGGAAACTAACCGAATCACCCCGTCAGAACCGTGTGCTGGAACAGCGCCTCGCCGAGGCGTCGGAACGAGTCGCCCAGCTCACGGAGCGGAACAACAAGCTCGTGGAGACCCTCCGCGAGGCGCGGGGACAGCTCCTCGCGCTGCGCGAAGAGGTCGACCGGCTCGCCCAGCCCCCCAGCGGGTACGGCGTGTTCGTCGCCGCGTACGAGGACAACACCGTCGACGTGTTCACGGCGGGCCGCAAGATGCGGGTGTCCGTCTCGCCCGCGGTGGAGGTGGACTCCCTCCAGCGCGGTCAGGCGCTCCGGCTGAACGAGGCCCTGACCGTCGTCGAGGCCGGCGACTTCGAGCTGACCGGCGAGGTCTGCTCGCTGCGCGAGGTCCTGACGCCGGCCACGGAGGGTGGCAGCGCCCGCGCTCTCGTCGTCGGTCACGCCGACGAGGAGCGGGTGGTCTGGCTCTCCGATCCGCTGGCGGCGCAGACGCTCAAGCCGGGCGACTCGCTGCTGGTGGACTCGAAGGCGGGCTACGCCTACGAGCGCGTGCCGAAGGCCGAGGTCGAGGACCTCGTGCTGGAGGAGGTCCCGGACGTCCGGTACGAGGACATCGGTGGTCTCGGACGGCAGATCGAGCAGATCCGCGACGCGGTGGAACTCCCGTTCCTGCACGCCGACCTCTACCGGGAGTACGAGCTGCGGCCGCCCAAGGGCGTCCTGCTCTACGGCCCGCCCGGTTGCGGTAAGACGCTGATCGCGAAGGCGGTCGCCAACTCGCTGGCCAAGAAGGTGGCCGAGGCGCGCGGGGACGGCGACTCGAAGGACGCCAAGTCCTACTTCCTCAACATCAAGGGCCCGGAGCTGCTCAACAAGTTCGTCGGCGAGACCGAGCGGAGCATCCGCCTGATCTTCCAGCGGGCTCGGGAGAAGGCCTCCGACGGCACGCCCGTGATCGTGTTCTTCGACGAGATGGAGTCGATCTTCCGCACCCGCGGCAGCGGCGTCTCCTCGGACGTGGAGACCACGATCGTGCCGCAGCTGCTGGCCGAGATCGACGGTGTCGAGGGGCTGGAGAACGTCATCGTCATCGGCGCCTCCAACCGCGAGGACATGATCGACCCGGCGATCCTGCGGCCGGGCCGGCTGGACGTGAAGATCAAGATCGAGCGGCCGGACGCCGAGGGTGCGAAGGACATCTTCTCCAAGTACCTGACGCCGGGGCTGCCGATCCACGCCGACGACCTCGCCGAGTTCGGCGGGGACGCGCAGGCCACGATCGACGCGATGATCCAGAACACCGTCGAGCGGATGTACGAGGAGACGGACGAGAACCGGTTCCTCGAGGTCACCTACGCCAACGGCGACAAGGAGGTCCTGTACTTCCGCGACTTCAACTCGGGCGCGATGATCCAGAACATCGTGGACCGGGCGAAGAAGGCGGCGATCAAGTCGGTGCTGGAGACCAAGCAGCCCGGTCTGCGGGTGCAGCACCTGCTCGACGCGATCGTCGACGAGTTCGCGGAGAACGAGGACCTGCCCAACACCACCAACCCGGACGACTGGGCCCGGATCTCGGGCAAGAAGGGCGAGCGGATCGTCTACATCCGCACGCTGGTCACCGGGAAGAACCAGGAGTCCGGCCGCGTCATCGACACGGCCACGAACACCGGCCAGTACCTGTAACCGCAGGCGCGAGCCAGGGGAGGCCGCCGATCCGTCCGGGTCGGCGGCCTCCGCCGTGTCAGGGCGTCCTGGGCCGGGCGGCCCTGATCCCGGCGAGTGCGGCGAGGGTGAGACCGGCGAGCACGACGAGCGCGCAGATGATCATCGCCACCACGTTCGGGCCCTCGCAGGACGTGGAATCGGCCGTGCAGCTGCGGAACGGCCCGCCCTGCCCGCTGGAGTCGTACCGCCCGGCCGAGAACACGAACATCAGCAGCGCTCCCGCGTGCACGGGCGTGAAGAGGACCGTCACGGCGAGCGCGGCCGCCGCGCCGCGGAGCCGGCGGATGATCTTGTCGGGCACGTGGTGAAGACGCTCCGCGGCGGCTCCGGTTGCCCGGCGTGTCGTCCCCCGACAGCCGTATAACGACCTATACTGCGCGCCATGACCGAGCCCGCGGCCGAAATCCGCGCCCCGATCACCGAAGCCGACGTCCTGGCCTGGCTCGAGGAGACCGCCCAGGCGGTCCGCGCGCACGCCGTCCCGCCGGAGGAGCTGATCCGGCTGCTGGGGGAGTTGCGGCGCGCGTCGGCGGCCTGCGCCGACGCCTCGGACTGGGTGCTGCTGGCGGCGCGGGAGGAGGGGGCCAGCCTGCGTCAGATCGCGCCGGTCTTCGGCAAGGGCTACGTGCGGGCGCCCGCGGCGCGGCTGGAGAAGCTGCACCGGCAGGCGCTGAACTCCGAGCAGTGGCTGGAGATCCTCCGGCAACGAGCATCAGGCGTATAACGACCTATACGCGACGGCTTTCGGCGAAGAACCGCCGGTGGCCCGCTCCGCGGGCACCCCGGAAAACCCGCACGGAAAGGACAGTCCCCTGCGAATCGGACTCGGCCTGGCGGCCCTCGGGCGGCCCGCCTACATCAACCTCGGCCGGAGCAGCGAGCTCCCGGTCCGGCGGGACGTGCGGACGATGCGCGAGGCGACGTTCGCGGTCCTCGACGCGGCGTACGCGGCCGGTGTGCGCTGGATCGACGTCGCCCGCTCCTACGGCCGGGCCGAGGAGTTCCTCGCCGGGTGGCTGGCCGAACGCGGCCACAGCGACCTCACCGTGTCCAGCAAGTGGGGCTACACCTACGTCGGCGGGTGGCGCATGGACGCGACGATGCATGAGGTGAAGGAGCACTCGGCGGGCGTGTTCTCCCGTCAGTGGACCGAAAGCCGTTCCTTGCTCGGCAACGCCATCAACCTCTACCAGGTGCACTCGCTCACCGTGGACAGCCCGCTGTTCACCGACGAGGCGCTGCAGCGGGCGCTGGCGGCGCTCAGCGACGACGGCGTGCGCGTCGGGTTCTCCACGTCCGGGCCGCGGCAGGCCGAGGTGATCCGGCGGGCGTTCGAGCTGGAAGTGGCCGGGCGGCCGGTGTTCTCGGCCGTGCAGTCGACCTGGAACCTGCTCGAACCGTCGGCGGGTCCCGCGCTCGCGGAGGCGCACGCGGCCGGGAACCTGGTGCTGGTCAAGGAAACCCTCGCCAACGGCAGGCTGGTGGTCAACCCGCCGCCCGCGATCACCCGGCTGGCGCGACGCTACGGAGTCGGCGCGGACGCCGTCGCGATCGCCGCGGTGCTGGCCCAGCCGTGGGCGGACACGGTCCTCATCGGCCCGTCCAGTCCGCAGCAGCTGGCCGCCAACCTCGCTGCCAACGGCGTCGACCTGCCACGGGGCGAACTGGCGGCGCTGCGGCCGCTGGCCGAGCCGCCGGAACGGTACTGGGATCGGCGATCCTCGCTGCAGTGGCAGTGAAGGCTTCGACTAATCTCAGCGCCCACAACGCATACTGAAGGGAACGTCACCGTGCGTCATGGAGGGATGGTGGTCCTGGCCGCGGTCGTGCTGACCGGGCTCACCGGGTGCGCGGATCGCCCGAACGACCTGGAGACCTACTACGACAAGCCGGCGGACGCGACGACGACGCCGGTGACGACGCCGTCGGCCTCGCCGAGCGTCTCGGTCGGCCAGGCGGCGGCGAACACCCCGGTGAACCACATCGCCGAGGACGTGGCGGCGGCGGTGCTCACCAAGAGCGACCTGTCGGGGGAGGGTGTGCGGGAGGCGGCGGCCCGCGCTGCCAACGGATCCTGCTTCGACGCCGTGCCCGCCGGGGACCCGCGTGGCTCGACCTGGCTCTACAACAGCGGTTCCTCGCTGACGCAGCAGGTCACCGGCTACCTCGACCGCACCGCGGCCGAGGTGCTGGCGCAGGTCGACTGCGACGGTACGGCGCTGACGGTCACCCGCCCGGCGGGCGCGGAGGCCGCGCGCGCCTGGTGTGACGGCACCACCTGCACGTTGCTGCTGGCCGGCGGGCACGTGCTGTCCGGTCTGCAGGTCACCGCGAGCACGCAGAACCGGGCCGCGGAAGCGGTGAAGGGCCTGGCGTCGCTGGCCGCCGGGAAGCTGCCGCGGAGCTGACGCCGGGCCCGGAAAGCGCTACCCGCGGCGGAACCACTCGCGGATCGCGTGCCTGCCGTCGGGCACGAAAGGGCTTTCCGGGTCGTCTGCGAAGGCCCGCAGCTCGTCCAGGGACATCCACCGGCCGGAGACGATTTCCTCCGGCTGGTGGACGACCGGTCCGTCCCACCGGGTCTCGTAGGCGAAGTAATGGCAGCGCAGCGGCGGCTGGTCGAACGTGAACGTGAACAGGGGTCGCAGGGGCACGCCGCGCACGCCCAGTTCCTCGGCGAGCTCCCGTTCCGCACCCTCGGCGGGGGTTTCGCCCGCGGCGACCACGCCACCCGCCCAGCAGTCGTGCAGCCCGGGGAAGACGTCCTTGTCCGGCGAGCGCCGGTGCACGTACACGCGGGAGCCGTCCCCGGAGCGCACCAGCACCAGCGTCGCGGCATGCCAGAGCCCCTGTTCGCGCATGTCGGCGCGGCGCACCCGGCCCACGACCGCGCCCGCGGCGTCGTAGTGGGCGACCATTTCCTCAGCACTGCTCACCATCCCCGACAGCATGGCAGAACCAGGTGCTTTACCTGGTCGCAACCGGTGGCCCACTCACCGTTGCCGCCCGCGACCCGTAGGCTTGGGACATGCGGCGGATCATGGGAACCGAAGTCGAGTACGGCATCGCCGTGCCGGGCGACGCGACGGCCAACCCGGTACTGACATCGACGCAGGTCGTGCTGGCCTACGCGGCGGCGGCGGACATCCCGCGGGCGCGCCGCGCGCGGTGGGACTACGAGGTGGAGTCGCCGCTGCGCGACGCCCGTGGGTTCGACCTGGCAGGGCCCGGCGGGCCGGGGCACGACCCGGACGTGGAGGACCTCGGCGCGGCCAACGTCATCCTGACCAACGGCGCCCGGCTCTACGTCGACCACGCGCACCCGGAGTACTCGGCGCCCGAGGTGACCAACCCGCGGGACGGGGTCATCTGGGACAAGGCGGGCGAGCGGGTGATGGAGGAGGCCGCGATGCGGGCGGCCACCGTGCCCGGGCAGCCGGTGCTGCAGCTGTACAAGAACAACGTGGACGGCAAGGGCGCCAGCTACGGCACCCACGAGAACTACCTGATGGCCCGGTCGACGCCGTTCACCTCGGTGATCGCGGGGCTGACGCCGTTCTTCGTGTCGCGGCAGGTGGTCACCGGCTCGGGCCGGGTGGGCATCGGCCCGCAGGGCGAGGAGGCCGGCTTCCAGCTGTCGCAGCGCTCGGACTACATCGAGGTCGAGGTCGGCCTGGAGACGACGCTGAAGCGGGGGATCATCAACACCCGCGACGAGCCGCACGCGGACGCGGACAAGTACCGGCGGCTGCACGTCATCATCGGCGACGCGAACATGGCCGAGTACTCGACGTACCTGAAGCTGGGCACGACGGCGCTGGTGCTGGACATGATCGAGGCCGGTCAGCGGTTCGACGACCTGAAGCTGGACGAGCCGGTGCGGGCGGTGCACCAGATCAGCCACGACCCGACGCTGAAGACGAAGGTGGGGGTCGCGGGCGGCCGCAAGTACACCGGCCTCGACCTGCAGTTCGCCTACCACGAGCTGGCGGCGGCGCACCTGGAGCGCACGGGCGGGGACGCGACGTCCAAGGAAGTGCTGCGGGTCTGGGGCGAGATCCTGGACGCGCTGGCGCGGGACCCGGCGGAGTGCGCGGACCGGCTGGACTGGCCCGCGAAGCTGCGGCTGCTGGAGGGCTACCGGCAGCGGGACAACCTGGGGTGGGCCGCGCCGCGGCTGCACCTGGTGGACCTGCAGTACTCGGACGTGCGGCTGCAGAAGGGCCTGTACAACCGCCTGGTGGCGCGTGGCTCGATGAAGCGGCTGGTCACCGAGGAGGAGGTGCAGGCGGCGATCACGAACCCGCCGGAGGACACGCGCGCCTACTTCCGCGGGCGGGCGCTGGAGAAGTACGCGACGTCGATCGCGGCCGCGTCGTGGGACTCGGTGATTTTCGACGTGGGCAAGGAGTCGCTGGTCAGGATCCCGACACTGGAGCCGCTGCGGGGCACGAAGGCGCACGTCGGGCGGCTGCTGGACGAGTCGGAAACGGCCGAGGAACTGGTCGAGGCGCTGACGGGTTCCGACTGACCGCAGCGGGAAAACCACCGATTGTCGTGGTCTCTGGGTAGGCTAGGGACAAGACTCACCGGGAGGCGAGATGGCTCAGGAGAAGATCGAGAAGCACGGTGGCGGCGGCTCCGACGACGAGGTCGAGGGTGGTGCCCCGGCCGGCCAGGAACGCCGCGAGAAGCTGGGTGAGGACGTCGACACGATCCTGGACGAGATCGACGACGTGCTCGAGGAGAACGCCGAGGACTTCGTGCGCGCCTACGTGCAAAAGGGCGGCGAGTAACCGCTCACCCGCGGCCACTAGGGTGGTCGCACCGAGTAGCTTGTAGTGCCGGCTGTCGCGCTTCCGCGGGTGTTGTGCCCGCGGGAGCGCCACACTTCGTCGATGGGAACCACGAGCACGTATGGAACACACCTCGGGCCCCACGGGCTCCGCGCTGCCCGCTGCCTTCTTCTCGAGCACGACGTCGTCGTTCGCCGAGTTCCTCCGCATGCAGGCGCCTGACCTGCTGCCGGGTCGCCGGCAGCTGCCCAATTCCGGTGCGGGTGAGCTGGACGCGCCGCACGGCACCACGATCGTGGCCGTGTCGTTCTCCGGCGGCGTGCTGATCGCCGGTGACCGGCGGGCGACGTCGGGGAACCTGATCGCGTCCCGGGACATGGAGAAGGTGCACGTCACCGACGGTTATTCCGCGGTGGGCATCGCGGGCAGCGCCGGGATCGCGCTGGAGCTGGTGCGGCTCTACGCGGTCGAGCTGGCGCACTACGAGAAGATCGAGGGCGTTCCGCTGTCGCTGGACGGCAAGACGAACAAGCTCGCCACCATGGTGAAGGGCAACCTGGACGTGGCGATGGCCGGTCTGGCGGCGCTGCCGTTGTTCGTCGGCTACGACATCGAGGCCGACGACCCGAAGCGGGCCGGGCGGATCGTGTCCTACGACGTGACCGGTGGCCGGTACGAGGAGCGCGCGGGCTACCACGCGATCGGGTCGGGGTCGCTGTTCGCGAAGTCGGCGCTGAAGAAGCTGTACGACCCGGAGGCCGACGAGGAGACCGCGGTGCGCACCGCGGTGGAGTCGCTGTACGACGCGGCCGACGACGACAGCGCGACGGGCGGGCCGGACCTGGTTCGCCGGATCTTCCCGACGCTGGTGACGATCACCGCCGAGCGTGGCGCGGTGCGGCTGCCGGACGAGCAGGCCGCCGCGGTGGCGGAGGCGGTCGTCGCGGGCCGGGCCGAGCAGGCCACCCACGGCCGGACCTGATCCGCGCGGTCGCCGTAGCCGAACTTCCCTTCCTTCGAGCATTCTTGGAGCCTCACCGTGACGATGCCGCTGTACGCCTCTCCTGAGCAGTTGATGCGTGAGCGCTCGGAGCTCGCGCGCAAGGGCATCGCGCGCGGCCGGAGCGTGGTCGTGCTGAAGTACCGCAGCGGGGTGCTGTTCGTGGCGGAGAACCCGTCGACGACGCTGCACAAGATCTCCGAGATCTACGACCGGATCGGCTTCGCTGCGGTCGGCCGGTACAGCGAGTACGAGAACCTGCGGGTGGCCGGCATCCGGCACGCGGACCTGAAGGGTTACCAGTACGACCGCCGGGACGTGACGGCGCGTGCGCTGGCGAACGCGTACGCGGCGACGCTGGGCAGCATCTTCACCGAGCAGCTGAAGCCGTACGAGGTGGAGCTGTGCGTGGCGGAGGTGGGGTCGGTTCCGGAGGAGGACCAGCTGTTCCGGCTGACCTACGACGGTTCGATCTTCGACGAGCCGCGGTACGTCGTGACCGGTGGCCAGACGGAGCCGGTGGCGAACAAGCTGAAGGAGATCTACGAGGACGGCCTGGAGCTGCGGGACGCGCTGAAGGTGGCGTTGGACGCGCTGCGGGCGGTCAGCAACAACGGGGACAGCGCGCCGTTGAAGCTGGAGGTCGCGGTGCTGGACCGGGAGCGGCCGGGGCGCAAGTTCCGGCGGATCCAGGGTGCGGCGCTGGACGCGTTGCTGCCGGAGCAGCCGGCCGCCTCCGCCGGGGAGGCGGAGGAGAAGCCGGAGGACGGCGAGACGCCGCCGGCGAGCTGAGCTCGGGTGAGGGGGCCCTCGGACTTCGGTCCGGGGGCCTTTCGCGTTTCCGGACGGTGTGCGGGGCGATGGGCCGCTGCGCCGCGCAGTGTCGCCGGGGGTGGCCCGGGGGCACGGGGGCGTCGTGAATGCGGCCCGCGGCCTCGGGTGGACCACGCTGGTCATAGCGGCTGCGCAGGCTTGGCGTGCCGGGTGCCGGGTGTGGTGCGGGCGGTGCGGGCTCGGTTTCTCCGGGTGCGGTGGCGGCGGTGCAGCCGCGGTCCGGCGTAGCGCGATGGCGGGCGGTGGGCGCGCGATGGAGCCGGTCAGGGGCGCCAGTGGGCGGGCCGGTCGAGCCCCTCGGGGAGGCGGGTCGTGCCGTCGCCCTGGGCCGCGTTCACCTGGGCCTGCGTGAGGAACAGGCTGCCGGTGAGGTCCGCGCCCGCGAGGTCGGCCCCGCGGAAGTCCGCGCCGATGAGGTCGGCCTGGCGCAGGTCGGCGCGGCGAAGGTCCGCTCCGATCAGGTAGGCGCCACGCAGGTTGGCGGCCCGCAGGTCGGCGCCGCGGAGTTTGGCGCCGATCAGGTCGGCTCCGCGGCGGTTCTTGCCGCGCTTGCCGCGGACCAGTTCGCTCGCGCGCAGCAGCAGGGCGCTCACCCGCTCGCGGTGGCCGGCGATGTCGAGCCGGACCAGGTCGGCGGGGTCGCTCCCGGCCATGCGGTCGGTCTCCTCGAGCGCGGCCCGCAGGTCGTCGTGGACGGGGTGAGCGGCGGGCAGGGCCAGGGCCTGGGTGAGGTGGAAGAGCAGCTCGTGCAGTTGCCGCATCACCGGGAAGGCGGCGAACATGGCCTCGCGGGTTTCCGGCGCCCGGCGCCAGTCGCGGCCGCCGAAGGTCTCCTGGGAGATGCGCTGCCCGGCGCCGAAGCAGTCGAAGACGGTGCAGCCGGTGAAACCCTCGTCGCGCAGGCGGGCGTGGATGCCGCAGCGGAAGTCGCCGAGCAGGTTGCGGCACGGGGTGCCCGCGTCCTTGTCCACCGCGAAGTCCGCGGAGGCGGCGAAAGGCAGTGCCACGCAGCACAGGCCGAAGCAGTTCGCGCAGTCGGCTCGCAGCGCGTTGCCGGTCACGGTTTCGGATCACCCCTGTCGCAGTCCGGAACGACTCTATCGGGTGGCCCGGACCACAACGTGGGAAACCCCTGGTGACAGCCCTGTCCTCGGTGGCTTGGCACGTGGTGCGACGATCGCCCGGCGTGTCGCCGCCCGAACGGCGCACCGCGCCGGGGCCAAAAGCGCCTAGCATTGAGAGATGCAGCGGCGGATTTTTGGCATCGAGACCGAGTTCGGCGTCACCTGCACGTTCCACGGGCAGCGCCGGCTCTCGCCCGATGAGGTGGCGCGCTACCTGTTCCGGCGGGTCGTGTCGTGGGGGCGCTCGTCCAACGTCTTCCTGTCCAACGGCTCCCGGCTCTACCTGGACGTGGGATCGCACCCCGAGTACGCGACGGCCGAGTGCGACGACCTGGTGCAGCTCGTCACGCACGACAAGGCCGGTGAGCGGATCCTCGAGGACCTGCTGGTCGACGCGGAGCGGCGGCTGGCCGACGAGGGCATCGGCGGGGACATCTTCCTGTTCAAGAACAACACCGACTCGGCGGGCAACTCCTACGGCTGTCACGAGAACTACCTGGTGACGCGCGCGGGCGAGTTCTCGCGGATCGCGGACGTGCTGCTGCCGTTCCTGGTGACCCGTCAGCTGATCTGCGGCGCGGGGAAGGTGCTGCAGACGCCGCGGGGCGCGGTGTACTGCCTGTCGCAGCGGGCCGAGCACATCTGGGAGGGCGTCTCCAGCGCCACGACCCGGTCGCGGCCGATCATCAACACGCGGGACGAGCCGCACGCCGACGCCGAGCGGTACCGGCGGCTGCACGTCATCGTGGGTGACTCGAACATGGCGGAGCCGACGACGCTGCTGAAGATCGGCACGGCGAACCTGGTGCTCGAGATGATCGAGCAGGGTGTGCAGTTCCGGGACTTCACGCTGGACAACCCCATCCGGGCGATCCGGGAGATCAGCCACGACCTGACGGGGCGGCGCCCGGTGCGGCTGGCAGGCGGGCGGGAGGCCTCGGCGTTGGACATCCAGCGCGAGTACTACGGGCGCGCGGTGCAGCACGTGCAGGCCAACGACTCGGGCCCGACGGCGCAGCGGGTGGTGGAGCTGTGGGGCCGCGCGCTGGACGCGGTGGAGCAGCAGGACTTCAGCAAGATCGACACCGAGATCGACTGGGCGATCAAGCACCGGCTGGTGGAGCGGTACCGGGCGAAGCACAACCTGGACCTGTCCAGCCCGCGGGTGGCGCAGCTGGATTTGGCCTACCACGACATCCGGCGCGGGCGGGGCCTGTTCGACCTGTTGCAGCGCAAGGGTCTGGTGCGGCGGATCACCGACGACGGGGAGATCGAGCTGGCCAAGGACACGCCGCCGCAGACGACGCGGGCGAAGCTGCGGGGCGATTTCATCGCCGCCGCGCAGGCCGCCGGGCGGGACTTCACGGTCGACTGGGTGCACCTCAAGCTCAACGACCAGGCGCAGCGGACCGTGTTGTGCAAGGACCCGTTCCGCGCCGTGGACGAGCGCGTCGACCGGCTGATCAGCTCGCTGTGACCGGGTTCGAGCAGGCGTGGCGGTCCTGGCACGCCGAGCGGGAGCGGGCGCTCGCGGAGCCGCACGGGTGGCTGAGCATCACGGCGCGGCACTGGCTGACGCCCGAGCCGCAGCGGTTCGACGGCATCCCGGGCACGTGGCACGAGGACGGTGACGCCGCGGTCGTGGTGGTGGATCCGGACGAGGAGTTCGGGGTGTCCGGCACGACGCGGTTCGAGCTGGTCAACAGCGGGCCGGGCGAGATGGTCAAGGCCGGTGACCGGGTCGTCGAGGTGGCGCGGCGCAGCGGGTACCTGCTGCGGTTGCGGGATCCGGCGGCGCCGGTGCGGGCGGCGTTCCGCGGGGTGCCTGCGTACGAGCCGGATCCGGCGTGGGTGCTGCCCGGCCGGTTCGAGCCGTACGACGAGCCGCGGCCGGTGACGGTCGGGGCGGTCGTGGAAGGACTGTCGCATGTGTACTCCTCGCCCGGCGTGCTGCGGTTCGCCCACCGGGGCGAGGAGTTCGCGCTGACCGCGTTCAACGGCAAGGGCGGCGCGGCGTTCTCGGTGCTGTTCACGGACGCGACGTCGGGGGTGACGACGTACGCCGCGAACCGCAGCCTGTCGGTCGCCGGGCCGGACGCGGACGGGCGGGTGGAGCTGGACTTCAACCGGGCCGTGAACCTGCCGTGCGCGTTCATCGACCTCGCGACCTGCCCGCTGCCCCCACCGGAGAACCGGTTGCCGTTCCCGGTGGAGGCGGGCGAGCAGATCCCGTGGGAGCGCCGTTAAGGCACCGCGGCGGGTTGCTTCGGCGACTCGCTGACGCCGATCCGCTCGTGCAGGCGGCGTAGCGGTTCCGGCGCCCACCAGGCGTAGCGGCCGAGCAGCCGCATGCCCGCGGGCAGCAGGACGCCGCGCACGAGGGTCGCGTCGATGAGGATCGCCAGGCCGGTGCCGATCCCGAACATCTGGATGAAGCTCACGCCGCTGGTGCCGAAGGCGAACACGCTGACCGCGAGCAGCAGCGCGGCGGCCGAGACGATGCGCCCGGTGCGGGACAGCCCGTGCACCACCGCTTCGCGCGGGCCGAGTCCGTGGTCGTGGGCTTCCTTGATGCGGCTGACGACGAACACCTCGTAGTCCATGGACAGCCCGAACGCGATGCAGAACAACAGCATCAGCATGCTGGTGTCCAGCGGCAGCGGGGTGAAGCCGAGGAACCCGGCGGCGAAGCCCTCCTGGAAGACCAGCACCATCACGCCCATCGTGGCGGACAGGCTGAGCAGGTTGAACAGCAGCGCGCGCAGCGGCTGCAGCACGCTGCCGGTGAACAGGAACAGCAGGATGAACGTGGTGACGGCGATCAGGCCGGCCGCGAGGGGGAGCCTGCTGCCGATGGCGTCCTTGCTGTCCACCAGCGCGGCCGCGTCGCCGCCGACCGCCACGTCCAGCCCGGGCGGCGCGGGCAGCGCGCGGACCTCGGCGACGACGGTTTCGGCTTCGGCGGACCGGGAGTCGGCGGTGGTGACGACGGACAGCTTCTGCGCGGTGGGCGCCGCGAGGGTGGGGTCGGCCGGGCCGTCGGCGCGTCCCTGGCTGAATCCGCCCGCGCTGGAGGACACGTGGGCCACGCCGTCCAGTTCGGACAGCCGGCCGGCGTACCCGGCGATCGTGGACGCGTCGGGTGTGCCGAGCGCGATGACCTCGATGGCGCGGCTGTCGTTGGCCGGGTAGTGCGCGCGCAGCTCGTCGCCGACGACGCGGCTGGACGCGGTGTCCGGCAGGACTCGTTCGTCGGGGGTGCCGAACTGGACGCCGAGCAGGGGAGTGGCGGCCGCGACGAGCACGACGAGCACCGGGACGGCGGCCAGCGCGGGCCGTTTCATCGCGAAGGCGGCCACCCGGCCCCAGAACGCGGACACCGTGCTCGGGGCGCGGCCGCGGGCCCAGGGCAGGCGGGCGGCGTTCACCCGCGGCCCGAGGACGGTCAGCAGCGCGGGCAGCACGACCACCGCGGCGAGCATGGCGATCACGATGACGCCGATGCCGGCGTAGGCGAAGGAGCGCAGGAAGTACTGGGGGAACAGCAGCAACGCGGCGAGCGCGACGGCGACGGTGGCGGCGCTGAAGCTGATCGTGCGCCCGGCGCTGGCCACGGTGCGGATCACGGCGGTGCGGGTGTCCGCGCCGGTGGCGAGTTCCTCCCGGAACCGGCTGACCATGAGCAGGGCGTAGTCGATGCCGAGGCCGAGCCCGAGCGCGGTGGTCAGGTTGATCGCGAACACCGACACGTCGGTCAGCGAGCCGAACACCGACAGCTCGGCGAACGTGCCCAGCACCGCGATGCCGCCGACGACCAGGGGGAGCAGGGCGGCGACGACGCCGCCGAAGACGAGGAACAGCAGGACGAGGATGATCGGCACCGCGATCATCTCGGCGACCAGCAGGTCACGGCTGACCTGGTCGTTGATGTCGAGGCCGACGACCGCGCCGCCGCCCGCGGTGAGGGTGACCGGGCCGTCCTCGCCCTGGTAGCGGTCCACGACGGCCTCGACCGCGTCGGCGGAGGTGTCGGCGGACTGGGTGACGATCAGCGCGGAGCGGCCGTCGTCGGCGCGCAGCGGCGGGGCGCCGGTCGTCCAGTAGGAGGTGACCGACTCCAGGGCCGGATCGGCGGCGAGGCGTTCGGTCAGGGCGGCGCCCGCGGCGCGGGTGGCGGGGTCGTCGACGGTGCCGTCGCGGGCCTGGACGAGGAACAGCAGGTTGTCCTCGCCGCCGAAGTGCTGTTCGGCGAGGGCTGTGGCGCGGCTGGAGTCGGAGCCGGGGTCGTCGAACCCCTGGGACTGGAGCTTGCCGAACGCGGTCATGCCGAGGACGGCGGCGCCGGCGAGGAGGACGCCGGCGACGACGAGGACGAGCCGTGCGTGGTCGGCGGCGAACCGGCCGAGCCGAGCGAACATGGGATCCCCTCGAATGTTGACGGGCGCAAACTTGACACCCGTCAACTTGCCACCGATGTGCACGGGTGTCAACATCGGGCTGTGAGCTCCTCAGTGTCCGTTCGAACCGGCTACCACCACGGCGACCTCCGCAACGCCCTCATCCACGCCGCCGCCGAACTCGCCCAGGCCGGCGGGCCGTCGTCGGTGACCATCCGGGCGGCCGCACGGGCCGTCGGCGTCACCCCGACCGCCGCCTACCGGCACTTCGCCGGGCACGAGGAGCTGCTGGAGGCGGTCAAGACGCGGGCGATGGAACTGCTGACCGCGGCGATGAACGAGGCGCTGGACCGGCTGGACCAGGCCGACGACCCGGCCGAACGCGGGCTGAGCCGCCTGGCCGCGATCGGGCGCGGGTACTTCACGTTCGCGCTCGCCGAGCCCGGCTTGTTCCGCACCGCGTTCACCGGCGGGATCTCGCCGATGCCGCCGCTGTCCGACGTCGAGGAGTCCAACCCGTTCCGCAAGCTGGTCGACGCCGTCGACGACCTGGCCGCCGCCGGGTACCTGCCCGCGCAGCGCCGCCCGATGGCCGAGTTCGCCGCGTGGGCCTCGGTGCACGGCCTGGCGATGCTGCATCTGGACGGCCCGCTGTCGGCCACCTCGCGCGAGGCCCGCGAACTCGCGCTCGAGCGCACGATCGAGATCATCGCCGAGGGCCTCGGCGGGGTGACGCTCCCGGACCACCTGAGAAAGACACTGAGCCGCGTCGCCCGCGGCGGTTGAGCCCGCGTAGGCCTGCCCCGGCCACGTGTCCGGCGGCGGAAAACCGCGTCTCGCCGCGGTGTGGGTGGGTATCTCGTGAAGATCCTGGGCGCGCCGGGGTGGACCTCGGCGACTCGATCACCAGTGCGAGCTACTGTGGTCGGGTGTCCACCGCCCGCGCCGAGCGCCTGGTCAATCTGGTGCTCGCTCTGCTGTCGACCCGGCAGTACCTCACCGCTGACCGGATCCGCGGGATCGTGCCCGGATACGCCGACGCCGCGAGCGACGAGGCCTTCTCCCGCATGTTCGAACGGGACAAGA
This sequence comes from Amycolatopsis sp. 3B14, assembly GCF_050958625.1. NCBI lineage: Bacteria > Bacillati > Actinomycetota > Actinomycetes > Pseudonocardiales > Pseudonocardiaceae > Amycolatopsis > Amycolatopsis sp. 3B14. The sequence continues at coordinate 65,004 of NZ_JBHZEN010000055.1, forward strand.
CCGAGCTGCGTGAACTGGGGATCCCGCTGGAGACCGGCCGCAACTCGGCCTTCGACCCGGCCGACGGCTACCGCATCGCCCGCCGCGACTACGAGCTCGGCGAGATCGAGCTGGCCCCGGACGAGGCCGCGGCCGTCGGGCTCGCGGTCCGGCTCTGGGACTCGCCCGAGATGACCGGGCAGGCCCAGGGCGCGCTGGTCAAGCTGCGAGCCGCCGGGGTCGACGTCGACCACACCGAGCCCCCGGTCGTGGAGTCCCGCGTCCGCGCCGAGCCAGCCTTCACCCCGCTGGTCGCCGCCGTGCAGGCCCGCCAGGCCGTCCAGTTCTCCTACCGCCGCTCCGGCTCGGCGGAACGCCTCACCCGCACCCTCGAACCGTGGGGCGTGGTGTCCTGGCGCGCCCGCTGGTACGTCGTGGGCCACGACCGCGACCGCGGCGCGCCGCGGTGCTTCCGGCTCTCCCGCATCGTCGGCGACGTGCGCGCCGTCGGCCGCCCGGGGGAGGTCCAGCGCCCGGACAACGTCAACCTGCTGGAACTGATCGCGGGCACCGGCGACCCCGACCCCTCGCCCGTCACCACCGCCAAGCTGTGGATCGCCGACCAGCGCGCCGCCGGCGTGCGCCGCCGGGCCCGCCTCACCGGGCGGCTCACCGTCGACGGCGTCGAGGGCGACCTCGCCGAGATCGACCTGTACTTCCCGGAGAGCGCCGCCGACTGGATCGCCGGGCACGGGCCGGACGTGCTGGTGCTCGAACCGGACGTGCTGGCCAAAGCGGTGCGCGGCCGCCTGGAGTCCGTGCTCCACCACGAGGTGCGCCGATGAGCGGCTCCAGCGACCGGATGCCCCGGCTCCTCGCGCTCGTGCCCTACCTGCTCGCCCGCCCGGGCATCCGCATCGAGGACGCGGCCCGCGACTTCGGCGTCACCGCCCGCCAGCTGCGGCGTGACCTGGAGCTGCTGTGGATGTGCGGGCTGCCCGGCTACGGCCCTGGCGACCTGATCGACCTGTCCTTCGAGGGCGACACCGTGACGGTCACCTTCGACGCGGGCATGAACCGGCCGCTGCGCCTGACCGGCGGGGAGGCCACCGCGCTGCTGGTCGCGCTGCGCGCGGTCGCCGAGACCCCCGGCGTGGTCGACACCGACGCGGTGCACCGCGCCATCGCCAAGATCGAGGCCGCCGCCGGGCAGGCCCAGCCCTCCGGCGTCGTGGTCGGGCTCGCCGTGCGGGAGGGCGAGAAGACCGCCGCCACCCGCCGCGTCGTGCAGAACGCGCTGCGCGCCGGGCGGGCGCTACGGATCCGCTACTACACCGCCTCCCGGGACCAGATCACCGAGCGCACCGTCGACCCGATGCGGCTGCTGATCGTGCAGGCCGTCGGATACCTGGAGGCCTGGTGCCGTCGCGCCGAGGGCGTCCGGCTGTTCCGGCTGGACCGCATCGACGAGGTCGAGGTCCTCGACGAGCGCGCCGCGCCACCCCCGACGGCGCGGCCCACCGACATCTCCGACGGCGTGTTCCGCGCCCGGCCCGGCCAGCCGGAGGCGCAGCTGGTGCTGGAGCCGGACGCGCGCTGGGTCGCCGAGTACTACCCGTGCGAGGAGCTGGCCGAGCTCGACGGCGGGCGGCTGCGGGTGCGCATGCGCTACGGCGACGAGTCGTGGATGGTGCGGCTGGTGCTCGGACTGGGCGGCGACGCGCGCGTGGAAAGCCCGCCCGAGCTGGCCGAAGCCGTCCGTAGCCGGGCCGCCGCCGCGCTGGAAAGGGCACGTCACCTCCCGGCCACCTTGGGCCAGTAGGGTGACGCCGTGTCGTACCTGCCGAGCATTCTGCTCGCCGCCGTGGGCCTCCTGGCTCTGATTCTTGTCCTGATCCGGACATTCGGGGTCTTGCGCCGCTTCCGCAAGGCATCGAGCATGGTTACGGCGAGTGTCACCGACCGCACCGGGCTGTTGAAGGCCCGGACGGCCGGTCTGCGCGTCGCGCTCGAGCAACGGCGGCGTCCCGCCCCTGAGCAAGTAGAGTTGGTCACTAGCAAGGAAGGAGGCCACTGATGCTGAACGGGTTGCAGCCGTGGCACTTGATCATCCTGGTGCTCGTCGTGGTCCTGCTGTTCGGCGCGAAGCGCCTGCCGGATGCCGCGCGGTCCATCGGCAAGTCCATGAAGATCTTCAAGGCCGAGACCAAGGACCTCCGTGAGGACGGCAAGGCCGAGGAGCCCGAGAAGAAGCAGATCGCGGCCTCCGAGACGACGCCTTCCGCGGCCGACGACCAGGTCGCGCAGCTGCAGAAGCAGCTCGACGAGCTGAAGCGGCAGCAGGCGGCGGACAAGGCCGACCAGGCTCACAAGCACGCCAGCTGAGGCGAGGACGGAGCCTGTCGTGGCGGACTCCGCCCCCAAGAGCCGGAGGGACCGGCGGCGCAAGCGCAGCCGCCGGCTCAACCCCGACGGCACGATGACGCTCATCGAGCACATCTACGAGTTCCGGCGCCGCCTGGGCTGGGCCCTGCTCGCCGTGCTCGCCGGCGGGATCTTCGGCTTCATCTGGTTCAACACCAGGATGGGTCCGGTCCCGTCGCTCGGGTCGATCATCAACGACCCGTACTGCGCCATCCCGGCCGACCGGCGGCTCGGCAGCACCGAGGGCTGCTACCTGCTGCAGACGGTGCCGTTCGAGGCGTTCATGATCCAGCTGAAGGTCGGTCTCGCCGGGGGCGCGGTGCTGACCTCCCCGCTGTGGCTGTACCAGCTGTGGGCGTTCATCGCCCCCGGCCTGTACACCAAGGAGCGCAAGTACGCGCTCACCTTCGTCGGCTGCGCGAGCGTGCTGTTCGCCGGTGGCGCCGTCCTGGCCTACCTGCTCATCCCGCACGCCCTGCAGCTGCTGATGGGCTTCGGCAGCGACTTCTTCATCACCGGCCTCACCGGCGACAAGTACATCTCGTTCGTGCTGTCGCTGCTGATCATCTTCGGGGTCAGCTTCGAGCTGCCGCTGCTGCTGGTGATGCTGAACTTCGTGGGCGTGCTCAAGTACGCCCAGCTGAAGAAGTGGCGCCGGGGGATCATCTTCCTGGTGTTCGTCTTCGCCGCGTTCGCCACGCCCGGGTCGGACCCGTTCTCGATGCTGGCGCTGGCCGGCGCGCTGACCGTGCTCGCCGAGCTGGCCATCCAGATCGCGCGGGTGCACGACAAGCGCAAGTACCGCGGCAGCGAGAGCGAGGAGTGGGCCGGCCTGTCCGACGACGAGGCCGCGCCGTTCGACTACACCCCGAGCAGCGTCGACGACACCCCGGCCAAGCCGAAAACCGAGGACGTGACCTAGCCGGTCCGCCTCACCGATGGGTATCCGTGCGGCCCTGGCCGTCCACCCCGACACCGGCCGCGGTGCGGCGGCCAGGATCGCCGGCACCGTGGCCGCTCGTCTGCGTGCCGGGGTGGATCGGCTGGAGCTGCTCGGCACCGCGGCCCCGGACAGCCTCCCGGACGGGCTCGACGCGCTGGTCGTCCTCGGCGGCGACGGGGCCGTGCACCACGCCGTCCAGTACTGCGCCGCCACCGGCACCCCGCTCGGGATCATCCCCGCCGGCACCGGCAACGACCTCGCCCGCGGGCTCGGCATCCCCCTCGACCCGCTCCAGGCCGCCGACGCCGTCGTGACCGCCCTGCGCGAACGCCGCCACCGCGCCGTCGACCTCGGCCACCTCGACGGCACCTGGTTCGCCACCGTCCTGTGCACCGGCTTCGACGCCGCCGTCAACGCCCGCGCCGCCCGCCTGCGCTGGCCGTCCGGGCCGCGCCGCTACGACGTCGCCGTGCTCGCCGAACTCGCCGCGTTCCGGGCCCGCCCGGTCACCCTCACCACCGACGGTGCACGCCACCACCTCGACGCCACCCTCGTCGCCGTCGGCAACACCCCCTACTACGGCGCCGGCATGCGGATCTGCCCGCACGCCGACCCCGCCGACGGGCTCTTCGACATCACCGTCGTCGGCCACGCCACGCGCGCCGACCTGCTGCGGATCATGCCCGGCCTGCGCCACGGCCGGCACCTGCGCCACCCCGCGGTGCACACCCTGCGCGCCCGCGAGGTGCGGATCGAGGCCACCGGCTGGCCCCTCTGCGCCGACGGCGAGATGCTCCCCGGCGGCGCGGTCACCGCCCGCTGCGCCCGCGGCGCGCTCACCATCCTGGGCTGACACCCACCGCATGCGTCCCGCACACCGCATGTGACACCCTGACAAGGTGGCCCCTCGCCCTTCCGTGTCGCCGGCCGAGGCCTACCAGGCTTCCAAGCGCCGCGCCCAGTACCCCCAGCTGACCCGCTTCGCCGACGAGGCGGAGTTCGGCTTCGACGACTTCCAGATCCGCGGCTGCCGCGCGCTGGAGGACGGCCACGGCGTGCTCGTGTGCGCGCCGACCGGCGCGGGCAAGACCGTGGTCGGCGAGTTCGCCGTGCACCTCGCGCTCGCCGAGGGCCGCAAGTGCTTCTACACCACGCCCATCAAGGCGCTGTCCAACCAGAAGTACGGCGACCTCGTCCAGCGGTACGGCGCCGACACCGTCGGCCTGCTCACCGGGGACACCGCGATCAACGGCAACGCCCAGATCGTCGTGATGACCACCGAGGTCCTGCGCAACATGCTGTACGCGGGCTCCTCGGCCATCAACGACCTCGGCTACGTCGTGATGGACGAGATCCACTACCTCGCCGACCGGTTCCGCGGCGCGGTGTGGGAAGAGGTCATCCTGCACCTGCCCGAGTACGTGCGGGTCGTGGGCCTGTCCGCCACCGTCAGCAACGCCGAGGAGTTCGGCGAATGGCTGGTCACCGTGCGCGGCGACACCACGGTCGTGGTCGACGAGCACCGGCCCGTGCCGCTGTGGCAGCACATGATGGTCGGCAACCGGCTGCTCGACCTGTTCGCCGACGACGGCTCCGACGGCGAGCTGCGCATGAACCCGGGCCTGCTGCGGCGCGTGGAAGAGGTCGGCCGCATGCACGCCCCCGCGGGGCTGCGGCGGGGCCGGGGCGGGCGCACCTACTCGCGCGGCCCCCGGTTCCGGCCGCCGTCCCGGGTGGACATGATCACCCGCCTGGACGCCGCCGGGCTGCTCCCGGCGATCGTGTTCATCTTCTCCCGCGCCGGCTGCGACGCCGCCGTGAGCCAGGTGACCCGCTCCGGGCTGCGCCTGAACACCCCCGAAGAAGCCGCCGAGGTGCGCCGCATCGTCGACACGCGCACCAAGGACCTGCCCGAAGGCGACCTGGGCGTGCTCGGCTACTGGGAATGGCGCGAGGCGCTGGAGAACGGCATCGCCGGGCACCACGCCGGGCTGCTGCCCGCGTTCAAGGAAACCGTCGAGGAACTGTTCGTGCGCGGCCTGGTCAAGGTCGTGTTCGCCACCGAAACCCTCGCGCTGGGCATCAACATGCCCGCCCGCACCGTGGTGCTCGAACGGCTCGTCAAGTACAACGGCGAGGCCCACGTCGACCTCACCCCGGGCGAGTACACGCAGCTCACCGGCCGCGCCGGGCGCCGCGGCATCGACGTCGAGGGCCACGCCGTCGTGGTGTGGCAGCCCGGGGTCGACCCGAAGGCCGTCGCCGGGCTGGCCTCGACCCGCACCTACCCGCTGCGGTCGTCGTTCCGGCCCGGCTACAACATGGCGATCAACCTGGTCGCCCAGCTCGGCCACGAACAGGCCCGCGAACTGCTGGAACAGTCCTTCGCCCAGTTCCAGGCCGACCGCTCCGTCGTCGGGTTGTCCCGCCGCATCGAGAAGAACCGCGAGGCGCTCAAGGGCTACGCCGAGGCCGTCAGCGGCGACTTCGACGCGATGCTCGACTACGTGCAGCTGCGCAAGAAGATCTCCGACCGGGAGAAGGCGCTGGCCCGGCAGAACACCGCCGCCCGCCGCGCCGACACCGCGGTGTCGCTGGAGAAGCTGCGCAAGGGCGACGTCATCGCCGTCCCCGCGGGGCGGCGCGCCGGGCTCGCCGTGGTGATCGACCCCGGTCTGGACCCCGTGCGCGAGCCGCGCCCGGTCGTGGTGACCGAGGACCGGTGGTCCGGACCGCTGTCGCTGTCGGACTTCTCCGCGCCGGTGGAGCCGCTGGGCCGGATCAAGCTGCCCAAGCATGTCGAACTGCGCTCGCCCAAGACCCGCCGCGACATCGCCTCGCACCTGCGCGACTCCGGGATTTCCCTGCCCGGCCGCCAGAAACGGCGGTCCGGGGCCAATGAGGACGGTGAGCTGGCCGCGCTGCGCCGCGCCCTGCGTGCCCACCCCTGCCACGGGCTCGCCGAGCGCGAGGCCAACATCCGCTGGGTCGAGCGCTACCACCGGCTCGCCGGGGAAACCGAGCAGCTGGAACGTCGCGTCGCCGCCACCACCCACTCGCTGGCGCGGGCGTTCGACCGCATCCGGGCGCTGCTGGCCGAACGCGGCTACCTCGCCGAGGGCGAGGACCGCGTCACCGAGCACGGCGCCCGCCTGGCCCGCCTCTACAGCGAATCCGACCTGCTGGCCGCCGAGTGCATCCGCCACGGCGTCTGGGAAGGACTGACCCCGCCCGAGCTGGCCGCCGTGGTTTCCACGCTCGTGTTCGAGGCCCGCCGTGACTCGCCCGGCGAGCCGCGGCTGCCCGCGGGCGGGGTGCCCAAGGCGTGGCAGGAGACCGCGAAGATCTGGACCGACCTCGCCGAGGACGAACGCCGCCACCGCCTGGACCGCACCCGCGAACCCGACGCCGGGTTCGCCTGGCCGGTGTACCGGTGGGCGCGCGGCGAGTCCCTCGAAAAGGTGCTCACCGCCGCCGACGCCAACGGGCAGGAACTGTCCGCGGGGGACTTCGTGCGCTGGTCCCGGCAGGTGGTCGACCTGCTGGACCAGATCAAGACCGTCCTCGGCAAGGCCGATCCGGTCGGCGACGCCGCCGCGCAGGCCGTCAAGGCGCTGCGGCGCGGGGTCGTCGCGGCGGGTGCCGAGTAGCGCGGCCCACCCTGCGTTGTGGTTGGATCGCGCTGAGCGAGGACGATCAGGGGAGGCAGGCAGCATGAGCACGCCCTACCGCGGCACCGACCCGCAGCAGCAGTGGAGCCAGCCCGGGTACGGGCAGCAACCCGGCCAGCCGCAGCAGTACGCCCAGCAACCCCAGTACGGGCAGGCACCGGGCTACGGCCAGCCGCAGCCGGGACAGTTCCAGCCCGCGCAACCCCAATCCGCACAGCCGCAGTACGGGCAGCAGTACCCGGGCCAGGCCGCGCCCCAATACGCCGGACAGCAGTACCCGGGGCAGCAGCACGGCGCGCCGGGCGGCTACGGGCAGCAGCAGCCGGCGAAGAAGGGCGGCAAGGGGCTGCTGATCGGGCTGGGTGCGGCGGTCGTGGTGGTGGCCGCGTTCTGCGTCACCGCGTTCCTCGCGCCCGGGTTCCTCAAGACCACCGTGCTGAGCCAGAGCGCGGTGCAGGACGGCGTCAAGCAGGTCCTCATCGGCAACTACCAGCTCACCGAAGTCGGCGACGTGCAGTGCCCCGCCGACCAGGAGGTCAAGTCCGGCGCCACGTTCGACTGCTCCGCGGTCGTCAACGGCCAGGGCAAGACCGTCACGGTGACGATCAAGGACGACGCCGCCAACTACGAGGTCGCCTACCCCCGGTAATTGGCTGGCGTGCGGCCGCACCGTCGGGAACGATCGCGTCGTGAGTGACTACACCGTGCGCACGCTGCGGCCCGACGAGCACCGCGCCGCCGTCGACCTGTTCCGGTCCACCCTCCACGTCGCCGCCACCACCGACGAGACGTGGAAGATCGTCGAACGCGCGCAGCAACCCGGCCGCACGCTGGGCGCCTTCGACATGGAGCTGATCGGCACCGCCCGCTCGTTCGACGCCGAGATCACCCTGCCCGGCGGCGCCCGGGCCGGGGCAGCGGGGGTCACCGGCGTCGGTGTCCGTCCCGACCGGACCCGCCGCGGTGTCCTCACCGAGCTCATGCGCGCCCAGCTCACCGACATCGCCTCCCGCGGGCTGCCCTTCGCGGCGCTGCGCGCCAGTGAAGGCGTCATCTACAACCGGTTCGGCTACGGCGTCACCACGCGCAGCCGCGGCTACGAGATCGACCGGCGCCGCGCCGCGCTCCGCCCCGACGTCCCCGCCGGTGGTCAGGTCGAGCTGTGGCCGCTGGACACCGCGCTGGAGCGGCTGCCCGGGCTGTACGCGGCGCTGCCGCACACCCGCCCCGGCATGATGACCCGCCCGCCGTACTGGTGGCCGGGCTGGGAACGGCACGCCCGCGAAGCCACCAGCCCCGTCCTGACCGCCGTGCACCACGGCGAAGACGGCCCCGACGGCTACGTCGTCTACAGCGTCGAACGCAAGCACTGGAACGACCCGGCGGTGCTGGAGGTCATCAGCCTGCACACCGGCACCGACGAGGCGTTCAACGGGCTGTGGCGCTACCTGCTCGGCGTCGACCTCGTCGACACCCTGCGCGCCGACGAACGCCCCGTGGACGAGCCGGTCGAGCTGCTGTTCACCGACATCCGCGCGGTGAAGGACACCGGCGGCGGGGACGAGCTGTGGCTGCGGCTGGTCGACGTGCCCGCCGCGCTCGCCGCCCGCGCCTACGAGGGCGAACCGGTCGTGCTGGAGGTCGTCGACCCGGTGCTGAACGCCAATACCGGGCGCTACCAGGTGTCCCCGGACGGCGTCCGCCGCACCGACGCCGCCGCCGACCTGCGAATCGGGGTGGACGCGCTGGCCATGATCTACCTCGGCGCCTGGCGGCCCTCGCAGCTGGCCGCGGCCGGGCGGATCCAGCCGGCGAACCCGGCGGCGCTGGAGCGGGCCGACCGGCTCTTCGCCACGCCCGTTCCCGCGTGGTGTGGTACACAGTTCTGAGAAGCTCGTTCCGGGGGTGATTGGTGCGGACCACGGTGGTGCTCGCCTGCGCCGCGCTCCTGCTGTCCGGATGCGACAGTGCCCCGGAGCGCCCCGCACCGACCACCCCACCACCGGTTACCACGTCCTCGCCCACGACGGCGGCGAGCCTCACCCCGGTGCGGCGGGTGTTCGACGCCGCGCAGGTGCAGGACGGCGTCCGGCGGGTGCTCACCGAGTCCTACCTGATCGGCGGCGTCGGCGAGGTGTCCTGCCCGGCCGGTGAGGACGTCGTCGCCGGACACATCTTCGAGTGCACAGTGGACATCGCGGGCGAGAAGGAGAAGGTGACGATCACGGTGCGGGACGCGGCGGGCGGCTACGAGGTCTCCCAACCGGAACCATGACCGGCTTCGAAATCCGGCCGCTGGCGGCGGGGGAGGAGCGGGCGGCGTTCGAGCTGCTCGGCCGGACCCTGCACGTCACCGTCACCGACGAGCTGTGGACGCTCCGCGCGGCATCGTTCCCCGCCGAACGGCGATTCGGCGCGTTCACGGGCGGGGCACCGGTGGGCGTCGCGGGCTCCTTCGCGACCCGGCTCGCCGTGCCCGGCGGGAAAGCGCTTCCCACCGCCGCCGTGGACGGCGTCGGAGTGCGCGCCGACCACACCCGCCGCGGCATCCTCACCGCGCTGATGGCCGCCCAGCTCGCCGACTGCGCCCGCCGCGGCGACGTGCTGGCCGTCCTGCACGCCAGCGAGGCCACCATCTACGGGCGCTTCGGCTACGGCATGTCCAGCCGGAGCCAGAACCTGCGCGTCACGCGGGCGGCCTTCCGCGCCGACGCCCCGCCCGGCGGGACGGTGCGGCTGCTCGGCACCGCCGAGGCGCAGGAGCTGGTTCCCCGCCTGTACACGGAGATGGGCCTGCACCGGGCGGGGATGATCGAGCGGCCCGAGGTGTGGTGGTCCTACGCGCGGGACCGGCTGATCGGCGAGCACCAGGTCGCCGTCCACACCGGACCGCACGGCGACGACGGTTTCGTGCTCTACCGCACCGAGGACCTGCGCACCTTCGACCAGCCGAACCTCGGCGCCGCGCTCACGGTCCGCGACCTGCACGCGACGGGCGCCGCGGCGCTGGCCGGGCTGTGGCGGTTCCTGGCGCGGGTCGACCTGGTCTCCGAGGTCCGCGCCCCCGGGCGGCCGCTGGACGACCCGCTCCCCGCGATGCTCACCGACCCGCGCGCGTGCGCGGTGACCGGCGTGGACGACCAGCTGTGGCTGCGGCTGCTCGACGTGCCGGCCGCGCTCGCCGCCCGCGCGTGGGGACCGGGCGAACCGGTGGTGATCGAGGTGACCGACCCGCAGCTGCCCGCCAACACCGGCCGCTACCGCATCACCTCCGGCGGCGCCGAACCCACCACCGCGGCCGCGGACCTGCGGACCGGCCCGGAGACGCTGGCGATGCTCTACCTCGGCGACCGCGTGCCCAGCGCACTCGCCGCCGCGGGCCGGCTCGACGTGGTGAACCCCGCCGCACTGGCGCACGCGGACAGCCTGTTCGCCACCAGGGTGCCGCCGTGGTGCGGCACCCCGTTCTGACGTTTCGGGATCCGGCGTGCCGCTAAGGTTGCGCTCGACGCAACGACGTGTGACGCGGGGCAGGATCGTCCTGGCGGTGGCAATGGCGGTGGTGGTCATGCTCGTCGCGGCCGGCGTCGTTTTCACGATCAAGACGCTCAGCGGTGGCCTGCCCGACCGGGTGTACAAACTGGAGACGGCCTGTGGCGGCACCACCTACGAGGATGCCGCGCCCTACACCGGTCCGGGGCCCCACCCCGTCGCGATCTTCATGCCCACTGAGTTCGGGGAGCTCTTCGTGGTCGGACCCGACATGCCGGACCGATCCGACTGGGCGGCGGCGAACCCGGAAGACCCCGCCGCGGTGCAACTGGTGGCCTGCGGCACCGTCGAGAGCGAGCGGCGATCCGCGGACCTGGTGTGCGGTGGGTACGGCGCCATGGCGGGCCGGTCGACCGCGGTTCCGATGGCACGAGCGACCTACCGGATCCGGGTGTACGAACTGCGCACTCATCGCGAGCTGCGCTCCGTCCTCGTCGAGGGCGAGGACACCCACTGTCCGTTGTCCATCAGCGACCCCCCGGCGGAGCGGCTCCTCAGCGAACTCACGGCTGCCCAGTGGCAGCCCGTGCTGGCCGACCTGGTGGAAGCGGCGGCCAGGTAGAAGACCCGCACGCTGTTGTGCCGGCGCAGCAGCTCACGACCGCGACGCGATGAGCGCCTCGACGCCGTCCAGGATGCGGGCCAGCCCGAACTCGAACGCCTGCGGGTCGGACGGCGCCTGGTAGGCCTCGCCGGCGGCGGAGCCCACGCGGGCGGCCACCGGGAAACGCTCGGGATCGAAGATCTTCTCCAGCAGCGGCGCGTAGGACTCCCACCACTGGACGTCGCTCTGGCCGCTGCGCCGCGCCGCCTGCTCGGCCTCGACCACGCCGCGCATGGCGGCGTGCACGAACCCCAGCACCAGCGTGAGGACCTGGTCCATCTCGACGTCGGTGAGCCCGGTGCCCTCCAGGGCACGCAGTTCGTAGTCGTACTTGGCGATCACGTTCGGGCCCATCGGCGGGCGGCTCGTGGCGACCTGCAGCAGCCACGGGTGCCGCCGGTACACCGCGGCGTTCTCGCGCGCGATCTGCGCCAGCCTGCCCCGCCAGCCGCCGGGCACCTCGGCCGGGCGGGCGGTCTCGCCGACCACCGCGTCGACCATCAGGTCCAGCAGTTCCGCCTTGCCGGGCACGTAGGTGTAGAGCGACATCGTGCCGGCGCCCAGTTCCTCGGCGACCTTCCGCATCGACAGCGCGGCCAGGCCGGCGGTGTCGGCGAGCTTGATCGCGACGCGGGTGATCTCCTCGACGGTGAACCGGGCCTTCGGCCCCTTCGACGGCGGCTCCTGCAGCCCCCAGAGGAGCTCGAGGCTGCGTTTCGGATCGCCACTCGCGCTGAATTCGGTCATCTCGGGGCCCATTCTGCCGGTAACGAACTCCGTACGCTGTACGATAGATGGTCCGTACGGCATACGGAGTAGAAGGAGGGGCGTGTTGACCAGCGAAAACGCCGTGGTGGCGGAGGGACTGCGCAAACGCTACGGCGACAAGACCGTGCTCGCCGACCTGAACCTGACCGTGCCCGCCGGGACCGTGTTCGGCCTGCTCGGCCCCAACGGCGCGGGCAAGACCACCTGCGTGCGCATCCTGGCCACGCTGCTGCGGCCCGACGCCGGGACGGTCCTGGTCGCGGGGTTCGACGCGCGCCGCCAGGCCGCGCAGGTCCGCTACCGGATCGGGCTGGTCGGGCAGCACGCGGCGGTGGACGAGGTGCTGTCCGGGCGGCAGAACCTGGAGATGTTCGGCCGGCTCTACCACCTCGGCGCGCGCCGGGCGCGGCAGCGGGCCGACGAGCTGCTGCCCCGGATGGGGCTGGGCGACGCGGGGGAGAAGCCGGTGAAGCAGTACTCCGGCGGCATGCGGCGGCGGCTCGACCTCGCCGCCGGGCTGCTGCGCTCGCCCGAGGTGCTGTTCCTCGACGAGCCCACCACCGGCCTGGACCCGCGCGGCCGCAGCGAGGTGTGGGCCGCGGTGCGGGAACTCGTCGCCGACGGCACCACCGTGCTGCTCACCACGCAGTACCTGGACGAGGCCGACCAGCTCGCCGGGCGCATCGCCGTGCTCGACCACGGCGGGATCGTCGACGAGGGCACCCCGGCCCAGCTGAAGTCCCGCATCGGCGGCGACCGGGTCGAGGTGGTCCTGCGGGACGCGGCCGACGTGCCCGCTGCGGCGGCGCTGGCGAGCCGGGTCACCGGAGCGGCGGCCGACCTGACCGACGGCGGGCTGAGCGTGCCGGTGTCCGACCGGGTGCGCGACCTGACCGGGCTCGCCGCGGCCTACGACGAGGCCGGCATCGGCATCGCCGACCTCACCCTGCGCCGCCCCACGCTCGACGAGGTGTTCCTGAAGCTGACCGCACGCGAGGAGGTGCCGGCATGACCACCCTGCGCTGGACGATCGCCGACGGCTGGACCATGACCCGCCGGGAGCTGGCGCACTGGGCGCGACAGCCCGCGGCCGTGATCGTGTCGCTGCTGTTCCCGGTCCTGATGTTGGTGATGTTCGGGTACCTGTTCGGCGGCGCGATGGCCGCCCCCGGCGACTACCGCGAGTTCCTGCTGCCCGGGATGTTCGTGCTGGCCATGGCGTTCGGCATCGAGACCACCTTCACCGGCATCGCCACCGACGTCGCCCGCGGCTCGACCGACCGGTTCCGCTCGCTGCCGATGGCGGCGTCCGCGCCGGTCACCGGCCGCGCGGTGGCCGACCTGCTCAACTCGGTGGCCGGGCTGGTCGTGCTCGCCGCGTGCGGGCTCGCCACCGGGTGGCGCTGGCACAACGGGCTCGGCGCGGCGCTGGCCGCGTTCGGGCTGCTGGTGCTGCTGCGGTTCGCGCTGCTGTGGCTGGGCCTCTACCTCGGACTCGTCGCGAAGGGCCCGGAAAGCGTGGTGGCGCTGCAGATCCTGGTGTGGCCGCTGGGTTTCCTGTCCAACGTGTTCGTCTCACCCGGCACGATGCCCGGCTGGCTCGGCGCGATCGCCGACGCGAACCCGCTGTCGGCGACCGCCGCCGCGACGCGGGAGCTGTTCGGCAACCCGGGGTGGGACAGCGGCGGCTGGTTCGCCGAGCACGCGCTGCTGCTGGCGGTGCTGTGGCCGGTGGCGATGATCGCGGTGTTCCTGCCGCTGTCGGTGCGCCGCTACCGGCGGCTGAGCCGCTAGGACAGGTACTCGCCCGCCCGGGCGCCGAGGACGTTGAGCAGCGCGAGCGACTCGGCGTCCGGGGAGCCCGGCGGCGCGCTGTAGAGCACGAGGTGCTGGTCGCGGTCGGTGAGCGCGAGCGAGTCGCAGTCGACGGTGAGCTCCCCGACCACCGGGTGGCGGAAGGTCTTCGTGAGCGCGGGCACGGCCCGCACGTCGTGCCGCTCCCACAGCCGCGCGAACTCCGGGCTGCCGTCACACAGGTCGCCGACCAGCCCGCTCACCGCGGGATCGGCCGGGTAGCGGGCGAGGGTCGCGCGCAGCTGCATGACGACGTGCTGCCGGAACTCCGCCTCATGGGTGATTCCGTACAGCGGGCCCTCGTCCGCCGGGCGGAGGAACGCGCGGCGCGCGAGGTTGCGCTCGGCCGGGGAGAGGGCGCCGAAGTCCTCCATCAGCGCGGCCGCGAGATCGTTCCAGGCCAGCACCTCGAACGCGGCGGAGGTCACGATCGCCGCCGTGTCCGGCAGCCGGCCGATCAACGCGCGGATGCTCGGCCGCACGTCGCGCGGGTGCAGGCCGCCGCGGGTGGGCGCGGTGCCCGCGAGGACATGCAGGTGGGCGGACTCGGCGTCGGTGAGCCGCAGCGCCTCCGCGATCCCGGCGAGGACCTCACCCGAGGGTCGCGGCGCGCGGCCCTGCTCCAGCCGGACGTAGTACTCGGTCGAGATGTGCGCCAGCACCGCCACCTCCTCCCGCCGCAGCCCCGGCGTCCGGCGCCGCGGCCCGGAAGGGAGGCCGACGTCCTCCGGCCGGAGCCGCTCGCGGCGGCTGCGGAGGAACGCGCCCAGTTCCTTCTTGTCCACACCCCGAGTGTGCCCGCCCCGCGGCGGCGGATCCTGGTACTGCTTGTGCCTGCATCCGGTGCCGTCGACGGGCCGACACTGCGCTCATGACGACCGACATCGCACCCATCGGCCTGCTCACCGGCAAGGTCGTGTTCATCACCGGCGCCAGCCGCGGCATCGGCGAGGCCGCGGCCAGGCTGTTCGCCCGCGAAGGCGCCGCCGTCGTGCTCGCCGCCCGCGGCGCCGAGACCCTGGACCGCATCGTCGGCGAGATCCGCGCCGGCGGCGGCACCGCCGACGCCGTGCCACTCGACCTCGCCGACCGCGCCGGCATCCGCGCCGCGGTTGCCCGGGCCGGCGAGCTGCACGGACGACTGGACGGCGCCTTCAACAACGGCGCCGCCATCCAGCGCAGTCCCGGCCCGCTCGACACCACCAGCGACGAGGACATCGACGAGCAGTTCGCGGTGAACTTCCGCGCGCACTGGACCGCCATGACCGCGCAGGCCGAGCTCATGCGCGGCAACGGGGGCGGGGCGATCGTCAACACCTCCAGCATCGGCAGCCGCCGCGCCAACCCCGCCCTGCCCGCCTACGGCGCCATGAAACGCGCCCTCAACAGCATCACCGAGACCGCGGCCGTGACCTGGGCCCGCGACGGCATCCGGGTCAACGGCATCACCCCCGCCGGCACAGTCACGCAGATGATGCAGACGTGGGAGGAGGCCAGCCCCGGCATCATCGAACGGGCGACGGCGTCCATCCCGCTCGGCCGGATGGCCGAGCCGCGCGAGGTCGCCGAGGTGGCCGCGTGGCTGCTCAGCGACCGCGCCTCGATGGTGACCGGCGCGATCGTGCCGGTGGACGGCGGCGCCGGAGCCTGACGAGTGGAATGCCGGCCCCGCCCCCAGGCGGGGCCGGCTCACCTCCGACCCTAGAACCCACCGGCCCGCCGGTCTTCTCCGTTCTTGCGCTCCTACGCCGCGCGCAGCGCCTCGCGGAAACCGACCTTCGCGCCGGTGCGCAGGACGGCGTTGCGGTAGATCCGCGCCGACAGCCACACCAGCACCGGGATCAGCGCCACGACCAGGGCGACCGAGAGGATCGCCTCCCACGGCGCCACCCCGCCCATCGCCAGGCGCATCGGCATCAGCGTCGGCGCGAACACCGGGATCACCGACAGCAGCGCCACCAGCCCGCTGCCCGGGTCGCTCGGCAGCACCGAAATCCCCACCACGTACCCGGCGATGACGAAGAACAGCGCCGGCGTGACCGCGCCGCCCACGTCCTCCTGCCGGGACACCAGCGCGCCCAGCCCGGCGAACACGATCGAGTACATCAGGAACCCCAGCAGGTACCACACGATCAGCCACACCACGGTGCCCGCCGCGGCCGACACCGAGATCGTCAGCACGTCGGTGGCCAGTCCGGCGACGATCCCGACCACCCCGATCAGGACCATCTGGATCAGCCCGACCGCGCCGATGCCCAGCACCTTCCCGGCCATCAGCTGCCACGGCCGCACCGTCGCCAGCAGCAGTTCGACGACGCGGCTGGTCTTCTCCTCGACCACGCCCTGCGCCACCGACTGCCCGTTGAGCAGCAGTGACATGTAGATCAGGATGCCGGCGACGATCCCGAGCACCAGTTGCTGGCTGTTGTAGGGGTAGGGCTGCTCCATCGGCGACACCTCGACCCCGGCGCCCGACACCGCCGCGTTGACCTGCGCCGGATCGCCGCCGAGCGCGGTGATCTGCTGGTTGAGCGCGAGCTGCCCGGCCAGCACGTTCAGCGCGGTGCGCAGGTTCTCGTCGAGGTCCTTCTTCACCACGACCTGCACCCGCGAGCCGTCACCGACCAGCAGGGCGTCCAGGTCGCCGTCGCTCACCTGGGCGCGCCCCGCGGCCTCGTCGGGCAGCGTGCGCACCTCGACGGTCTCGCCGACCGCCTGCCCGGCCGCCTGCAGCGGCGCGGCCAGCGCCGACGCCGGCCCGGTGACGCCGACCGTGGCGTCCGCGCCGCTGCCGCCGCCGATCAGCTTCATCACGACCGCGAACCCGACGATCACCACCAGCAGCGCCAGCGTGCTCAGCCGGTAGGCCTTGGACCGCAACCGGATGCCGATCTCGCGTGACGCGACGAGCGAAACGCCCGTCCAGCCGTCCCGGTTCACGCCGCCACCTCCTCGGTCGTCACGACGTGCCGGAACAGCTCGGTCAGCGACTGCCGCCGCCGCGCGAACTCGTGCACCGGCCCGCTCGCCAGCGCCGCGCGCAGCACCGCCTGGTCGTCGGCGCCGTCGGCCAGTTCCAGCTCGGTGCGGCCGTCCTCCTGCCGGACCACCGACACCCCGGGCAGCCCGTCCGCCCAGCCGGGCGCCGCGGCCGGCGCCTCCACCAGCAGCCGCACCGTCGAGCCTGCCTGCAGCTCGCCGACCGTGCCGCAGGCGACCATCCGCCCGTCCCGCACGATGCCGATCCGGTCGCACAACCGCTCGACCAGGTCCAGCTGGTGGCTGGAGAACACCACCGGCACACCCTCGGCGGCCTTCTCGCGCAGCACCTGGCTCATCACGTCGACCGCGACCGGGTCCAGCCCGGAGAACGGCTCGTCGAGCACCAGGATCGCCGGGTCGTGCACCAGCGCGGCGGCCAGCTGCACCCGCTGCTGGTTGCCCAGGCTCAGCTTCTGCACCTCGTCGTCGAGGCGGGCGGCGACCCCGAGCCGCTCGGTCCAGTTCGCCACCGACCGGCGCGCCTCCGCGGCCGGCATGCCGTGCAGCCGCGCCAGGTAGACCAGCTGCTCGCCGACCTTCATCTTCGGGTAGAGCCCGCGTTCCTCGGGCATGTAGCCGATGTGCCGCCGGGTCTCCAGCGTCACCGGCGCGCCGTCCCAGCGCACCTGCCCGTCGTCGGCCGCCAGGACCCCCAGCACGATCCGCATCGTCGTGGTCTTGCCCGCGCCGTTGCTGCCCACGAACCCGAACAGCTCCCCGGCGCGCACGTCGAACGTCATCTCCGACAACGCGAGCCGCTCGCCGTACCGCTTCGTCAGGCCGTCGATCTCCAGTTGCCTGTCCGCCACCGTGTCCCCCTTCCGTGTAGCGCTGAAAAAGTGATATCACTATGCTACATTGATGCCATCGAGGCAAGGAACTGAGGGGAGCGGTCATGGAAACCGTCGTGGACATGCCGGCGCCGCAGACGCGGGAACGCCTGGTGCGCGCGGTCAACGGGTTCGTGATGCTGGGCGTCGCGGTGGTGCTGGTGGCGGGCGGGGTCGTGCTGCTGGCCACCGGCGACGGCTCGGCCGGCATGCTCGCCGGGGGCGTGGTCGCCGCGCTCGCCGGGATCGTGCTCCTCGGCGGGCTGACCCCGGTCGCGCCGGGCGAGGCGCGGGTGGTGCAGCTGCTCGGCCGCTACGTGGGGACGCTGCGCACCACCGGGTTGCAGTGGGTCAACCCGTTCACCCAGCGGCGCAAAGTCTCCACGCGCATCCGCAACCACGAGACCGGGGTGGCGAAGGTCAACGAGGCCGACGGCAACCCGATCGAGATCGCGGCGGTCGTGGTGTGGCAGGTCGCCGACACCGCGCAGGCCGTGTTCGAGGTCGACGACTTCGTCGAGTTCGTGGCCATCCAGAGCGAGACCGCGGTCCGGCACATCGCCAACGCCTACCCCTACGACAACGCCGACACCGCCCGCTTGTCGTTGCGGGACAACGCCGACGAGATCACCGAGAAGCTGTCCGCGGAGATCGCCACGCGCGTCGCCTCGGCCGGTGTGAAGATCATCGAATCCCGCATCACCCACCTGGCCTACGCCCCGGAGATCGCGCAGGCGATGCTGCGGCGCCAGCAGGCCGGGGCCGTGGTGGCCGCGCGCCAGCGCATCGTGGAAGGCGCGGTCGGCATGGTGGAGATGGCGCTGGACCGGCTCGCCCGGCACGAGGTCGTCGAGCTCGACGAGGAACGCAAGGCCACGATGGTGAGCAACCTGCTCGTGGTGCTCGTCGGCGACCGCGACGCGCAGCCGGTCGTCAACACCGGGACCCTGTACCAGTAGATGCCGGCCGAACGGAAGAAGATCCTGCTGCGGCTCGACCCGGCCGTGCACGACGCGCTGGCGCGCTGGGCGGGTGAAGAGCTGCGCAGCACCAACGCGCAGATCGAGTTCCTGCTGCGCAAGGCACTCGCGGACGCCGGGCGGCTGCCCCGCGAGGTGGGCCGCATGCGCCCGCGGGGACGCCCGAAGAAGGGGGACGAGGATGGACAAGCCTGACTCGCTGGCCGCGCGGCTCTTCCTGCTGGCCTACGACACGGACAAGAAACGCCTGACGTCGCGGTCCGAACTGGGCTACGCCCTGCGGGCCGCGGCGCTGGCCGACCTGGTGCTCGGCGGCTTCCTCGTCGACGACGGCGGCAAGGCGGCTCCGGCCGCGCCCGCGCCCGGGCTGGACCCGGTGCTCGACCTGGTCCTGCTGGAGATCGGCGACAGCGCGCCCCGGTCGTGGCGGCGGTGGGTGTCCCGCCGCGCCAGCCGGATAGTGCCCCTGGTGCGGGAGCACCTGGCCGCCGAGCAGGTGATCAAGGTCGACTCGCGGCGCGTGCTCGGCCTGTTCCCGGTGCACCGTGTGACGCTGCGCCGCCCGCACGAAACCAAGCGGCTGGCGGAGGAGGTGCGGCGCACCGTGCGCGGCGGGCAGCCGGCCTACCGGGTGGATCCGCGCCTCGGCGCGCTGTGCGCCCTGGCCGGCACCGCCGAACTGCGCACGGTCTTCACCCGCGCCGAACGGCGCCAGTACAAGGGGCGGCTGGCGGAGCTGGGCCGCCCGGTGGAGCCGGTGGTGAAAGCGCTGCGGAAGACGATCCAGTCCCAGCGCGCGGCGGCCGCCTCCGGCGGCTGACCGCCGCGGCAGCCCGCCATCCAGCCGGGCGCCAGGCCCGGGTCAGCGGGCGTTCGCGGTGAGCGCCTTGACCAGGCGGGTCGCCGAGCTGCCCAGGTTCCACCGTTCGGCCAGCTCCACCACCCGGTCCGGGTCCGCGGGCGACGCGGGCACCGCGTCGGAACCGGACAGCGACACCGGCGCGTCGGCGGCGACCTTGACCACCGTGGGCGCCGCCCGCAGGTACTCCTCGGCCTCGGCGAGCCGCTGCCGCGTCTTCTGCGGCACGTCCTTGCTGCCCGCGGTGGCCGCGGCGATCAGCCCGTCGAGCGAGCCGAACTGGGTGATCAGCTTCGCCGCGGTCTTCTCGCCGATCCCGGCCACCCCCGGCAGCCCGTCGGACGGGTCGCCGCGCAGCACGGCCATCTCCGCGTACGCCTGCCCGGCGCCCTGCACCGGCACGCCGTAACGCTCGGCGATCTCCGGCGGCCCCAGCACCTCGGCCTTGGCCCAGCCCTTGCCCACGTAGACCACCGACGCCGGGGTCGGCTCGGTGCGCACCAGCTGGAACAGGTCCCGGTCGCCGGTGATCACCTCCACCGGGTCGGTCTTCTCCCGCGCGGTCAGGGCCCCGATCACGTCGTCGGCCTCGTACCCGGCGGCCTCGGCGGTGGCGAACCCGAACGCCTGCAGCACCTCCAGGATGATCGGCACCTGCGGGGTGAGCGTGTCCGGCACCTCCTCCGCGTTCGCGTCGGCGTCGGCCACCCGGTGCGCCTTGTAGCTGGGCAGCAGGTCGGTGCGGAACTTCGGGCGCCAGTCCGCGTCCAGGCACGCGACGAGCCGCGTCGGGCGCCGGTCGGTGACGATCCGGGCCAGCGTGTCGGTGAACCCGCGCACCGCGTTGACCGGCGTCCCGTCCGGCGCGGTCATCGACTCGGGCAGCGCGTGGAACGAGCGGAAGTACAGGCTCGCGGAATCCAGCAGGGCAAGTGTCACGGACCACAGCCTGCCAGACGCGGTCCCGGCCGGGGCCAGATACGCTGCGTGGCATGTCGTCCCGCTCACCCGAGATCCCAGCACCCGCCCCGGAAACCCTGCGCGCCCGCCTGGAGCGGGCCCGCGCGGCCACCGCCGACGCCGGCGCCGACGCCCTGCTCATCGCGCCGGGCTCGGACCTGCGGTACCTGCTCGGCGAGGCCGGTGGCTCCTTCGAGCGGCTGACGACCCTCGTGGTGCCGGCCGAGGGCACCCCGGCGCTGGTCGTGCCGAAGCTGGAGGCCCCCGGCTACGCGGCGGTGCCCACCGGCGAGCTGGGCGTCGAGGTGGTCACCTGGGTCGACGGCGAGGACCCCTACCGCATGGTCGCCGACCGGCTCGGCAAGCCCGGCCGCGTCGCGGTCAGCGACGGGCTCATCGCGCTGCACGTGCTCGCGTTCCGCGCCGCGCTCGGCTCCGCCGAGCAGACGCTGGCCGGCCCGGTGATCCGCGAGCTGCGGATGCGCAAGGACGCCGCCGAGATCGACGCGCTGCGCCGCGCCGGCGCCGCCATCGACCGGGTGCACGCCCGTATCGCCGAGTGGCTGCGCCCCGGCCGCACCGAGGCCGAGGTGGGCGCCGACATCGCCGCCGCGATCGTCGAGGAGGGGCACCTCCACGCCGACTTCGTGATCGTCGGCTCCGGCCCCAACGGCGCCAGCCCGCACCACGACGTGTCCGGCCGGGTCATCGAGCGCGGCGACGTGGTGGTGGTCGACATCGGCGGCCCGATCCCCGAGGGCTACAACTCCGACTCCACCCGCACCTACGCGGTGGGCGAGCCGCGCGACGCCGACGTGGCCGAGACCTACGCCGTGCTGCAGCGCGCGCAGCAGGCCGCGGTCGAGGCGGTGCGGCCGGGCGTCACCGCCCAGTCCGTCGACGCCGCGGCGCGCGAGATCATCGCCGACGCCGGGTACGGGGAGTTCTTCATCCACCGCACCGGGCACGGCATCGGGCTCGACGTGCACGAGGAGCCCTACATCGTGGCGGGCAACGACCTGGCCCTGGAGCCGGGGATGGCGTTCAGCGTCGAGCCGGGCATCTACCAGCCGGGCCGGTGGGGCGCCCGCATCGAGGACATCGTCGTGGTCACCGCCGACGGGGTCGAAGCACTCAACCAGCGCCCGCACGAGCTCGTCGTGCTCGACTCGTGAGCGGGCCGCTGGAGCCGCTGGACCAGGCGATCGCGCGGGAGCTGGCCGGCGACGGCCGCTGCTCCTTCACCGATCTGGCCGAGCGGGTGGGGCTGTCGGTGTCGGCGGTGCACCAGCGTGTGCGGCGGCTGGAGCAGCGCGGCGTGATCCAGGGGTACGTGGCGCGGCTGGACAGCGAGCAGATCGGGCTGCCGCTGACCGCGCTGATCTCGCTGACCCCCAACGATCCGGCCGCGCCGGACGACTACCCGCAGCGCATCGAGCACATCCGGGAGATCGAGTCGTGTTACTCGGTCGCCGGCGACGAGTCCTACATCCTGCTGGTGCGCGTGGCGTCGCCGCGGGACCTGGAGGACCTGCTGCGCCGAATCCGGGAGGCGGCGAAGGTGTCGACGCGGACGACCGTGGTGCTGTCCACGCCGTTCGAAGGCCGTCCGCCGACGGTGTGACAAACGCCGGGCGAAGGGTACGATAAAAGGTATGGCAACTCGTAAGGTCACGCTCTCGCTCGACACGGCGGCGATCGAGTACGCCGAGCGCGCGGCGAAGGCGCACGGCATCTCGTTGTCGGCGTGGCTGTCCCGCGCCGCCCGGCGCGAGGCCGTCCGCACCGGCTACCGCGCCCCGGCCCGGCACGACGCGGAGGCGCTGGCCGCGGCCGACGAGGCGGAACTGGCCGCGGCGGAGAAGGACCTGGGTGCGTAAAGGCGAGATCTGGGCGTACAAGCCGCCCACCCAGCCGTCCCGGGAACGCACGGTGCTGCTGCTGTCCTCCGACGGCGTCAACGAGTCGGAACGCCCCTGGCTCATCGGCACCGAACTGCTGGAAGAGGACCCGCAGGACATCCTCGGCGTCGCGCTGGACAGCCGGTTCTGGATCTCCACGCTGTTCCTGACCCGCCTCTACCGCGGGTGGCTCGTGGAGCGGATCGCCGAGATCGACCAGCAGACGCAGGAGCAGGTGGACATCGCGCTGCGCGCGGCACTGGACCTTTAGGGCGCGGACCGCTGAGCGGCGCTACCCGGCGGTGACGGTGGCCGCCGGGTGGAGGTTGCCGTCCTGGCCCTTCAGGCACGCGGCCGCCGGGCCGGACGTCGCCAGGAACTCGGTCAGGCAGCGGCCGAACTGGGCGTGCCCGTTCGCGTTGGGGTGGAACGATTCCTGAATGGCATGACTCGCGCGGTCGGCGTCGGCGAGGTCGTTGAGCTGCAGCGTCAGCCGGCTGAACCACTCCGTCGACGGGTCGGCCCCGCCGCTGCACGCCTCGTGCCCCAGCCCGGCGCGGGACAGGTCCAGGAACCGCGCCCCGGCCTGCGCCGCCGCCGAGGCCAGCCCGCGGGACAGCACCGGCACGCCCTCGTTGACCACCCACTGCAGGTCCTCGGTGCGGAACGGGCACCCGTTGAGGTTCTGCAGGTTCGCCGGGATCCCCGGCCCGATCGGCGCCGCGTAGGACTGGAGCACCAGCTGGTAGTCCTCCGGCTCGTACCCGGCGCGGGCGAGCACCGTCTTGATGTCGCCGAGCGCGCTCACCACCTTCGGCACCATCGCGTCGACCCGCTGCTGCCAGGTCGGCGCGATCGTGGTGCGGCAGGGCGCGTTGCCGGAGATGAACCACGCCTGGAAACACTGCGAGATCAGCTGCGAGAAACGCGGGTCGTCGTTGGCGCCCACCGCGACCACGACCGCCGCGACACGGTGGGTCTTCACCAGTTCCGCCAGCTGCCCGGCCTGGGACGGCTCGGTCCACTGCCTGGTGTCGCCCAGCCCGACCTGCGCGGCGGGCGCGCCGGAGCAGGCGAGGTTGACCTTCTCCACGATGCCCGGCACGTCGGTCTTCTCCACCGTCGCGTTGGGGGAGCGGTGGCACCAGTCCCCGTTGGCGCCGTTGGTGTCGGCGGTGTAACTGCCCGCGCCCTCACCGGACAGCGTGCTGTCGCCCATGGACACGATCGTCAGCGGACCGGTGCCGGGCGGACCGGGGCGCTCGATGGGCCCGGGTGGCGTGCTCGGTCCCGTGAACACGAAGATCCCCACCAGCACCAGGACGAAGAGCAGAACGCCCCCGCCGATCCACCACCGAAACCGTCGCACCGGTGGCAGTTTAGAGAAGCCCGGCCGAAGCCCTTGTGAACCCGGCCCCCGGTGATCGTCCCGCCGCTACCGTGAAAGTGACCACCGAGGGGGCGAGGTGCCGACGGGACCGAGCGCTTGGGCGGTGGCCGTGCCCGCCGCGGTCGCCGGGGCCGCCCTGATGGGCCTGGCCAGTGCCGCGCAGGCGCGCGCCACCAAACAGGTCGAGACCGCCCGCACCCTCGACCCGGCGCTGCTGTCCCGCCTCGCGCGCCGTCCGCTGTGGCTGGCCGGGATGGCGGCGACGGTCGCCGGCCTGGTGCTGCAACTGGTCGCGCTGGCGTTCGCGCCGCTGCTGGTGGTGCAGCCCCTGCTGTTGACATCGCTGATCTTCGCCGGGTTCTTCGCCGACCGGCTGGCCGACCGCCGCCCGGACGCTGTGCTCGGCGCCGGCTCGCTGATGTGCGTGTGCGGGCTGGCCGCGGTGCTGCTGCTGGCACGCCCGGGCGAGGAGAGCACGACGTTCGTCCGCGGCCCGGCACCGGTGGTGCTGGCGCTGACCCTGGCCGCGCTGACCGTGCTGGGGCTCGCGGTGTCGGTGCTGGCGCCCGGCGCGCTGCGGGTCCTCGGGCTCGCCGTCGCCACCGGCGTGCTCTACGGCGTCACCGCCGGGCTGATGAAGGTCGTGGCCGGGCAGGCGCGGGACAGCCTCGCCGCACCGTTCACGCACCCGGTGCTGTACGTGGTGTGCGTGGTCGGGCCGCTGGGGTTCCTGCTCAGCCAGAACACCTTCCAGCGCGGCGAGTTCCTCACCCCGGCGCTGGCCGTGATCACCGCGCTGGACCCGCTCGTCGGTGTCGCCATCGGCGTGTGGTGGCTCGGTGAGACCGTGACCGCCGACCCGGCCGCGCTCGCCGGCGCCGGCCTGGCCGGTCTCGTCGTGATCGCCGGCATCGTCGTGCTGTCCGCCAGGGCGGCGCGCCTGACTCCACGGGAGGTCCGGTGAAACAGGTGCTCGTGGTGTCCGCGACGATGGGCGAAGGGCACAACGCGACCGGCCGCGCCCTCGCCGAGGCCGTGCACCGGCTGTGGCCCAGCGCGGAAATCCGCTGGCTCGACGCCCTCGACGTGATGGGTCCCGGCGTCGGCCCGCTGTTCCGGCAGATCTACGTCACCAACGTGCGCCGCACGCCGTGGCTGTACGAGTTCTTCTACGCGGCGCTGTGGCGCTCCCGCTGGTTCGCCGCCGCCTGCAAGCGCTTCACGGGCGCCTGGTGCGGCCGCCGCCTGGCGCGGGTCGTCGGGGAACCGGACCTGGTGCTGTCCACCTACCCACTGGGCACCGCGGGCCTGGAGTGGCTGCGCCGCCGCGGCCTGCTGCGCGCCCCGGTGGGCGCGTGGATCTCCGACTTCGCGCCGCACCCGTTCTGGGTGTACGGGCGGATCGACCGCAACCTCGTCATGCACCCGGTCGCGATCCCGCCCGCCGTGCGGTGCGTGCCCGACGCGCCCGTCGCGGTGTCCGCGCCGCCGGTGCGCGGCGAGTTCCGGCCCGGCGACCGCAACGCCGCGCGCCGCAGGCTAGGGCTGCCGCCGGATACGTTCGTGGCGCTGGTGTCGTGCGGTTCGCTCGGGTTCGGCCAGGTCTCCTCCGCCGCCCGCGAACTGCTCGCCGCAGACCCCTCGGTGGTGCCCGTGGTGGTGTGCGGCCGCAACGAGCGCCTGGCGCGGTCACTGCGGCGGCTCGCCGACCCGCGCCTGCGCGTGCTCGGCTGGACCGACGAAATGGCCGCCTGGACCATCGCCGCCGACGTGGTGGTCACCAACGCCGGCGGCGCCACCGGGCTGGAAGCGCTGGCCTGCGGCCGTCCCGTGCTGATGCACCGGCCGATCGCCGCGCACGGCCGAGCCAACGCCCGTCTCATGGCCGAAGCCGGGCTCGCGGTCGTGTGCGAGGCCGACGGCGAACTCGCGGCGGCGGTCCGGCGGATGCTCGACACCCCGGAACTGCGGAAGTCGATGGCCGAGTCCGCGGCCCGGCACCTGGAGTCCGCCGGCGACCTCGGCTCCGCGCTACGCGCGCTCGCGGCGGTGTGACCCCAGGAAGTGGTCCAGCACCATCGACGCGCCGATGCCGAACATCCACACGTCCTTGGCGATCGCGACGCCCTGCTCGGTGGGCTGGATCGAGCCCTCCTGCCGCAGGCCCGGCGTGCGCGCGTACAGGCCGAGCAGCCCGGCCGAGAACGCGGCGAGGCCGGCGCCTGCCACCAGCGGCGGCACCGCCGGGATCAGCAGCATCGTGCCCAGCGCGATCTCGCCGGCCGACAGCGCCCGGACGAACTTCTCCGGCGGCACGCGCTTCACCGGCGGGTACGTGCCCGCGGCGAACCCGTGCAGCTGCGCCGTCGTCGTCTCGTCGGCCTTCCGCTTGGCCAAGCCCGAGTTCAGGACGAAGGCCCCGGTCACCAGCCGGACCGGGATGTGCCACGCCTCGATCCGAACCCAGCGTGCCCGACGTCTCGTGCGCATCGCTCACCTCCGTTGGTGATTGCTGTCCAAGCCCAACCTACGCGCTTGCCAGAACCAGGCGGGCCGTCACATCCTGGATGTTTCCGGGCAGCGCGGAGGTGTGAACGGCCGGTGCTGCCCACACCGGAGGTGGTCGCGACGTGACCGAAGTGCTGTTCCCGATGCTGTCGGAGAAGGACCCGGACGCCGAGGGTGTGGTGGCGACCTGGTTCGTGCAGGACGGCGAGCGCGTCGCCGAGGGCGACCTGCTCGCGGAGGTCGCCGTGGACAAGGTCGACGTCGAGATCTCCTCGCCCGCCGCCGGGGTCGTGCGGCTGCTGGCCAAGGAGGGCGATGCCCTCGTGCAGGGCGCGCTGATCGCCCGCGTCGAGTGAACGGGTTTCCGGTGCCACCCGATCGGGAAAACCGGACGATGCGGTGCAGGTTCTGCGACACCCCGCCCGCGGCCGGTGA
This sequence comes from Amycolatopsis sp. 3B14, assembly GCF_050958625.1. NCBI lineage: Bacteria > Bacillati > Actinomycetota > Actinomycetes > Pseudonocardiales > Pseudonocardiaceae > Amycolatopsis > Amycolatopsis sp. 3B14. The sequence goes on from NZ_JBHZEN010000055.1 coordinate 91,704, forward strand.
GCGCCGCGTCCCCGGGCCGGCCGGCCCGATCTGCGCGCGCTGCGTGGAAACCGGTCTCGGTCTCGTCCGCGACGGACAGCCGCGCACCAGCCGCGGCGGCACCGACCTGGAACGCCTGCGGAGCGGGGGAGAGCCGTGCGAGTTCTGCGACCGCACCGACCGGCGCACCTTCCTCGGCTTCACCCGCAGCCTCCCGCGCATGCGGTGCGTCCAGACGGGCGCCGTGATCTGCGACGACTGCCTCGACCGCAGCGGCAACCTGCTCAACCAGGCGCTGCGCCACGTGTGAGGAACCCGCTGGGCGCGGATCCGGTCTCGCGGCGGAACATCACGGTGAACGCGGCCGGCGTGTCGTATCCGAGCGCCGCGGCCACCGCCGTGACGGTGGCGCCGGCGGCGAGCAGCCGGATGGCGTGCAGGGTGCAGGCGCGCTGGCGCCACCGCTGGTAGGTCAGCCCGGTCTCGGCGCGGAAGAGCCGGTTGAGGGTGCGCTCGGACAGGTGCAGGCGGGCCGCCCACGCGGACAGCGGCGCATGCACGTCCGGGCGCCGGTGGAAATCCAGGCACAGCGCGCGCAGCCGGGCGTGGCGGGGCAACGGCAGGTCGAACGGCAGCGGGGCGAGGGCCTGGATCTCGTGCCGGATCAGCTCCATCACCGCGGCGTCGCGCCCGTGCCGCGGGTACTCCGGTTCGGCGTCGACGGCGGCGCGCAGCAGTTCCCGCAGCAGCGGTGAGACCGCGACGACCCGGCAGCGGGTGGGGAACCACGGCACCGCCGCGGGTTCGAGGTAGAGGCTGCGGGTGCTGACGCCGCGCATCAGGACCTGGTGGCGAGTCCGCGGCGGGATGAGGACCGCGCGGTCGGCGGGCACGGTCCAGGTGCCGTCGGCGGTTTCCACCTCCATCAGCCCGGTCGCGCCGTGCAGGAACTGGGCGCGCCGGTGCTCGTGGAACTCCAGCAGGTGATCCGGCGGGTAGTCGGTGCCGATCGCCAGCACGTCGCGGTCGAGGCTGTCGACGTCGGCGAGGGGAACGTTGCGCACGTGTCGGATTCTCGATGACCGGTGGCGGTTCGTCGAATGCCCGCCACCGTGGCCGGGTCCTAGCGTGCCGGACGTGGTGTCCTTCTCCGTCCTGCTCGCGTTCGGCTGCCTCACCGGCGTGACCACCGTGTTGTTCGGCTTCGGCGGCGGGTTCCTCACGGTGCCCGTGGTGTTCGCCGTGACCGGGCAGATGCATGTCGCGGTCGCGACCTCGGCGGCGGTGATGGTGGTCAACTCATTGGCCGCCACGCTCGCCCAGGCCAGGGCGGGCCGCCTGCGCCGGGACCGGGTGTGGCCGCTGGCCGGGTTCATCGCGGTCGGCGCGGCGCTCGGCGCGCTGACCACGACCCGCCTGCCGGAACCGATCCTGCACGCCGCGTTCGTCGCCTACCTGCTGATCACGATCGCGGACTGCTTGCTGCGCAGCGGATTCCTCGACCGCGGCGCCGGTCCCGGCGGGCTGGGCCCGGTCGCCCGGACGGCAGGCGGGGTCGGGATCGGCGTGGTCGCCAGCGCGCTCGGCGTCGGCGGGAGCGTGCTGACCGTGCCCCTGCTGCGGCGCAGCGGCCTGCCGATGACCGAGGCGACCGCGATCGCGAACCCGCTCAGCGCGCCGGTCGCGGTCGTCGCCACGGTGGTCTACGCCGTGTCGGCGGACGGCCCCACCGGGTACGTCGACGTCGCCGCCGCGGGCCTGCTGCTCGCCGGTTCGCTGCCCGCGATCGCGATCACCCGCCGCGTGACCGGCCGCATCCCGGACCGCGTGCACGCCATCGCCTACGTGGCGCTGCTGGTGGCCGTGACGATCGCGGTGATCGTCACGGCCTGAGCGCTCAGCCCCGCGCCGTCCACCAGGCGCGGCCCTGTTCGGGCAGCGTGGAGATCGGGTCGTAGAACGGGTAGCGGCGGCGCAGCGCCTCGGGGTCGTCGTGTTCGATTCCGGTGCGGTAGTTCTTCGTCCAGTAGGAGATGCCGCGCTCGCGGTCGTACTCGGCGACCTGGTGCACCCAGCGCTTCCCGACGTAGGGCACGTCGCACACGATGCGGGGCGTCGCGTAGCCCGGGAGGTAGCCCATGATCGCGTGCTGCAGCTCCTGCGCCTCCCACACCGCCAGCCGCCAGTGCTCGGCGTTGGGGATCATGTCGCACAGGTAGAAGTAGTACGGCAGGATGTTCGCCTCGCCCTGCAGCGCGAAGCACAGGTCCAGCAGCGCGGCCGGGGTCGCGTTCACCCCGCGCATCAGCACCCCCTGGTTGCGCACGTCCCGCACGCCGACCTCCAGCGCGGTCCGCGCCGCCTCGGCGACCAGCGGCGTCACCGACTGGACGTGGTTGACGTGCGTGTGGATCGCCAGGTTCACCCCGCGCCGCCGCGCCGTGCCCGCCACCCGCTCCAGCCCCTCGACGATCTTGGGCTGCAGCCAGTGCTGCGGGAGCCCGGCCAGCGCCTTGGTCGCCAGCCGGATGTCGCGCACCGTCTCGATGTCCAGCAGTCGCATCAGGAACGACTCCAGCTGGTGCCACGGCACGTTCGCCACGTCCCCGCCGGAGACCACGACGTCCCGCACGCCCGGCGTGCGGCGCAGGTAATCGATCATCGCGTCCTGGCGGTCCACCGGCTTGAGGTCCAGCTTGTGCTTGACCACCTGCTCGGTCGAGTTGCCCACCAGGTCCATCCGGGTGCAGTGGCCGCAGTACTGGGGGCAGGTCGACAGCAGCTCGGCCAGCACCTTGGTGGGGTAGCGGTGGGTCAGGCCCTCCACCACCCACATCTCGGCCTCGTGCAGCGAGTCGCGCGCCGAGTGCGGGTGGCTCGGCCACTCCGGGTCGCGGTCGCTGCGCACCGGCAGCATGTAGCGGCGGACGGGGTCGGCGTAGAACGCCTCGGTCGAGTCCACCGTCATCGTGTTGAGCATCTGCGGCGGCACCAGCATCGACATCGTCGCCAGCTCGCGCTGGTCGGCGGCCAGGTCGTCGTAGAACCGCTCCTCGACCAGGTCCCCGAGCACCGCGCGCAGCTGCTTGATGTTGCGCACGCAGTGCACGCGCTGCCACTGGGCGTCCCGCCACTGCGCCTCGGTCACCTCCCGCCACCCGGGGAACCGGCGCCAGTCCGGTTCGGCCAGCTCGGTGCGGCGGTAGGCGTAGGGCTGCTCGGCGACATCGGTGTCGGCGGGGGAGACTTCCTGGATCGCAGTCATCTCTGCTCCTCGTCGGCGCTGCTGCGTCAAAACTTCCGGTGAAAGTGACAATACGACGTAAAAGCTTTCGTCGCGACCCATCGTGCACACTCGACACCGTGACCGACGACAGCACCACGCTCCTGCTGGGCGGGCGGATCCATTCGCCCAGCAACCCCGACGCCACCGCGATGGCGGTCAAGGACGGCACCATCGTCTGGATCGGCCAGGACGGCCCCGGCCGCGCCCTGCACCCGGACGCCCGCGTCGAAGACCTCGACGGCGCGTTCGTCGCCCCCGGCTTCGTCGACGCCCACGTGCACGCCACCGCCACCGGCCTCCACCTGGCCGGAGTCGACCTCGGCGGGATCACCGACGCCGCCGGCCTGCTCGCCGCGATCCGCGCCGCCGCCCGCCCCGGCGAGGTCCTGATCGCCCACGGCTGGGACGAGACCACCTGGACCGCGGACCGGCTGCCCAGCCGCGCCGAGATCGACGAAGCCGCCGCCGGGGTCCCCGTCTACCTCAGCCGCGTCGACGTCCACTCCGCCCTGGTGTCCACCGCGCTGGTCGAACTCGCCCCCGCCGCCCGCGACGCCGCAGGCTGGTCCCCGGACGGGCCGCTGACCCGCGACGCGCACCACCACGTCCGCACCGCCGTGCGCGCCGCGCTCACCCGCGAGCAACGCCGCCGCGCCCAGGAGGCCTTCCTCCGCCTGGCCGCCGCCCGCGGCATCGTCAGCGTCCACGAATGCGCCGGGCCCGACATCTCCGGCGAGGACGACCTCGCCGACCTCCTCGCCCTCGCCGCCGAACCCGGCCACCCCGAGGTGATCGGCTACTGGGGTGAGCTCGACGCCGTCGACACCGCCCGCCGCCTCGGCGCACGCGGCCTGGCCGGCGACCTGTTCGCCGACGGCGCGCTGGGCTCCCACACCGCCGCCCTGCACGAGCCCTACCTGGACGAACCCGGCTCCACCGGCGCCCGCTACCTCGACGCCGACACCGTCGCCGGGCACCTGATCGCCTGCACCGAAGCCGGACTGCAGGCCGGATTCCACGTCATCGGCGACGCCGCCGTGGCCGAGGTCGTGCGCGGCTTCCAGCTCGCCGAGAAGACCGTCGGGCAGCGGGCGCTGGCCGGTGGCCGCCACCGCCTCGAGCATCTCGAAATGATCGACGCCGAGCAGGCCAAGGCGCTGGCCGGCTGGGGCGTCACCGGCTCCATGCAGCCCCAGTTCGACGCCCTGTGGGGCGGGACGGCGGGCATGTACGCCCAGCGGCTGGGCCCCGAGCGCGCCGCGGCCATGAACCCGTTCGCGATGCTCGCCGCCGAGGGGGTCCTGCTCGCGTTCGGCTCCGACTGCCCGGTCACCCCGCTGCAGCCCTGGGACAGCGTCCGCGCGGCCGTCCACCACCGCACGCCCGGCTCCGGCCTGTCCGCGCGCGCCGCCTTCACCGCCCACACCCGGGGCGGCCACCGCGCGGCGGGCGTCAACGACGGCCTCACCGGCAGCCTGGTGCCCGGCGCACCCGCGCACTACGCCGTCTGGGACGCCGCCGACCTCGTCGTCGCCGCGCCGGACTCCCGGGTCCAGCGCTGGTCCACCGACCCGCGCTCGCGCGTCCCCGCGCTGCCGCCGCTCGACCCGGACGCTCCGCTGCCCACCTGCCTGCGCACGGTCCGGGGCGGTGAGGTGCTCTACGACGCGTTCACCTCCGCGGCCTAGAGTTCATCGCGTGGCAGCACCAGTGGCCGAGTCCGCCGAGCCGTCGGCACCCACCCGGAAGAAGCGGCAGTGGCGGCCTTGGCTGCTGCGCCTCGCGCTCGCCGCGGCTTCGGGGTTCGTGTTCTACCTCGCCTTCGCGCCCCGCGACCTGTGGTGGCTCGCGCCGCTGGGCTTCGCCGGTCTCGGTCTTGCGCTGCGCGGGCGGCGGTTCTGGGGCGGCCTCGGCTACGGCTTCGCGTTCGGGCTCGGCCTGTACCTGCCGCTGCTGTTCTGGCTGCAGGACTTCCTCGGCCGCGGCTTCGGGCCCGCCCCGTGGGTCGCGTTGTCCGCCGCGCTGGCCGCCTACCTCGGGCTCGCCGCCGCCCTCTGCACCGTCGTCGCCCGCCTGCCCGGCGCGCCGGTGTGGATGGCGGCGGTGATCATCGCCAGCGAGACCCCGCGCAGCTGGTGGCCCTTCGGCGGGTTCCCGTGGGGCCGCGTCGCGTTCAGCCAGCCCGAGGGGGCGTTCACCCCGCTCGCCTCGATCGGCGGCGCGCCGCTGACCGGGTTCGCCGTCGTGCTCGCCGGGTTCGGGCTGGCCGCGCTGCTCGCGCACGCCGCCCGCCGCGACCGGCGCGCGCTCCGCCTGCCCGTGATCGCCACCCTCGTCCCGGTTGTCGCCGGGCTCGCGCTGTGGCCCACGATCGGCACCGGCGCCCAGGCCGGCAGCCGCACGGTGGCCACGGTGCAGGGCAACGCGCCCGACGTCGGCCTCGACCTGATCAACGAGTCGGCCACCCTGCGCGCCAACCACCTCGCCCAGAGCGAGGTCCTGCGCGCGGCGATCCGCTCCGGCGCCGTGCCCACGCCGGACCTCATCGTGTGGCCGGAGACCGCCACCGACCTCACCACCACCGACCCGGTGCTCGACCAGATGGTGCGGGAACTCGGCATCCCCACCCTGATCGGCGCCCGCTACCGCGAGCCGGGGCAGCGCACCCGCAACACCGAGTTCGTGTGGGACCCGGCCACCGGCCGCGGCGAGAACTACACCAAGCAGGAACTGGTGCCCTTCGCCGAGTTCGTCCCGGCCCGCTCGATCGCCCGCTGGTTCACGCCCTTCGTCGACGACACCGGCGACATGCAGGCCGGGTCCACCCCGGCGGTGCTCGACATCGCCGGCACCCGGGTCGCCGTGCCCATCTGCTACGAGATCGCCTACGACTACGTCTCCCGCGACGCGGTGAACGACGGCGCCCAGCTGATCGTGCTGCCCACCAACAACGCCTGGTACGGCCACAGCGAAATGACCTACCAGCAGCTGGCGATGGCGCGGCTGCGGGCCGTCGAGCACGGCCGCGCGGTCGTCGTGTCGGCCACCAGCGGGGTCAGCGCCCTGGTCGAACCGGACGGCACCGTCACCCAGTCGACCAGCCAGTTCACCGCCGCGTCCCTGGTCGGGGATGTGCCGCTGCGCACACAGGCTACGCTGTCGGATCGACTCGGGGCGTCCACGGAGTACGGGCTGGTCGGGGCGGCGCTCGCCGCCATCCTGGCCGGGCTCGTCCTGCGCGTCCGCACCCGGGCGACGAGCACGACGGCGACCAGGGCGGAGTGAGGTTCTCCGCGGGGGAGGAACAAGGGGATGGCGCACGCGCCACGGGCGGCCCGACCGATCGATCCGGTGCTGGTGGTGATCCCGACCTACAACGAGCGGGACAACCTGCCACTCATCCTGGACCGGCTGCACCGGGCCCTGCCCGAGGTGCACGCCCTGGTGGTCGACGACGGCAGCCCGGACGGCACCGGGGAGCTCGCGGACAAGATCGCCGCCGGCGACGACCGCGTCCACGTGCTGCACCGCACCGAGAAGGCCGGCCTCGGCGCCGCCTACGTGGCCGGGTTCCGATGGGGCCTGGAACGCGACTACCGCACGATCGTCGAGATGGACGCCGACGGCTCGCACGCGCCCGAGGACCTGCCGCGGATGCTGGCCGCCCTCGGCGACACCGACCTGGTGCTCGGCTCCCGCTACGTGCCCGGTGGCAGCCTGGTGAACTGGCCCAAGCACCGGGAACTGCTCTCTCGCGCGGCCAACCTGTACTCGCGGCTCGCCCTGGGCGTGCGGATCAAGGACGTGACCGCGGGGTTCCGCGCCTACCGGCGTGAGGTGCTGGAGAAGCTCCCGCTGGACGAGATTGCCTCGCGCGGCTACTGCTTCCAGATCGACCTCGCCTGGCGCACCGTCCGCACCGGCTTCGACGTGGTCGAGGTGCCGATCACCTTCACCGAGCGGGAGATCGGCCAGTCGAAGATGAGCAGCGCCATCATCCGCGAGGCCCTGCTGCGCGTGGGGCTGTGGGGCGCCCGCTACCGGGCCGAGCAGGTGCGGTCGCTGCTGCGCCGCCGCTGACCCGGCGGCCCCGTTTCGCGCCAGAACCGCGCACTACTGTCCGTGTGCCGTCGCCCGGTCGGCCCCGTGCCGACGGGCGACGGCGGGGGCGTTTTCTACTGTCGGTCGTCGAGTGCGCCCTGCTGTCTGCGCCATTGCGGTGACATTCCGGCTGGTCCGATAACCGATCACTGCCGAGGGTAACTGGAGGTCGAGCCGCCGAGCCCGTTGCGGCGACATCGATGGACCCGACTGAGCAGAACGCCGCCTTCGTCGGCGTCGGGTTCCCCGCAAACCGCCGGCCGTCCGCCGGCGCCTCCAGTGAAGGAACCACCATGACCGAAATCGGCACGCGCTACTTCGCGGACTGGGCCGGGCACACCCTCTACCACACCAGCGGGGAGAAGATCGGCCACGTCGAGGAGCTGTGGACCGACGACGAGCAGGGCCACCCCACCTGGCTCACGGTGCGCACCGGCCTGTTCGGCACCCACGACTCCCTGGTGCCCGTCCAGGGGGTGCGCCCACGCGACGACGGCGACCTGGAGACGACCTACCCCAAGGACCTGATCAAGGACGCGCCGCGGGTGACGCCCGACCCGACGGCCCAGGGCCGCCACATCGACGAGAGCGAGGAGCAGCGGCTCTACCGCCACTACCAGGTGCCGCAGCAGGCGGAACCCGCGCGGGAGACGACCGGCCGGGACATCTCCGGCCCCACCACCGACGACGCCATGACACGGTCGGAGGAGCGGCTACGGGTCGGCACCGAGCAGCGCGAACGCGGCCGCGCCCGGCTGCGCAAGTACGTGGTCACCGAGACCGAGCAGGTCCAGGTCCCGGTGACCCGGGAGGAAGTGCGCGTCGAGCGGGAACCGATCACCGACGCCAATCGGGGCCAGGCCATGGACGGGCCCGCCATCTCCGAGGAGGAACACGAGGTCGTCCTGCGCGAAGAGCGGCCGGTGGTCGAAACCGAAGCCGTGCCGGTCGAGCGGGTGCGGCTGGCCAAGGAAGAGGTTCAGGACACCGAGACCGTGGCGGGCGAAGTCCGCAAGGAGCACATCGAAGCCGACACCGGGCGGGAGCGCCGCGCCTGAGCGGGCTGCCCTGGACAGGCGAAGGCCCCCGTGGCGGGAGGACACGGGGGCCTTCGGTGTGGTGGGAGAGGCAGAAGCGCTACGCCGACTTGGACGTACGCCGTCCCTTCAGCTCAGCGAGACGCTCGTTCAGCAGTTCCTCGAGCTCGGGAATGCTCCGCCGCTCGAGCAGCATGTCCCAGTGCGTGCGCGGCGGCTTGACCTTCTTCTGCTCGGGCTGCGCGCCATCGACGATCTCGGACTCGCTGCCGTGCAGGCGGCACTCCCACACCGAGGGGATCTCGGCGTCGTCGGAGAAGGGCACCTCGAACTCGTGGTTCTTCGGACACGCGTATCGCACCGTACGGCGCGGGGCCAGATCGTGATTGCGGTCGGTCTCGTAGCTGACCGCTCCCAGCCGGCTTCCACGGAGAACACGGTCGGCCATGATGACGTCCTTTCAGTCGGCTCCGGGTCTAGAGCCAGGGTGATGCTCACCCTATGCAACGGCTACTGGCAACTGGGAATTCCCACAGCACCATGTCGTTACTCACGATGAGCTGAATCACCCCTCGGCAACAGCTTCCTCTGTTGAGAGTCGATTCGGTGCACGACGTGACGCGGATGTGGGGGTCTTCTTGGCATATTCCCCCGTGCGGGGGAAGGGCTGATCCGTTCAGGTCAGCCGCAGCTGACCGTGTTGCGGCGACGCGGGCCCCAGGTCGCCGAGGCGGAAGTGGCGGCGACATAGTACTTGATAACGCAAAGTAGCCAATTCCGTCTCCCAGTGTGGTGAACTTGCGTTTTCAACTACCCCCGGAGCGGTGTCCGCGACCACCACGGTGTCACCCTCCCGGAGGACTTCGCCGTCAGCCACCCGGGCGTTGAACCGCCCCGGCGCGCCACACCAGCACAGCACCTCCACCTGCACCGGCTGCAGGTCGTCGGCCAGTTCGAACAACCGCTGGGCCCCGGGGAAGAGACGGCTGCGGAAGTCGGTGGCGATCCCGAAGCAGTACACGTCCAGGGACACCTCGTCGGCCAGTTCGGCCAGCTGCTCGACCTGCGCCGCGGACAGGAACTGCGCCTCGTCCACGATCAGGTAGTCCAGCGGGCGCCCGGCGACCCACTCGCGGCGCACCAGCTGCCGCAGGTCGGTGTCGGCGCCCACCTCGGTCGCCTCGCGGGTGATCCCGATCCGGCTGCTGATCCGCGGCTCACCCGACCGGTCGTGCCGCACCAGCAGCATCCCGCGCCTGCCCTGCCGGGCGTGGTTGTGGTTGATCTGCAGCGCGAGCGTGGACTTGCCGCAGTCCATCGGGCCGTAGCAGAACCGCAGCCTGCCCCGCGCCGGCGTGCCCGACCCGTTGCGCGAGGGCAGCGGGGACAGGGCGTCGGTCGGGTCCGGATCGGTGTCGCCAAGGGTGCTCACGACCGACGACCCTATCCAGCCCCGCGACGGGCTCCCTTGATCGGGTGAAAACAGCGGAGCCGTCGCGTCCGGCTGCCGATGACAGGGGAGCGGGGAGCAAGGGGAGGGTTTTTGTCCGGTTTCCGGGGTGTTCGCAGGCCTGCACGCGTGTCACCGACCCCCTGCGACCCGTCGATGCTGGTACAGCTGAGGCTGGTGTGACAGTTGAGGTTCGTGGTGCGCGAACTTACGGTGACCGCATGAGAAAGCCCCGCTGGAGACCCTCGGCCCGCGCCGGAGCCCGTCTCGCGCTCGCCGCGCTGCTGGCCCTGGGGGCCCAGCTGGTCGCCGTCCCGTCCGCGTCGGCCGACCCCAGCGCCGCGACCTGGCTCAAGCTGCGCATGTGCGAGTCCAGCAACCGCTACACCGTCAACACCGGCAACGGGTACTACGGCGCCTACCAGTTCGACCTGCCCACCTGGCGCAGCGTCGGCGGCCAGGGCCGCCCGGACCTCGCCACCCCCGCCGAGCAGGACTACCGCGCCCTCTACCTCTACCGCATGCGCGGCTGGCAGCCCTGGGAGTGCGCCGGAATGCTCGGGCTGCGCAACGACAAGGACGCCCGCAGCAAACGCGTCCCCACCTACGCCGAGAGCGCCTACATCGGCGGCGGCCCCGTCCCGGCCCCGGTCGCCGGCGCCAAGCCCGCCTGGCCCGGCGTCGTCTACGCCTACGGCGACTGCGCCGAAGCCCTCAAGACCTTCCAGCTGCGGATGAACGCCTTCGGCTACGGCTTCACCGGCACCGGCTGCTACTACGACAAGACCCGCGACGCGGTGCTGGACCTGCAGCGCGCCAACGGCATCAACGACTCCGGCCGCCTCGGCCCCAAGACGTGGAACGCGGCGTGGGAGGGCAAACCGCCCCGTTAGGTCTCCCCGCGGCAGAGGTTGCCGGCGCGGGTGGCTGCTTGGCGCCGTGGAGCCGGGGCGGGCGCCGAGGTGGCTAGTCGGCGGGCGGCCAGGCGCCGCGCTCGGTGAGCACCTCACGCAGCACGTCCGGCCGGTCGGTGACGATGCCGTGCACCCCGAGGCCGAGCAGCCGCTCCATGTGCGCCCGCTCGTTGATCGTCCACGCGTGCACCTCGACACCGGCCCGCTCGGCGCTGCGCACGAACCCGCGGTCGATCACCGTCATCGCGCCCTGCCGGGACGGCACCTGCGCCATCTCGCCCCGGCACAGGAAGCCCAGCCGCGCCCACGGCAGCCACCCGCTGGCCCACAGCACGGCCGCCGACCGCGGGCCCATCGAAGTGATCAGCTTCGGCCCGGCCAGTTTGCGGATCGCGGCCAGCCGGTTGTCGGAGAACGCCGCCGCCGCGACCCGGTCGATCGCGCCCATCCGCTCGACCGTCTTGACGAACGGCACGATCGCCCGGTCGCTCTTGACGTCGATGTTGAACCGCGTCTGCGGCAGCTCCTCCAGGACGTCCTCCAGCCGCGACACCGGCGCCCGGCCGCCGACCTTCGCACGGGAGACCGCGGACCAGGTCTGCTTCGCGATCGGGCCGTGGGCGTCGGTGGTCCGGTCCAGCAGCGCGTCGTGGTGCACCACGACCACGCCGTCGGCCGTGGCGTGCACGTCGGTCTCGACGTAGGCGTAGCCCTCGGCGACCGCGCGCTGGAAGGCGGGCAGCGAGTTCTCCAGCCCGTCGAGCTCGTCCAGGTGCCACCCGCGGTGGGCGAACGCGCGGGGGAGGGTGCCGCTCAGGTACGGGTGGTTGATCTGCACCCGACCAGTGTGGGGCATCGGCGTGGCCGAGGCATGAGTTCCGCGTGGCCGGTTAGGGTCTGCTGCGTGAGCGGACAGGTGGACCAGATCGAAGCGTCACGTGACGTTTCCGCGCGCCGGCGGCGGCCCGGCGCCGTCCTGCACTGCGGCTGGTGCGGCCGGCCGATCGAGCAGGGGAGCACCGGCCGTCGCCGCCGGTACTGCGGCCAGTCCTGCCGCCAGCGCGCCTACGAACGCCGGGTCGCCGTCCAGCGCAGCGGCCTGCCCGAGGACGCCGTGGTGCTGTCCGACACCGAGCTGACCGCGCTGCAGGACCGCCTCTTCCAGCTGCGCTGCGCCGCCGAAGACGTCGTCACGGCCGTCGACGACGGCGCCGACCCCGGCGAGTTGCGCCGCATGGCACTCGAACTCGCCGAAACGGCCCGCGACCTCGAACGGCTGCGCTGAACCCACCCGCCACCACGGGCCGCGGCGGCCGGTGACCGGCGACATCCGCGCGCGATGTGCCGAACCGGCCGCACGAGGCCGCCCGTTATGGCACGATTCGGCAGTGACCAGGAGTTCCACCCAGGCTCAGCGCCTCCGCGACCTCGCGATGCTGCGCCGGGTCAAGGACCGGATCGACCGCGAGTACGCGCAGCCGCTCGACGTCGAGGCGCTCGCCCGCGGGGTGAACGTCTCCGCCGGGCACCTCAGCCGCGAGTTCAAGCGCGCCTACGGCGAATCGCCCTACTCCTACCTCATGACCCGGCGCATCGAACGCGCGATGGCGCTGCTGCGCCGCGGCGACATGAGCGTCACCGAGGTCTGCTTCGCCGTCGGCAGCTCGTCGCTGGGCACCTTCAGCACCCGCTTCACCGAACTGGTCGGCATGCCGCCCAGCGCCTACCGCGCCGAGGCCGCGGAGGCGACCGTGGGCATGCCGCCGTGCGTCGCGAAACAGGTCACCAGACCGATCAGGAATCGAGAAGCGCCGCCCGTGGCCCGCAAATAACCTGACGGCCATGGACATCAGCATTCACGCCACCTACCTCCCGCACAACGACCGGGACGCCGCCATCGCCTTCTACCGCGACGTCCTCGGCTTCGAGGTCCGCAACGACGTCGGCTACAACGGCATGCACTGGATCACCGTCGGCCCGCCCGGGCAGGACGTCTCCATCGTGCTGTACCCGCCGGAGGCCACCCCCGGCATCACCGACAGCGAGCGCGCGGCCATCACCGAGATGATGGCCAAGGGCACCTTCGCCAGCATCAACCTGGCCACCAAGGACCTCGACGGCGTCTTCGAGCGCCTGCAGGCCCGCGACGCCGAGGTCGTCCAGGAACCGGTCGACCAGCCCTACGGCGTGCGCGACTGCGCCTTCCGCGACCCGGCGGGCAACATGGTCCGCCTCCAGCAGCTCGCCTGACACCCCCACCCGTGGTGGCGGCCGCCCGGCCGCCACCACCCACCGCACACCACGGGAGACCCGATGACCAAGGCCACCAGGAAGAACACGCAGGGGCCTGCCACCCACGCCGCCGACAGCCACGACCGCATCCGAGTCCACGGCGCGCGGGAGAACAACCTCAAGGACGTCAGCGTCGAGCTGCCCAAGCGCAGGCTGACCGTGTTCACCGGCGTGTCCGGCTCGGGCAAGAGCTCCCTGGTGTTCGGCACGATCGCCGCGGAGTCGCAGCGGCTCATCAACGAGACCTACAGCGCCTTCGTGCAGGGCTTCATGCCGACGCTGTCCAGACCCGAGGTCGACGTCCTCGACGGCCTCACCACCGCGATCATCGTCGACCAGGAGCGGATGGGCGCCAACCCGCGTTCCACCGTGGGCACCGCCACCGACGCCAACGCGATGCTGCGCATCCTGTTCAGCCGCCTCGGCAAGCCGCACATCGGCTCACCCCAGGCGTTCTCCTTCAACGTCGCCTCGATCAGCGGCGCGGGCGCGGTCACCGTGGAACGCGGCGGCCGCACGGTCAAGGAACGCCGCAGCTTCAACATCACCGGCGGCATGTGCCTGCGCTGCGAGGGCATGGGCCGGGTCTCCGACATCGACCTGACCCAGCTCTACGACGAGAACAAGTCCCTCAACGAGGGCGCGGTCACCATCCCCGGCTACAGCATGGACGGCTGGTACGGCCGCATCTTCCGCGGCTGCGGGTTCTTCGACCCGGACAAGCCGATCAAGAAGTTCACCAAGAAGCAGCTCGACGACCTGCTCTACAAGGAACCGACCAAGATCAAGGTCGACGGCATCAACCTGACCTACTCCGGCCTGGTCCCGACCATCCAGAAGTCGATGCTGTCCAAGGACAAGGAGGCGATGCAGCCGCACATCCGCGCCTTCGTGGAACGCGCGGTCACCTTCGCCACCTGCCCCGAGTGCGACGGCGCCCGCCTGTCCGCCGAGGCCCGGTCGTCGAAGATCGCGGGCAAGAACATCGCCGACGTGTGCGCCATGCAGATCAGCGACCTCGCCGAGTGGGTGAAGGGCCTGGACGAGCCGTCGGTGGCGCCGCTGCTGGAATCCCTGCGCCACACCCTGGACTCGTTCGTCGAGATCGGACTCGGCTACCTCAGCCTCGACCGGCCCGCGGGCACGCTCTCCGGCGGCGAAGCGCAGCGCACCAAGATGATCCGCCACCTCGGCTCCTCGCTCACCGACGTCACCTACGTCTTCGACGAGCCGACGATCGGGCTGCACCCGCACGACATCGAGCGCATGAACAACCTGCTGCTGCAGCTGCGCGACAAGGGCAACACCGTGCTGGTCGTCGAGCACAAGCCGGAGGCCATCGCCATCGCCGACCACGTCGTCGACCTCGGCCCGCGCGCCGGCACCGAGGGCGGGGAAGTGGTGTACGAGGGCACTGTCGAGGGGCTGCGGGCCAGCGGCACGCTCACCGGGCGGCACCTGGACGACCGGGCGAGGCTGAAGCCGTCGGTGCGTGAGCCGTCCGGCGCGCTGGAGGTCCGGGGCGCGAACACCCACAACCTGCGTGACGTCGACGTGGACATCCCGCTTGGCGTGCTGGTCGTCGTCACCGGGGTCGCGGGCTCGGGCAAGAGCTCGCTCATCAACGGCTCGGTGTCCGGCCGCGACGGTGTCGTGACCGTCGACCAGGGCGCCATCAAGGGCTCGCGGCGCAGCAACCCCGCCACCTACACCGGGCTGCTCGAACCCATCCGCAAGGCCTTCGCCAAGGTCAACGGCGTCAAGCCCGCCCTGTTCAGCGCGAACTCCGAGGGCGCCTGCCCGACCTGCAACGGCGCCGGCGTGATCTACACCGACCTCGCGATGATGGCCGGCGTGGCCACCACCTGCGAGGAGTGCGAAGGCAAGCGGTTCCAGGCCGAGGTGCTGGAGTACAAGCTCGGCGGGCGCGACATCAGCGAGGTGCTCGCGATGCCGGTGGCCGAGGCGCTGGAGTTCTTCGGCGACGGCGAGGCGAAGGTGCCCGCCGCCCACAAGATCCTCACCCACCTGGCCGACGTCGGCCTCGGGTACCTGACGCTGGGGCAGCCGCTGACCACGCTGTCCGGCGGCGAGCGCCAGCGGCTCAAGCTGGCCACGCACATGGGGGAGAAGGGCGGCGTGCTGGTCCTCGACGAGCCGACCACCGGCCTGCACCTGGCCGACGTCGAGCAGCTGCTGGCCCTGCTGGACCGGCTCGTGGACTCCGGCAAGTCGGTCATCGTGATCGAACACCACCAGGCAGTGATGGCCCACGCGGACTGGATCATCGACCTGGGGCCCGGCGCGGGCCACGACGGCGGGCAGATCGTGTTCGAGGGCACCCCGGCCGAGCTGGTCGCCAAGAAGTCCACCCTCACCGGCGAGCACCTCGCCGAGTACGTGGCCTGATCGCGCCCCGGGCATCCGGCCCCACGCCGGATGCCCGGGCGGTCAGACGACCGCGGCCGGCTCCCGCCACTGCGTGCAGCGCGGTGCGCAGCCCGACGCTCCAGACACCGATCCGTCCCAGGTCCACGGCGCTCACACCTGGTTCGCGCCGCCGTCGACGAACATCTCGATGCCCGTGACGAAGCTGCTGTGGCCGGAGGCGAGGAACACCCCGACGTCGGCGACCTCATCGGGCCGCCCCATCCGTCCCAACGGGACGGTGCCGGCGAGCATCCGCTTCAGCTCCACCGCTTCCTCGTCGCCGGCCGCGAGCCCGGTGATGCCCGGGGTGTCGATCGGGCCCGGGCTGATCGTGTTCACCCGGATTCCGCGGCCCTTGAGCTCGTTGGCCCAGGTCCGCGCGAACGAGCGGATCGCGGCCTTGGAGGCGCCGTAGACGCCGAACGCCTCGGTGCCCACGGTCGCGGCCGTCGACCCGGTGAGGATGACCGACGCGCCGTCGTTGAGCAGGGGGAGTGCCTTTTGGACGGTGAAGAGCGTGCCGCGCACGTTGGTGCCGAAGATTTCGTCGAAGTGCTGTTCGGTCACCTGGTCCAGGGTGGCGAACGAGCCGCCGCCCGCGTTGGCCCACAGCACGTCGATGCGCAGGCCCTGCTCGCCGATCGTGGCGTAGAGCCGGTCGAGGTCGGCGAGATCGGCGCTGTCCACGCGTACGGCGGTGACCTCGCCGTCGATCGTGGCGGCCGCCTCCTTCAGCGCGTCTTCGCGGCGGCCGGTGATGAACAGCCGGGCGCCTTCGGCGGCGAAGCGCCGCGCCGCGGCGAGGCCGATGCCGCTGGTGGCGCCGGTGATGACCGCGGTTTTACCGGTGAGAACCGTCATTTCCTCATTCCTGTCCGAAGGGGGCGGGCAGCGCGCCGTCGCGGCGACCGGTACGGGAAAATCGCCTGGCAACGCCGCCGTTCGCCCACGATCGACAGGTTACGAGACATGTCACCTAAACGCAACGAGCCGGACTGGCTCACTCCGGAGCAGCAGCGCGCCTGGCTCGCCTACATCCGCGTCCAGCTGCGTCTTCGCTACGAGATGAACCGCCAGTTGCAGGCCGACAGTGACATCTCTCTCGCCGACTACGACGTGCTGACCGCGTTGAGCGTCGCGCCCGAAGGCCGCCTCCAGATGACGGCGCTGGCGAACCACATCGGCTGGGAACGCACCCGCACCTCGCACCACGCCCGCCGCATGGAGGGCCGGGGGCTGCTCCGGCTGCGACAGTCCACCGTGGACCGCCGCGCGATCGAGGTGAGCCTGAGCGACGAGGGGCGCGCCCTGCTCGCGGACGCCGCGCCCGGCCACGTGAAGCTGGTGAAGGACCTGTTCTTCGCCGGCCTCTCCGAGGACCTGCTGCCGTCGCTGACCGAGGCGATGGAGGGCGTGTACGCGACGCTGCTGGAGCGCGGCACCCTGCCACCGCCGCCGCTGTGATCGTGGAAAAAGGACTGGACGGGGTGGAGCGCGGACTTGTAACTTGCCCTCGACCGTGACGCCGGCTGAGGAGGTGAGACCCGTGACTGCAGTACCGCGGTGGGTGCTCCCCTCGATGCGATTGACGTAGGTGTCGCTGGGAGCGCTCTTCGAGACTCCCGAAAGGCAACGCCTGTGAATACTCCGCCCTTCGACGTGATCATCGCCGGGTGCGGCCCGGCCGGCGCGATGCTGGCCGCCGAACTGCGGCTGCACGACGTGCGAGTGCTCGTCCTGGAACAGGAAACCGAGCCTGCCTCGTTCGTCCGGATCGTCGGACTGCACATCCGCAGCCTCGAACTGATGGCCATGCGCGGACTGCTGGAGCGGCTCCTCGAACACGGACGGCGGCGCCCGGCAGGCGGCTTCTTCGCCGCCATTCCCAAACCCCCGCCCGCCGTGGATTCCGCACACGCGTACCTCCTGGGCATCCCGCAGCCGGTCATCGTGCGGCTGCTCGAAGAACACGCCGTTGAACTGGGCGCCCAGGTGCGGCACGGGTGCGCGGTGACCGGTTTCGAACAGGATGACGATGGCGTCACGGTCGAACTGGCCGGTGAGGTATTGCGTTGCCGCTATCTCGTCGGCTGCGACGGCGCGCGCAGCACGGTTCGCAAGCTGCTCGGGGTGGGTTTCCCCGGCGAGCCGTCACGCAGCGAAACGCTGATGGGGGAGATGGAGGTCGGCGCGCCGCCGGAGGAGCTCGCCGCCGTGCCGGACGGGATCCGGATGCGGCCGTTCGGGGGTGGGATATACAGCGTCATCGTGCCCGCCGGAGGAGCCGGCGACCGGCCGCCGAATCTGGACGATTTCAAACGGCAGTTGCGCGCCATCGCCGGAACCGATTTCGGTGTCCATTCCCCGCGCTGGTTGTCCCGTTTCGGCGACGCCACCCGGCTGGCCGACCGGTACCGGAAGGGGCGGGTGCTGCTCGCCGGCGACGCGGCGCACATCCACCCGCCCATCGGGGGACAGGGCCTCAACCTGGGGGTGCAGGACGCGGTCAACCTCGGCTGGAAGCTGGCCGCGCAGGTGCGTGGCTGGGCCCCGGCGGCGCTGCTGGACACCTACGAGGCCGAACGCCGCCCGGTCGCCGCGGAGGTGCTGGACAACACGCGCGCCCAGACGGAACTGATGTCTCCGGAGCCGGGCCCGCAGGCCGCGCGGAGGCTGGTGGCCGAGCTGATGGACTTCGACGAGGTGAACCGCCACCTGATCGAGAAGATCACCGGGATCGGCATCCGGTACGACTTCGGGCTGGGCCCCGACCTGGTCGGCCGCCGCCTGCGCGACATCGACCTGGCGCAGGGCAGTCTGTACGGGCAGCTGTACCGCGGCCGCGGCCTGGTGCTGGACCGCACCGGCGGTCTGAACGTCGACGGATGGTCGGACCGGGTGGACCTGCTGACGGACCCGACGGCCGCCCTGAAGGCCCCAGGCGTCCTGCTGCGACCCGACGGCCACGTCGCCTGGGCCGGCGACGAGCAGCAGGGTTTGGACGAGCAACTGTCCCGCTGGTTCGGCGAGGCTGGACGTCAGCGTGGTCCGGTGGGCGGCATGAGCAGGCGCGCGTAGATCAGCCCGAGAAGGCCGAGTCCGGCCAAGGGGGTGCCCAGTGGATCACCTTCGGGCTCCGCGGGCAGGCAGTCCTCGAGCACGTAGCGCTTCAGATCCGCCGAGGGGTCGCACGCCGTGCCGTCCGGCGTGACGAACCCGGGTTGCGCCATGAGCCCCGAGAACACGAGAAACACCCCGATGGCTATCGCGACAACGCTGAGAACCGCGACGGTCGTGCGTGGTGTCATGGGCGCTCCTGAGCTGGGAATTCGATCTTGTGTCGCTCCCGCCGGCCACTTCGTTACGGCGCGCCGATAATGCACATTATGTCAAGTAGAGTGCCGAGAGGGCTGGTGCGGGGCTTCCCCCGGTGAAGATGACCCCGCCTTCGCGACGGGGCCCGTGGCACGGTCTTCACCGTGGTGCTGGACGACCTGCCGGACTGGTTACCGGCGTGGTGCCGGGACCATCTCGGGCACCAGCCGGCCGCTGTGCTGTTCCGGCGGCGGTCGATGTCCGCGGTGGCCGGTCGTTCACCGCGGAAGAACAGCAGATCGCGTGGGCGGCGGGCCTGTGGCCGGCCGCCCACGACATCCGTTGGGAAGCTCTCCACGGCTATACCGCAGTCTCCGGGAAAGCGCTCTGGGCCCAAGCCGCCGAACGGCTCCGCCGCGCGAACACCTGACCGATATGCCGGCGATACGCGTGCAC
This sequence comes from Amycolatopsis sp. 3B14, assembly GCF_050958625.1. NCBI lineage: Bacteria > Bacillati > Actinomycetota > Actinomycetes > Pseudonocardiales > Pseudonocardiaceae > Amycolatopsis > Amycolatopsis sp. 3B14. The sequence continues at coordinate 110,964 of NZ_JBHZEN010000055.1, forward strand.
TCCTATCGTCGAGGCCATGCGTGTGCTGGACGACCGAGGCGGCCGGGACTGTGAATAAGCGGGCAGGGCTGAGCGCCCGCGCCAAGCTGACCCTCAGCTACGCCGGGTTCCTCATGATCGCGGGTGTCCTGCTCCTCACGGCGGTGTGGCTGTTCCTGCCGATGGGGTCCGGCGGCATCCAGTTTCCTGAGCCGGCCGACTTCGCCCGGGTCTTCAACCCGGGCAACCGCGGGCCGGTGGTGTTCGTCCCGGCCGCGATCCTGGTGCTCGCGTTCATGCTGGTGTTCGGCCTGGTGGGCGGCTGGGTCCTCGCGGGCCGCATGCTCGCTCCCCTGTCCCGCATCACCGACGCGACGCGCACCGCCGCGCGGGGGTCGCTCTCCCACCGCATCGGGTTGCAGGGCCGCTCCGACGAGTTCGGCGAACTCGCCGACGCCTTCGACCGGATGTTGGCCCGGCTCGAGGCGCACGTCGCCGAGCAGCGGCGGTTCGCCGCCAACGCCTCCCACGAACTGCGCACCCCGCTCGCGATCACGCAGACGCTGCTCGATCTCGCCCGCAACGATCCGGACCGCCCGGACAGCGAGCTCGACGAACGTCTCCGCGTCGTCAACGCCAGGGCGATCGAGCTGACCGAGGCGCTGCTGCTGCTCAGCCGCACCGACCAGCGGTCCTTCACCCGCGAAGACGTCGACCTGTCCCTCGTCGCGGAAGAAGCGACCGAGATGCTCCTCCCGCTCGCCGAGAAGCACGACGTCGCCATCGAGACCTGCGGGGAAGTCACCCACACGATCGGCTCCCCCGCGCTCTTGCTGCAGCTGACCACCAACCTCATGCACAACGCGATCGTCCACAACTCCCCCGACGGCGGCACCGTCCAGGTCCGCACCGCTTCCACGCCGGGGTCGGTGACGCTGACCGTGGAGAACACCGGCGACAAGCTCGACCCGCAGCTGGTCTCGACACTCGCCGAGCCGTTCCAGCGCGGCGCCGAGCGCACCCGGACCGATCACGCGGGGGTCGGCCTCGGCCTGACGATCGTCAAGAGCATCGCGCAGGCGCACGACGGCACGCTCTCGCTCAGCCCCCGCCCCGGCGGCGGACTCCGCGCCACCGTGCGGCTACCAGCGGCGCCGGTCCTCCACAGCTGAGGCGAGTGCTCGCCGCTCGGCGACCACGGCGAGCACGTGGCGGGCCAGGGCGACGTCCGCCGCCGGTGCCCCGGCCGCGGAGGCGCGAGCCGCCATGTCCGCGATGCGCCCGGGATCGGTGAGAACCGGGATCAGGGTGGTTTCGATCCAGGCCGGGTCGAGTTCGGCGTCGTCGACGATCAGCGCCGCACCGGCCGCGGCGAGCGGCTGGGCGTTCGACCGCTGCTCACCGCCGCGCAGCGGCAGCGGGACGTAGGCGGCGGGCAGTCCGACGGCGGCCAGTTCGGCGCAGGTCATCGCCCCGGAGCGGCAGAGCGCGAAATCGGCCGCGGCGTAGGCGTAGCGCATCTCGTCGACGTAGGGGACGACGACGTGCGGCGGGTCGCCCTCGGGCACCTCGACCCGATGCCGCGGCCCGGAGATGTGCAGGATCTGCACCCCGCTCCCCCGCAACGCCGCGCTCGCGCCGGACACCGCGGCGTTGATCGTCGCCGCGCCCTGCGAACCACCGGTGACGAGCAGCACGGGACCGTCGGGCCGCAGCCCGAACCGCCGCCGCGCGGCAGCCCGCAGTGCGGCCCGGTCGAGTCCGCTGATCGCCGGACGCAGTGGAATCCCGATCGGGGTCGCGTGCGGCAGCCGGACGCCTGGCGCGGCGGTGAACACGTGCGTCGTCATCCTGGCCGCCAGCCGGTTCGCCACGCCCGGGCTGGCGTTCGCTTCGTGCACGACGATCGGCAGGCCTCGCCGCCGGGCGGCGAGACAGGCGGGCAGGGCGACGTAGCCGCCGAAGCCCACCACGACCTCGGCGCGCGTGCGGTCGAGAACCGCGCCGGCCGCTCGCACCGATTCCGCCAGCGTGGCGGGCATCCGCAGCAGCGCCCGGTCTGGCCGGCGTGGCAGTGGCGCCGGCGGGATGAGTTCCAGCGGGTAGCCGCGCCCGGGGATCAGCGCCGTGTCCAGACCGCGGACGGTCCCGAGCGCGGTGATCTCGGCCGTGGGTTCCAGCCTGCGCAGCGCGTCGGCGAGGTTCATCGCGGGCTCGATGTGCCCGGCGGAATGGCCGCCGGCGACCACAATGCGCGGCGCCGCTCCGGCCGCCGTCACGACGGCCTCGTGATCAGGATCCCGCGGTCGGCGTGGAACCGCTGGAACACCCGCATGGGCAGGGTCGCCGAGTCCGAGTTGTGGGTGTAGCCCGAGGGGTTGTGGAACCGCACGACCCCGCCGTGGACCGCGTGCACGAGGACGAGGTGGCCTCCCCGGCACGGCTCGGGGGTGGCCGGGTCGCGGATCTCGGGTGACACGGAGGCGATCAGGACCTGGCCGGGCCGGACCTCTCGGCTTGACTCGTGGATCGGGGTGCTTTCGACGAGCCGGCAGTCGAATCCGAACCGCGCGTTGACCCAGGCCATGAACGGCCGGTAGATCAGTCCCTGGACCGCGCCCGAGGGCTCGACCACGTAGCAGCCCCAGTCGAGAGCTTGCGCGAGGAGCTCGCCCATGGCGAGCCGGACGTCGGTCCAGCCGTGCAGCAGCGACTGCAGGCACGCCAGGCCGCAGACCTTGCGGGACCAGAACAGGTACTCCTCGCGTGAGCGGTACCCGTGGGCCGCCCAGTCGTCCCGGTCGGTGTGCGGCAGGAAGACCTCCAGGCCCGACGGGGTGGTCCGGCGCATCACGACGTCGTCGTTGCGTTCCAGACGTCCCCACTGCGAGACGCACGGGAGAAGGACGTCAGGTGATGGGGAAATCGAAGTAGACATCGGGAAAGGGCTCGTTCCTCAGCGTGTAGTGCCACCACTCGCGGTCGTACCGGTCGAACCCGCAGTCCTCCATGATCGACCGGAGGTGCTCGCGGTTCTGGAACTCGGCCGGCGCGATTTCCGTGGCGCGGTGGCGTGAGACCGGGTCCATGAGGTCGTGCCGGCCACCCATGGCGGCGAGCTCACCGGTGGCCAGGTGGTAGAGCGTCAGGTCGACGGTGCTGCCCCGGGTGTGGCCCGACTTGGCGGCCACGTACCCCTTCTCGACCATGTCGGCCCGGTCGATGTTCGGGTAGTGCCGCGCTTTGGTGCGGCCGTCCTCCGGTTGTCCGGACCAGCGGAGGAAGCGGTCGACGGCGCGCTGGGGGCGGTATCCGTCCCAGAGCAGCAGTCCGAAGCCGAGGGAGGCCGCCTTGTCGCGTGCTTGTTCGAGGGCCGCGCACAGTGCCCGGGTGCCGACGATGCGGTTCGCGAGGTAGCCGTCGACCGGTTTGCCGGTGAAGTTGTCCCAGGTGGCGTACTTGGCGTCCCAGTGGATGCCGGGTACGAGCTCGTCGACGTAGGCGAAGTCGTCGTTCATCGCCTCATCCGCAGGGTCGCCGAGACGAGCCGGTCGATCACGTCGGCGAGCGGGAGTCCCGCGGCGTTCATCATCCGCGGGTAGCGGCTGTAGGAGGTCATGCCGGGCATGGTGTTGACCTCGTTGAGGACCACCTGGCCGTCCGCGGTGAGGAACACGTCCACGCGGGCCAGCCCGGTGCAGCCGAGGGTGCGGTAGATGGTCTTGGCGGTCTCCTGGACGAGGGTGCGGGAGGCGTCGGGGATGTCGGCGGGGACGATGAAGGTGGCGTTCTCCGATCCGGTCTCGGGCGAGTCCTCCTGGTGGATCCGGAAGAACCCGTGGGTGAGGTCGACGCGGTCCACCTCGCCCACGACCAGGCCGGACGGTTCCTCCAGGACCGCGCAGCCGATCTCGTCGCCGGCGACGGCCTCCTCGATCAGGACCTTCGCGTCGTACTGTCGTGCGTCCTCCAGCGCGGCCGGCAGTTCGTCCGCTCCGGTGACCTTGCTGACGCCGAACGACGAGCCCGATCGGGCCGGCTTCACGAAGACCGGATAAGGAAGGCTGCCGGGGTCGACCTTGTCGTCCTCCGTGACGATCCAGAACCTCGGCGTGGTGATGCCCGCGTTCGCGGCGACGGTGTAGGCAAGGGACTTGTCCATGCACACGGCCGAGCCCTGGATGCCGCAGCCGACGTAGGGGACGCCGGCGAGTTCCAGCAGCCCTTGGATGGCGCCGTCCTCGCCGAGTTTGCCGTGCAGCACCGGGAAAACCATGTCGAGGCGCACGGTTTCGTAGCTCCCCTGTTCCATCACCAGCAGGCCGTGCACGCCGCGGTCCGGTGACAGCGCGGCCGGGCGGGTGTTGCCGGTTTCCCAGCCCTCGCCGGGACCGTCGCAGAGTTTCCACTCGCCGTCGGTCGTGATGCCGATCCAGAACGGTTCGTACTTGCCGGGGTCGAGGTGCTTGGCGACCTCGCGCGCGGACTTGACGGAAACCGGGTGTTCTTCACCGGCGCCGCCGAAGATGATCCCGAGCTTCAACCTGGTCATGCTGTGGTCCCGCTTTCGAAGTTCAGGCAGTTGAGGAGGGTGTTCTCGACGATGTCGTGCAGGGCCCGCTCGGTGTGGTAGGCGGAGTGCGGGCTGATCAGCACGTTCGGCAACCGCTGGAGGCGCGCCAGGGCCTCGTTGCCGATGTGCTTGCCGCGGCAGTCGGCGTAGAAGATCCCCTCCTCGCCTTCGACGACGTCCAGCGCCGCTCCGCCCAGCTGGCCGTTCTCCAGTGCGGACAACAGGGCCGCGGTGTCGAGAAGCGGTCCGCGGCCGGTGTTGACGACGTACGCGCCGGGTTTCATCCGCTCGATGCGCCTGCGGTCGAGGAGGTGGTGTGTCTCCGCGGTGAGCGGGGTGTGCAGCGTGACGATGTCGCTGCGTTCGATCAGGTCGTCGAGCGGAACGTAGGTCGCGGAGGCGCGAGGGTGCGTGTCGTGGGCGAGCACGCGGCAGCCGAAACCGCGCAGGCGGTCGATGACGGCCGCGCCGATGCGCCCGGTGCCGATCACGCCGACGGTCAGGTCGCGTAGTTCTTTGCCGCGCGTTTCGCTGAGCCGGTAGTCGAACGAGTCGGTGCGGTGGATGGTGGTCTTGGCGTGGCGCACGGCCATCAGCATCAACATCAGGGTGTAGTCGGCGACGCTGTCCGGCGAGTAGGCGACGTTGCCGACCGACATGCCGAGACGTTCGGCGCAGCGCAGGTCGATGTGGTCGAAGCCGATGCTCCGGGTGCAGATGTACTCCACGCCGGCCCGGCTGAGTGCCAGCAGGGTGGCGCCGGTGATCCGGGTCTTGTGGCTGACGCTGACGCACCGGTGGCCGCGCGCCAGTTCGGCGTTGGCCGCGCAGACGGCCGCCTCGACCGGGGTCACGGGCATTCCGAGGCGGGCGCCCATGTCCCGGAACGCGGCGGCTTCGTCCCGGCTGCAGCCGAACGCCGTGAGCCCGGCCCGGTGGGATGGCCGAGGCTCCGTTCCCGCGCGCGTCTCGCCGCGTCTCAAACCCAATTCGCTGGAAGCCATGCGGCGAGTCAAGACGACGCGGTGTTGCCGGTGCGTATGCGGTTTTCGATATGCGGACGATATCCGGCGGTGAGCGGGCGCGCGGCCGTTTCACCGCCGGCTTCGTAACCGTCTGGTCAGCTCTGCGGCATGTTCTCCCACAGGCCCACGACGTTGCCCTCGCTGTCGGTGAAGTACGCGTAGAACCCCATGCCCGGGATCTCGGTGCGCCCGACCACCTTGGAACCGCCGAGCTGCTCGATCTTCTGCAGCGTCTCGTCGATGCTCGCCACGTCGATGGTGATCACCGGGTTCTTGGGCGCGGACTCCGCGCGCGCGAACATGCCGCCGTTGATGAAACCGGGCTCGCTCGGCATGCCCTGCTCGGAGGTGGGGCCGGTGGCCACGCTGGTGTAGTTCATCTCGGGCATCTCGGTGACGTTCCAGCCGAACGCCTCGCGGTAGAAGCCGCGGGCTCGCTCGCCGTCGTCGAAGGGGATCTCGAAGTGGACGATCCTGCCGCTCATCGAAGCCTCCTGCCTTGGCTCGAACCGGGCCATCGACGCTAGGCCCGGCTGCCCGGCGGCGGACAGAGGATTTGGTCCCACGCGTCACCCGGTCAGGTCGTTGTGCCGGCACGGACGGGTGTCGCAGGCGCTGTCGATCTTCCGGCGGCCGAGCATGGGTACCGGAGCGACGACGCGAAAGGACCGTGGGATGGCGATGAAGCTGCAGAGCCGCTGGCGGCGTCTCCTCGACCAGCACCCGGTCTGGCAGGACGAGGACGACCTGGACAACCTCGCCTTCGACCCGCCGCGCGAGTCCCTCAAGGACCACAGCGACTGCCCGATCGCCCCCACGTGCGACGGCTGCGGCGCGACCGCGGGCCTGCGGGTGGCGACGTCGATGTTCAGCCGCCCCGGCGGCGGGTACGACGTGGCGTGCGCGACGGTGTGCGAGCAGTGCGCGGGGCGGCCGTTCCTGTTCCTGCTGACCGAGCGGCAACTGCGCTGCGCCTTCGACGCGCACAGCACGCACCTCCCCCGCGCCTAACCGACCGGCACCTGATCCACGGGCAGCGGATACGGCGAGATCACCGGCAGGTACGGCTCGGCGTCCCACCCGAGCGCGCGGATCCGGGCTTCGCTGCGGCGGCCGCTGATCACCGCGAACAGCTCGGCCCGCGACGCGGTCAGGGTCGCGGCCGGCTCGCCCTCCCCCAGCACCCACTCCTCGTCGCCGTCGGTGAGGTGCAGCGCCGGCAGGCCCCGCCGCACGAGGCGGGTGTGCAGCCAGTTCCGGAAGACCGCGAACCCGAGCCGGGTGACCGGCGCCGCCGGGTCGCGCGCCGCGCCGAGGGCCTCGCGCAGGTCTTCCAGGTGCACGGCGAGGTCGGCGACCGGGGAGGTCAGCATCCACGGCGGACCGTCCGGCGCCTCGCCGCGGCGCAGTGCGGCCACCAGGCGCGCGCCGTGGTCGTCGAACTCGCGCAGCAGCGCCGCGGGGTCGAGGTGGGCGCGGCGGGCCACCTGGTCGGCTGTCCAGCGGTCACGAGCCGCGGCCAGCCCGGGGTCGGTCCAGGCGTCGGCGGCTTCCGGGAAGTGCGTGCCCCGCACGGTTTCCTCCGCGACACCGGTGAGGTGCGCCAGCAGGTCCCGTACGGTCCACTCCGGACAGGCGGGCACCGGCGCGGCCAGGGCGCCGGGCCGGTCCTCGACCAGCGCGCGCACCCGGCGGAGCCCGTCCTGGTAGGCCCACGCGGCCTTCCACCGCGCGATCCGGGCCGGGGTGTGCACCACGGAGGGCCGGACCCGCTTGGTGAAGGTGTCCAGGAACCCTTGCGCCGCCACGGGATCGGCGGCGAGTCCGGCGTAGTGCGCGTTCGCGCCGGGCGAGGAGAACCGGGCCAGCCGGAAGGACCACTCGTAGTGTTCGGCGGCCCGCTCGTCGCGCCACGCGCCGTACCCGGACAGGCCGGACCCATCGGCCAGGGCCGCAGCGAGGTACCAGGCCTGGTGCACGGCGTCGCCGATGCCCTGCGCGGTGGACGGGTGCTTGAAGTGCCCGGCGTCGCCGAGCAGCGCCCAGCCGGGGCCCGCGGCCTGGCGGTAGTGGCCGCGCATCATCGTTTCCGGCACCACGACCAGCGGCGACACGCGTTCGGCGCGGTCGAGCAGGCGCGGGTTGAGCACGGCCGGGAACTGCCGCAGCCCGTCCCGGTAGCGGGCCTCGCGGACGTCGGCGGAGCCGCGGGTCGTCTCGGGGGGCCCGGCGAGCGAGAGGAGGTGGATGCCGTCCTCGTTCGGCACGGACATCAGCGCGGCGTGGTCGTGCAGGTCGATGTGGCACCACTCGGACGGCGGCAGGCCACGCCAGTAGGCCAGGAGGAAGGCCATGTCGCCGCGCAGTTCGTGGGTGGTGGGCAGGCCGAGGCGCCGGGCCACGGTGGACATCCGCCCGTCGGCGCCGAACACCCAGGGCGCCTCGACGCGCTCGCCGGTGCCGAGGACCACGCCGCGGACGGGGTCGTCGTCGGTGCCGGCGCCGATCAGGCCGGTGATGGCGGTGCCGTACCGGATTTCGGCGCCGGCGTCGCGGGCGGTGTCGGCGATCGCGGCGTCCAGCGTGATGCGCCGGATGGAGGCGCCGCGCTCGAAGCGGCCGACCGGGGTGAAGTCGCCGGCCACCTCGTGGCCGAGGACGCGCCAGCTGAAGTGCACGAACGGGATGTCGTGCGTGGCCAGCAGGCGGGGCAGGACGCCGAGGGCCTGCAGGCGGTCGAGGGTGTCGGGGAACATCATGTGGGTGGAGACGGTGTCACTGGGGAACCGGTCCCGTTCGACCACCAGCACGTGCTTGCCCTGGCGGGCCAGCAGCGTGGCGAGGGTCGACCCGGCGCAGCGGGCGCCGACCACGATGGCGTCGTACATCAGGCACCTGCCTTCACCAGTCGCGAAACCGGTCGCCGTGCGACGGTCGCGGTCGAGGCCAGGGTCAGTGCGGCGAGCACGACCCCGAGCCCGGTCCAGCCGGCGACGGCGAGACCGGCGCCGCCCAGCACCGATCCGGCCAGGTAGCCCAGTTGCACCGAGGTCGCGCGCAGGCTCATCGACTGCAACGGGCCGACGCCGTCGAGGTCCAGCCCGACGGCGCTGCCCGCGATCACCCGGGCGCCGGACAGCAGCGCGACCAGGGCGAACGCGGCGACGGAGAACGCGAAGGACAGCCGGAGCGCGCCGAACACCAGTGTCATGACCGCCAGGGCCGGTCCGACCGCGAGCAGCAGCGGCCGGGCGGCGCGGTCGACCCAGCGGCGGGCCAGCATGGTGCCCACCACGAAGCCCGCGGCTCCCCCGCCCAGGGCGAGGCCGGCGACGGCGACGGACACACCGTGGGCGCCGGTCAGGAGGCTGCCGCAGTAGACGAGCACCCCGGCCCAGCCGCCGTAGGCCAGCAGCTCGCCGAGGGCCCAGCGGGCCGCGCCGGGGCGGCGGACGAGCGCGCGGGCCGGGTGTGGTTCGGGTTCGGGCACGCCGGTTTCGCGGCGGATGGTGCCGGCGAGGGCGAGCAGGCTCGCGGTCATCGGCACCAGCCAGGCGAGCCGCCAGTTCTGCTGGCCGAGGATCCCGATGACCGGCATGCCGGCGATCCACGCGCTCGGCTGGCCGACCAGTGCCCAGGAGAGGACCTGCGCGCGACGGCCCGGTGGGGCCCAGCGCGCGGCCGCGGCCATGCCGCTTGCCAGGACGATCGCGACGCCGGCGCCGAGCGCGACCTGCGCGGCGGCCAGAACGAGGTAGGTCGGGGCGACGGCGCTGGCGAGCGCGGAGCCGGCGAGCAGCGTCAGGCCGGCGATGAGGAGTTCCCGCAGCCGGCGGCGTCGGCGGGTGGCGACGAGCGCGATCGCGACGGCCGCGGCGGCGGCTCCGGACACGGCGCGCAGCAGGCCCGCCGCGGTGTCCGGGACGCCGAGGTCCTGGGCCACCGGGGTGAGGATGGGCGTGAGGGCCAGCAGGCTGGCCTGCACGGCGAACAGGCATGCGAAGAGGGTCGCGCTGGTGGCGACGGGTCCGGTTGGTGGTCGTGGCAGTAGTGGCATCTGATCTCACCTTCTTGTTCGAGCAGGTGAGGCTGACGTTCCTCCGTGGTTGTTGAAGTTCTGTGGAACGCGTGTCGAGTCAGCGGCGCCAGCGCGGGTGCGCGCCGATCTCGTCGTGGATCCGCCGGGCGGCGGCGAGCTTCTCCCCCGCTTCCGCCCGGCGGCCGGTCGTGGCGAGTGCGGCGGCCCAGGCGCGCAGGACGTCCGCGCGGTGCCACGGCAGGCCGGCGAACAGCCGCAGCGCGGTCTCGTACGCGGTGTCGTCACCGGTGACGGCGGCGCGGGCGAGCGCGACGGTGCCGGCGCGGCCGCGCCAGTCCTCGCCGCCGGCGAGGATCTCGTCGCAGCGGGCGAGGTGCCGGGCTGCTTCGCCGGGATCGGTGGCCGCGAGCAGGCGGGCCAGCTCGGCGCGGGCGATCAGCTCGGTCGGCACCTGGGGTCCGGCGACGGCGAGGTCCAGCGCCTGCCGCAGGGCCGTGACGGCGCCGCCGGTGTCGCCGAGGAGGGTGCGGGTGGTGGCCAGCCAGCGGGCGTGGAAGGCGGCGTCGTGCAGGTCGCCTGCCGCTTCGTCGGCTGCCCGCGCCTGCGACCAGGCGTGTTCGGCGGCTTCCCAGTCGCCGTCGAGGAGCAGCAGGAGCCGCCTGCTGACCGCGTCGGCGGGCAGCGGTCCGGCGGCGCGGCGGGCGGCGTCGGGGTCACCGGCCAGTGCCAGGGCGAGGACGAGCTGGTCGGCGACGGCGTCGTGCGGGTAGCCGAGCGTGTCGAACCGGGCCTGCGACAGGCCGCGACGGCACCAGCGACGGCCGGCCACGGGGTCGAGCAGGTACTCGGTGGCGGTCAGGGCGGCCATGTTGACCGGGCCCCAGCCGACGTAGGGGTCGCCGAGGTCCTGCACGCGGGCCCACATATCCTCCTCGATCGCGGCGGCCGCGGCCAGCTCGCCCCGGTTGAAGCGGAACCACGCGGCGGCCCAGGACGCCAGGACGGTGAGGTCGCGCCTGCCCAGCCGGGCCGCCAGTTCGCGGGCCTGGTCGGCGGCGGCGCCGAGCGTGGCGGTGCGCAGCCCGTACATGGCGGCCTGGGCGCGGCCGCGGTGCAGGTGGAAGCCCGCGCGGCCGTCGGGCAGGACGCGCCGGGCGGCGGCGAAGTGGTCGAGGGCGCGCGGGATGTCCATGATCGAGTGGTGCGTGCACAGCGCGCCGCCGAGTCGCGCGTGGACGGTCGCGACCGCCTCGTCGTTGCCGCGGTAGAGCTCCAGGGCGTGTTCGAGCAGCCGCACCGCTTCCGGGAATCCGGTGCTGGCCCGCAGCCGCAGGATCGCGGTGCGCACCGCCGCGTCGGCGCGGGTGGGCGCGGGGGCGCCGGCCTGGTCGAGGATCGCGACGGCGGCTTCGGCGTGGGCGATGGCTTCGTCCCACGCGTACATCCGCTGCGCGTCGCCGGCGGCGGCCAGGCTCAGCTCGGCCGCGTCGAGCGGGTCGGCGGCCGGTCCCGCGGCGCGCAGATGCACGGCGGCGGACGCGGTCTCGGCCGGGCGGTCCCGCAGGAGCTGGGCGGCGCGCAGGTGCAGGCGCTGCCGGCGCGGGACGGGCAGGTCGGCGTGCACGGCGTCGCGCAGCAGGTCGTGCGGGAACGCGTAGGCGACCTGCCACGACCGGCCTGCTTCGACGAGGAACCCGGCGGCGACGGCGGCCTCGAGCGCGTCGATGAGCTGTTCTTCGGGCTGGTCGGCGAGGCGGGCGAGCAGTTCGTACCCGGCCTCCGGGCCGAGGACGGCGGCGCAGCGCACCACGTGCTGGGCGCGTTCGGGCAGGGTGCGCAGCCGGTGCCGGACGACATCGCGCACGCCGGCGGGCACCTGGCCGCCTTGCCAGTCCTCGCGGGTCCTGCGGTCGCGGGCCACCTCGGCGGCGTAGAACGGGTTGCCGCCGGTGGCACGCCAGAGCCGCGGCACGAACCCCGCGGGCACGTCGCCGGCGACGGCGGTGACCAGCGCGGCGAGTTCGGTTTCGGTGAGCGGGCCGAGGGTGAGGCGGTCGGCGAGGCCTTCGGTGGCGGCGATCAGGTCGAGCAGCGGCGGGTGGTGCCCGCCGGGCGGGTCGCGGAAGCAGACGACCAGCAACACCCGGGCGGGCAGGTGCTCGACGAGGTGGCGCAGCAGCAGCGAGCTGGCGCGGTCGAGGCGTTCGGCCTCCTCGACGACGAGCGCGACGGGCGCGGTGTCGGCGAGGCGGGTGAGCACCCAGGTGGCGGCCTCGAACAGGGCGCGCCGGTCGTCGGGCCCGGGGGTGGTGTCGGCGGGGCGGGACAGCAGCGGGGTGAGGCGGGCCCGCAGGGCGGGCGGGGCGAGGTCGAGGCAGGCGTCAACCTCGGCGCTGGCGCGGAAGGCCGAGGCGATCGGGTGGTACGGCAGCATGGCCGCGGGATCGCAGCGCCCGACGAGGACGTGCGCGTCGGCGGCGGCTTCGTGGGCGAATTCGGAGACAAGCCGGGTCTTGCCCACCCCGCCTTCACCGGAGACGAGCGCGACGCGGCGGCCGCCGTCGCGGACGTCGTGCCACAGGCTGCGCAGGTGGGCCAGTTCGGCGGCGCGGCCGGCCATCGGGACGCGCCGCACGACCGTGAACAGGGCATCCGGCGGTGGCTGGACGCGGGGCGCCGGGGCGCCGGTGGGCGAGACCAGGCGCGGTGCGGGCAGCAGTGCCGGGTCGTGGCGGAGGATCCTGGTTTCCAGGCCGGCCAGCGCGGGGCCGGGGTCGAGCCCGAGTTCGTCGGCGAGGCGCCGCCGGGCGCGGGCGGCCACGTCGAGGGCGTCGACCTGCCGCCCGGTGCGGTAGAGGGCGAGCATCAGCTGGCCGGTGAGGCGTTCGCGGAACGGGTGTGCGGCGACCAGGCGTTCCAGTTCGGGCACGGCCTCGGCGTGCCGGCCCAGGGCGAGGTCGGCTTCGATGCGGCTTTCGGTGGCGACCAGGCGGAGCTCGTCCAGGCGGGCGGTCTCGGCCTCGGCGAACAACGGCGCGTGGAGGTCCTCGAGCACCGGGCCGCGCCACAGGTCGAGCGCCTGCCGCAGCAGCGTGGCGGCCCGGGGCGCGTCGCCGAGGCCGAGTGCTTCCCGCCCGAGCCCGACGAGTTGTTCGAAGCGCGCCGCGTCGAGCTGGGCGGGGTCGGCGAGCAGGCCGTAGCCGGAGCGGCGGGTGGCCAGCGCGCCGGACGCCCCGGCTTCGGCGAGGCGGCGGCGCAGGTGCGAGACGTGGGTGCGGAGGGTGACTTCGGCTCCGGCCGGTGGCGCCGCGCCCCACAGCGCCTCGGCGAGACGGCCCGGCGGGACGAACTGGTTGAGGTGGAGCAGCAGGACGGCCAGCAGCTCCCGCTGTTTCGGCCCGCCGAGCGCGAGGGACACGCCACCGGCGGCGACGTCGAGCGGGCCGAGGATCCCGAACCGCAGGGCCGCCGGTGAGGAGGTGTCACCGGAGGTGACCGCCGCGCTGGTTCGGGGCGTCATCAGAGCAAACTACGTCGCGGGACGGTGCTCCGGGAGGGGTGCGGCTGGATGAGGTGATGCTGGACGGTCTGCGGGAAGCGGCGTTCACCTACGGCGAGGTGGGGCGCACCCGGGGCGAGCTGCCCGCGGGGTACCGCCACTTGCGGCGGCGGGCCGTGAACGGCCGGGGTCGCGACCGGTTCGAGGAAGCGGCCGGGGTTCTGCTCGCCTGGGGTGTCCAGCGCAGGGCCGGGCCGCGGGTCCAGGCCACCGGCGAAACCGTGGCCGAAGGTGTCGTCGCGCTGGTCCGCCTAGGGCTCGGGCCGGGGCTGGATGGCCAGGCGGTACCTCCACGCCTTCCACGGCTGAGTCCTCAGACGTCTGCGGTGCTACCGTGCGCGCATGACGGAGCTGCGCCGTGGACCGGTCGTGCCCCAGGTGGCGAGCCTCCTGCGGCAGCGCATCCAGCGCGGCGACTGGCGTCCCGGCGACCGGCTGCCCAACGAGGTCCAGCTCGCCGCCGAGTTCGGGGTGGGGCGGTCCTCGGTGCGGGAGGCGGTGCGCCTGCTCGCGCAGGACGGGCTCCTGGACGTCCGGCACGGCTCCGGCACCTTCGTCGCCGCCGGGACGTCCGACACCAGCGACGTGCGCCGGCTGGTGCGGCGCGCGCGGGTGCTGGAGGTGTACGAGGTGCGCCGCGCGCTGGAGGTCGAGGCAGCACGGCTCGCGGCGCAGCGGGTCCGGCCGGAGGACGTCGAGCGCCTGCGCGCGGACCTGCGGAAACGGCAGGACGAGCGCGGCGGGGACCCGGCGGTGTTCGTCGACGCCGACCTCGCCTTCCACCGCGCCGTCGTGGAGCTGTCCGGCAACGCGCTCCTGCTGACCCTGTTCACCGCCGCCGAGCCGGTGCTGCGGGAGATCCTCACCGACCTGGTCCGCCACGAGACGCAACTGCCGGACTCCTCCGCCGCCCACGCCGACCTCCTGGACGCCCTCGAACGCGGCGACCCCGACGCGGCCGTCGCGGCCACGGTCGCCAACCTCGACCCCGTCCTCCGCGGCCTCGGCTCAACTGTCGCCTAATCCGGCCAGCACGTCCGCGGCGGGCAGGCACGCGATGCCCATCCCGGCCAGCTCACGGTCGGCAGCCCCGGCCCAGCCGGAGATCGCGTCGCGCACTGCGACCGTGCGGAAGTCCCGCTCGGTCGCGTCGACGAGCGTCGAGCGCGGGCAGTTCGGGTAGTTGCAGCCGGCCACCACGACGGTCGTCACACCAGCGGTACGCAGGTGCTCGCGCAGCCGCGTGCCGTAGAAGGCGCTCCACCGCGGCTTGTACATCACGTGCTCCCCCGGCCCGAACTCCTGGAACTGCCCCGCCAGCAGCCGCTCGTGGTCCAGCTCCCCACCGAGGCCGTCCGCGAGCTGCGAACCCGCCGACCCCGGCACCGCGCCCCGGGCCGCGGATGCGCGCCGGCACAGGTCGGCGTTGCTGCCGTCGGGCAGGTAGAGGCGCACGATGTGCACGACCGGCCGCCCCGCCGCGCGGAACGCCGCGGTCAGCCGCCGCACGGCCGGCAGCACCGCGCGGGTGCCCGGGATGTCCAGGAAATCGCGTTGCAGGTCGATGGTCAGCAAGGCGCTGCGGGAGAACTCCGGTCGCGTGTGATCGTCCATGGCTCGCGACGCTACGAGCCGCGCCGCCGCCCGGCTTGTACGTCGTTGCGCGCGAAACTGCCCGGTGTGGCCCCGAAAACCCGGCGGAAGTGCCGGTGCAGGTGTGACTGGTCGTGGAACCCGCTGTCCGCGGCCGCCCGCGCGACCGGGTGTCCCGCGGCGAGCAACTGCTGCGCGTGCCGCAGGCGCAACTGCAGCAGGTAGCCGTGCGGGGTCACGCCCGTGGCCCGCCGGAACGCACGCAGCAGCCGGAAACGCGGCATCCCCGCCAGCGCCGCGAGCTCGTCGAGACTCGGCGTGTGCTGGAGGTCGTCCGCCAGCGCCCGCCGCACCCGCCGTACCGTCGCGGGTTCCGCCGGCTCTGCCACCGCAGTGCCGGAATACCGCGCCAGCACCGATGACAACGCTTCCTCGAGAGCGGGCAGCGGCGCCGCGGCGCGGTGCAGGCGGACCAGCCGTCGTGCGAGCGCGGGGTCGTGCGGGGTGACCGCGGTGAACCGCGGCCGGTGCCCGGCCAATTCCGCCAGCAGCTCGGGCGGCACGTAGAAGACGCGGTAGTCCCAGCCTTCCGCGACGGCGGGGCGGCCGGCGTGGATGGCCTCGGCGTCGAGGAGCAGCAGGCTGCCCGCGGGCGCGTGCTCGGTGCCGCCGCGGTAGCGCACCGCCTCGACTCCGCGTTCCACGGCCGCGATCGCGTACTCGCTGTGGGCGTGCGGGACGAAGTGGTGGCTGTGGAAGGACGCGGTGACGAGCCGGATGCCCGCCGGTCCGTAGCGGTGTTCGACCCGGTCAGGCACGGCGGGCCACGAGCGCGGTCGCGTCCAGCTCCTCTGACGTCACGGTTCGCGCCGTCAGCCCGGCGCCGGTGGCCGCCCGCACGAGCGCGGGGGCCTGCCGTTCGCTGGTCTCGATCAGCAGGTGACCGCCGGGGGCGAGCCAGTCCGGCGCACCGGCGACCACACGGCGCGCGATGTCCAGCCCGTCCGCGCCGCCGTCGAGGGCGAGCTGCGGTTCGTGCAGACGGGCTTCCGGCGGCATCAGCGCGACCGCGTCGGTGGGCACGTACGGCACGTTGACCACCAGCAGGTCCACGCGCCCGCGCAGCCCGGCGGGCAACGCCTCGTACAGATCGCCCTCGTGGACCTCGCCCGGCACGTTGCGGCGCGCGCACCGCACCGCCGCCGGGTCGAGGTCGGCGGCGTGCAGCTCGGCGAGGTCGAGCTCCGCGGCCAGCGCGGCGCCCAGCGCGCCCGAACCACAGCACAGATCCACCGCCACCGGCCGCGGCGGGGCCAGCCGCACCGCCTCCTCGACGAGCAGCTCGGTGCGGCGCCGGGGCACGAACACGCCCGGCTCGACGTGGATACGCAGGCCGCGGAACCCGGCCCAGCCGAGGACCTGCTCGAGCGGCTCGCCGGCGACCCGCCGGGCGGTCAGGGCGTCCAGCTCGGGACCGGAGGCGGCCTCCAGCAGCAGCCGGGCCTCATCCTCGGCGAACACACAGCCGGCCGCCCGCAGACGGCTTACGAGAACGGTTTCGACATCGACGGACACGACAAGCGCCTTTCCGGGAACGGGCGCCCGCGACTCACTCGTCGCCGGAGGGGAGCACCCGGGTTGCTGGAACGGAAACGGGTCTCACCTCCTCGATCGGTCGTGTGATCACCGTACCGCGCCGCCTCAGCGGTGGTGCACGGAGGCGACGCGGTACAGCACCGGCTCGAACGAGCCGATCTGCGCGGCCGCGCGCATGTGCTCCTGGCACTCCGGGTTGGCGAGCATCGCGCGGAACGCCTCCTCGCTCTCCCACTGCGCGTAGTTGGCGACGTGGGTGCCGTCGAGGCCGGCGTGGATGTTGGCCGCGATGAACCCCGGCTGGTGCCGCATGACCTGCTCGGTCGCCTGGTCGAGCACGTCGATGAGCTCCTGCTGGCGCTCGGGCGCCACGGTGAACTGGTTGATCAGCGTGGTGACCCCGGCGGTGGCGTCGATGGTGGAGACGGGCATGGCTTCCTCCTCATGTCAGGACCCTTACATGATGTGTAAGGTACCTGACATGAGTCAAGGGGACGTCACCACCCGGCCCGGCTACCTCGTCAAGCGGGTCCAGCAGCTGTTCCGCCAGGCCGGCGACGAGCGCCTGCGCGCGGCCGGACTGTCGATGGCCCAGTACGCGGTGCTGCGCCAGCTGGCCGACCACCCGGAGGTCTCCTCCGCCGAGCTCGCGCGGCTGTGCTTCGTCACCCGGCAGTCGCTCGGCGAGGTGCTCGCCGGGCTACGCCGCGCCGGCCTGGTCACCGTGGGCGAAGGCGGCTCCGGCCGGGTGCGTCCCGTGCGCCTGAGCGACACCGGGCGCGCCCGGCTGGCCGACGCCGAGGCCGCGGTCGCCGGCGTCGAGGACCGGATGCTCGCCGGGCTCGGCGACGGCGACCGGCGGCGGCTGGCCGAGCTGCTCGCCCGCTGCGCGGACAACCTCATTCCGGGCGGCGGATCTCCGGCCGGTCGATGATCCGCAGCCAGGTGCCGTCCGGCTGCCGCCGCGCGACCTGCACCCGTCCCCCGGTGTTGTCGGCAGGCCGGGTCGAGCACAACGCCAGGTCGCCGTAGTAGACCGTCGGCATCGGCTCCTCGACCTGGAACTCGCCGCCCTGTTCCACCAGCCGCTCCAGCACCTCGCGGATCGCGTCCCGGCCGACCGTCTGCGACCCGGGCGGGAACGCGAGCACCGCGTCCTCCGCGTACAGCTCGGACAGCGCTTTCGCGTCCCGGGCGTTGGCCCGCTCCACGAACATCACGGCGAGGTCTTCGGGTGTCCTGGCCTTGTCGATCACTTGTCGCTCCTTTCCTCTGACCCCAGCCTGTCCCCAGCTCGGCCAGAAGTCCAAGAGCTGGTAGGTCTCGCAACTAGAATCAACGCTTATGGAACTGCGCCAGCTCGAGTACTTCGTGACGGTCGCCGAGGAGGGCAACTTCACCCGCGCCGCCGAACGCGTGCACGTCGCCCAGCCCGGCGTGTCGGCGCAGGTCAGGCGGTTGGAGCGGGAGCTGGGGCACGAGCTGCTGGACCGGTCCGGGCGCACGGTCCGGCTCACCGAGGTCGGCGCCGCGGTCCTCCCCTACGCCCGCGCGGCGCTGGCCGCCGTCGCCGGGGCGCGGCTGGTCGCCGACGAGTTCCGCGGCCTCGTCCGGGGCAGGGTCGCCTTCGGCATGGTCACCTCGCACAACTTCGACGTGCCCGGCCTGCTCGCGAGCTTCCACGAAGACCACCCCGGCGTGGAGATCACGCTCGTCGAAGGCCGCTCCGGCGAGCTGGCCGCCGGCATCCGGGACGGCCGCCTCGACGCGGCGATCATCAGCCTCGCCACCGACGAACGGCCACCCGGGCTGGACGTCCTCGTCCTCACCGACCAGGCCATCACCGCCGCCGTCAGCCTCGAGGACCAGTGGGCCGGGCGGGCCGAGGTCCCGCTCGCGGACCTGCGGGAGCGGCCGCTCATCAGCCTGCCCGCGGGCACCGGCCTGCGCGCGCGCCTGGACGAAGCCTGCGCCGCGCGGGGCATCACCCCGCGGATCGGGTTCGAGGCCGGTCACCCCACGGTCCTGGCCGACCTCGCCGCCCGCGGGCTGGGCGTGGCGATCCTGCCGGACTCGGTGGCCACCGCACGCCCCGACCTGCACCCGATCCCGATCACCGACCCGCCGCTGCGGGGCTGCCTGGCCCTCGCGTGGCGTGCTGCCGGCCCGGCCAGCCCCGCGGCGCGGGTGT
This sequence comes from Amycolatopsis sp. 3B14, assembly GCF_050958625.1. Lineage (NCBI taxonomy): Bacteria > Bacillati > Actinomycetota > Actinomycetes > Pseudonocardiales > Pseudonocardiaceae > Amycolatopsis > Amycolatopsis sp. 3B14. Next base: position 129,519 of record NZ_JBHZEN010000055.1, read on the forward strand.
TCCTCGACCGCGCCCGCGCGGCGCTGTGAACTCGGAAAAGGGTTCGCCCCGCTGGCTAGGGTGAAGACCATGCCCGCCTGGCGGCCCTCCGACACCGAGTTGCTCACCACCTACGGCAACGCGTTCGTCTCGCACCGGCGCGAGCAGATCACGACCGTCTGCGACCTGCTCGACGGCATGCCGGGGCACGCGATCTTCACCACCACCCGCCCCTGAAAGGACGACGCATGTTCACCGGCCTGTCCGCCTTCCCGCTCACCCCGGTCACCGGATCCGGCATCGACACCACCGCCTACGCGCGGCTCGTCGCCCGGCTCGCCGCGGCCGGGGTCGAGTCGATCGGCGCGCTGGGCTCCACCGGCTCGTACCCGTACCTGACCCGCGCACAACGCGCCGAAGCGGCGAAGATCGCCGTCGACGCGGCGGCGGGCACCCCGGTGCTGGTCGGCATCGGCGCCACGGCCACCAGCGAGGTCCTCGCGCTGGCCGAGGACGCCCAGAACGCGGGCGCGGCCGCGGTGCTGCTCGCCCCGGTCAGCTACCAGCCCCTCACCGACGACGAAGTGTTCGGGCTCTACGAAGACGTGACCCGCGAACTGTCGCTGCCGCTGTGCGTCTACGACAACCCGCGCACCACGCACTTCCAGTTCAGCGACGAACTGCACGGCCGCATCGCCGCGCTGCCGAACGTCGGCTCCATCAAGATCCCCGGCGTGCCCGCCGACGCCAAGGCCCGCGTGGACGCCCTGCGCGCCCGCATCCCGGACACCGTCACGATCGGCATCAGCGGCGACGCGGTCGCGGCCGAGGGGCTGGCCGCCGGCTGCGACGTCTGGTACTCGGTCCTGGGCGGCCTGTTCCCGGACACCGCGCGGGCCGTCATGCGCGACGCGGCCGAGTCGGAGCGCCTGCGGCCGCTGTGGGACCTGTTCGCTCGCCACGGCGGCATCCGGGTCGTCGCCGCCGCGGCCACCCACCTGGGCCTGACCGGCGAACGCGTCCTGCCCCGCCCGCTCCGCGAACTCGACGGTGCCGCGCGCCGCGAGGTGATCGACACCCTGCGGCAGCTCAACCTGTGACCCGCCGCGCCCGCAGCACGGTGTCCCGCGTGTACCGGGCGGGCCGGGCGCGCGGCCGGATCTCGTCGGCCAGCACCGTCCACTCCGGACCGAGGAGCGCCGCGACGTCGGCCGGGTGGTAGTAGTCGGCCGGGTCGAAACCCTCGCGTGGCGTCAGCTCCGCGGGGTCGTGGCTCGCCACCAGCAACGTGCCGCCCGGCGCGACCGCGGCGAGCAGACCGCGCAGCACGCCGGGTTCCGCCCTGCGCAGCGGGACGTAGTGCGCCGACACCAGGTCGAAGCAGCTCGCCGGCGGTGCCATCGCCGTCAGGTCCGCGTGCACCCACGCCACGCGACCGGTGTCGTCGGCGGCGGCCGCCCGTTCCAGCGCCACACGGGAGACGTCGATCGCCGTGACGTGCCAGCCCCGCCGCGCCAGCCACAACGCGTCGGCCCCTTCCCCGCACCCCACGTCCAGCGCCTGCCCCGGCGCCAGATCGGCCACTTCCGTGACCAGCACCTCGTTGGGTTCGCCGCTGAACACCCGCTCGCGGCCGCGGTACATCTCATCCCAGTCCATGCCCCCACCGTGCCCGGCAACTCGCCGGATTGACAAAATTCTTTGCGGAATCCGCAAAAGCGGGAGCACAGTGGGGGCATGAGCGACGAGTTCGACGCCGTGCTCGGCGCCGTCGGGCCGCGGCTGCGTGAGCTGCGCCGGCGCCGCGGCACCACCCTGACCGCCCTGTCGCAGGCCACCGGCATTCCGGTCAGCACGCTGTCCCGCCTGGAATCCGGGCAGCGCACCCCCGGCCTGAAACTGCTGCTGCCCCTGGCCAAGGCCTACCAGGTGCCGCTCGACGACCTGGTCGGCGCGCCGGCCACCGGCGACCCGCGCGTCTACCCGCGGCCCAGGACCCACCACGGCATGACCGTCATCCCGCTCACCCGCAAACCCGGCGGACTGCAGGCCGTCAAGCACATCCTGCCCGCCGGGCCGTCCGACCTCGAGCCCGATCCCCGCTCGCACGAGGGCTACCACTGGCTCTACGTCCTCAACGGACGGCTCCGCCTCGTGCTCGGCGAGCAGGACCTGGTCCTGTCCGCCGGGGAGGTCGCCGAGTTCGACACCCACCTGCCGCACTGGTTCGGCAACGCCGATGGCCACCCGGCCGAGTTCCTGAGCATCCTCGGACCGCAGGGCGAGCGCTTCCACATCCGGGCCCGCTACCGGCCCTGCTGATCCTCCGGCGGGTTGCGCCGCACCCGGCGGGTGCGCCACGCGCTCGCCAGCCGGGAGTGCGGCTGCCACTCCAGCCCGTTGGGCAGGTTCCACCCGAACTTCACCGCCGCCAGCCGGAACAGCAGCGCGCCCACCACCCCGGCCACGACGCCCACCAGCGGGGCGCCCAGGTAGTGGCACACGACCATCGTGGCCGCGACCGCCGCCGCCACCGTGCCGTACAGCGCGTTGCCGCCGAACACCGCCGGCACGCGCCGGAGCATGATGTCCCGCAGCGCGCCGCCGCCGACCGCGGTCGTCGTGCCCAGCAGGATCGCCGGCAGCCAGCCCAGCCCGGCGGCCAGCGTCTTCTGCGCCCCGGTGACCGCCCAGAACCCGATCACCGCCGCGTCCAGCGCCGTGAACAACTTGTCCCACGCGTTCTCGCTGATCGAGATCACGAACGACAGCAGCGCGCCGGCCAGCGCGGTCGGCAGGTAGGCGTAATCGGTCAGCGCGACCGGTGTGCCGTGCTGCAGCAGCGTGTCCCGGATGACCCCGCCGCCCAGCCCGGACACGCTGCCCACCACGAGGAACCCGAACAGGTCCAGCCGCTCGCTGCGGGCGATCGCACCGCCGAGGATCGCGCAGGCGAACACGCCCGCCAGATCCAGGTAGCGCGTCACCTGATTGATCGCTTCGACCGCCGTTCCAGCCACACCCGGCACCCTAGTCCGCAGTGGACGGACGATCAGGACACCGCGAGGCACTCCGCGCAACGCGGCACGTCCGCACCACCGGGCACGTGCTCGATCGCCGTCCAGATGCGGCGCCGCTCACCACACCGCGCGATCCGGTACCCCAGGTACGGCTGCTCGTCGGCGAACAGGTGCGCCCGCCGCTCGTCCGCGAACGGGGCAGGCACGTCCGGGACGAACCACGGCAGCGCCTCGAACAGGCTGAGCTGGTCCTTCGCCGTCACCGCCGGTCGTACTCCGCGCGCGCCCGGTCCACCTCGGGCATGTGTTCCTCGGCCCACTCCTTGAGGTGGCGCATGATGCCGAGCAGCGACCGGCCCAGCGGCGTGAGCTCGTAGTCGACCCGCACCGGCACCGACGGGGTCACCGTGCGGCTCACCAGCCCGTCCCGCTCGAGGTGGCGCAGCGTCTGGGTCAGCATCTTCTGGCTCACCCCGGCGATCCGCGCGGACAGCTCGGAGTACCGCATCCGGCCGGTCAGCCCGAGCGCCACGATCACCAGGCTCGCCCACTTGTCGCCGATCGTGTCCAGCAGCCGCCGGCTGGGGCAGTTCGCGGCGAACGCGTCGAACCGCGCGGGCCGCTCGGTGACCTCCATGGCGCACCTCCGGGTGCCTACCCGACTTCACAGTGCCTACTTCCCAACGGAGAGTAGGTCCCCGATGGTGGTGCTGTCCACACCAGGGAAGGAACACCATGACTCTCGCACTCGTGTCCCGGCCCGGCACCACCGCGCCGGCCGCCGAAGAGGTCACGCTGCCCGCGCTCGCGCCCGGCGAGCTGCGGGTCCGGGTCACCGCCGCCTCGGTCGACCCCGTCGACGTCCTCGTCGCCGCCGGGCCGGCCCGCGCGATCTTCGGGTTGACCGGCACCGTCGGGCTCGGCATGTCGCTGACCGGCGTGGTCACCGAGACCACGGACACGGCCTTCGCGGCAGGAGACCCGGTCGCCGCGCTGCATCCGGACTTCGCCGCGCCGGTCCGCGCGCACGCCACGGAGACCGTCCTGCCCGCGTCCGCCGCCGCGCGGCTGCCCGACAGCCTCGATCCGGTCGCCGCCGCCTCCCTGCCGGTCAACGCCCTGACGGCCGCGGAGCTGGTGGACAGCCTGGGGCCCGCCGACGGGCGGAGCCTGCTGGTGACCGGCGCCGCCGGGGGCGTCGGCGGGTATGCCGTCGCGCTGGCCGCCCACGCCGGCTGGACCGTGACCGGCCTCGCCCGCGAAACCGACCGGGCCTTCGTGCTGCGGGCCGGGGCGCGCGAGCTGGTCACGCAGGTGCCGGGCCCGTCGTTCGACGCCGTGGTCGACGCCGCCGTGCTGCACCGGGCGGCGTTGCCCGCGCTCCGCGACGGCGGGGCGTTCGCCGGCGTGCCCTCGGCGTCTCCGGCGAGCCCCGAACGGGACATCTCGATATCGATCTCGAGCGTCCAGCCGGACGGCGCCCGGCTCGCTCGTTTGCTCGACCTGGCGGCGTCCGGGGTGCTGGAGTTGCGGGTCGCCGGCCGCGTGCCGCTGACCGACGCCGCCGTCGCCTACGACAAGGTGGCCGGCGGCGGCCGGCGCGGCCGATGGCTGCTCGTGCCGTGACGGGTCAGGCCATGTCCCACTTCGCGCCGAACGCCAACAGCTCGTCGCGGTGCTCCAGCCGCGCGACCCACGCCGGCGGCCAGGCGCCGGCGCCGTGGTGGGCGCCCGCGAACGCGCCGGCCAGCGCGGCGATCGAGTCCGAGTCGCCGGACGTGCAGGCGGCGCGCCGCAGCGCGAGCACCGGGTCGCCGGGGAACAGCAGGAAGCACAGCAGGCCGGTGGCCAGCGCCTCCTCGGCGACCCAGCCCTCGCCGGTGGCCAGGCACGGGTCGGTGTCCCGGTCGGCGTCGCGCACCGCCGCATCCAGGCGGTCCAGGGCGGCCAGGCACTCGTCCCAGCCGCGGGCGATGAACTGCTCCGGCGAGGAGTCACCGGCGCGCGTCCACAGGTCGCCCAGCCATCGCTCGTGGTAGGTGTCGCGGTGCCGGGCGGCGTAGTCGCGCAACGCCCCGGGCAGCCCGGCCGGTTCGGCGCCCTCGGCCAGCAGGTGGACGGTGTGCGCGGTGAGGTCGGCGGCGGCGAGCCCGGTGGGGTGCCCGTGCGTGAGGCCCGCCTGCAACTGGGCGGCGCCCGCGCGCTGTTCGCCGTCGATCCCGGGCAGCAGGCCCAGCGGCGTGACCCGCATGTTCGCCCCGCAGCCCTTCGAGGTGATCTGGCTGGCCGCCGGCCACGGGTGACCGGCCTCCAGCAGGCGGCAGGCCCGCAGGCAGGTGGCGCCGGGGGCGCGGTTGTTCTCGGGCGAGCGCAGCCAGGTGACGAACTCCGCCCGCAACGGCGGCTCGAACCGCTCCGGCTCCAGCTCGCCCAGGATGGCCGCGCGGGCGACGGCCAGCGCCATCTGCGTGTCGTCGGTGATCAACGCGACCGGGCCGGGCAGGTCCATCTCGCGCCAGTGCCCGTGCGCGGCGAGGATCGCCGGCACATCCTGGAACTCGGTCGGCGCACCGAGCGCGTCGCCCAGCGCGAGGCCCAGCAGCGAGCCGGTGGCCGGTTGCCTGGTCATGAACGTCGTCCTTCCGTCGGTCGGAGCAGCGGCGGGTGCAGCGTGGCGGCGCCACCGGCCCGGTACAGCGCGGCGGGTTTGCCGCGCCCGCCGGTCAGCCGGGACGCGCCTGCCACGGGTGTGACGAACCCCGGGGTGGCAAGCACCTTGCGCCGGAAGTTCGCCGGGTCCAGACCGGTCCCCCACACCGCCTCGTAGACCCGCCGCAGCTCGCCGAGCGTGAACTCGGGCTCGCAGAACTCCGTGGCCAGGCCGGTGCGTTCGAGTTCCCCGCCGATCCGGTCGTGGGCGTCGGTGAGGATGCGGTCGTGGTCGAAGGCCAGCGGACCCTGCTCACCGAACGGCACCCAGGCGGCGCGCGCCGCGTCCCCGCCGCCCGTCGGCTCCGGCGCACCCGGCACGAGCGCGGCGAAAGCCACCGACACGACGCGCATCCGCGGGTCCCGGTCCGGCTCGCTGTAGGTGCGCAGCTGTTCCAGATGGAGCCCCGCGACCTCGGCGAACCCGGTCTCCTCGGCGAGCTCCCGCCGGGCCGCGGCCTCCGCCGACTCGTCCGGCCTGAGAAACCCGCCCGGCAGCGCCCACCACCCCGCGAACGGCTCCGCACCCCGCTCCACGAGCAGGATCCACAGCCGCCCCGCGCGCACCGTGAACACCGCGAGGTCGACAGTCACCGCGAAGGGCTCGTACGCATGCTTGTCGTACATCCAACCCCCTTATTGGTCTCAGTGACTATAAACCATCCGCCGCCGGGGTGTGAGGCCGAGCGCGGTGACCGCACCGAGACCGGCCGCACCGGCGATGAACCACCACGCGCCCGCGAAACCCGTCGTCGCTCCGGGGTGCGGGGTGTCGAGCGTGCCGAGCACCGCGACCAGGACCGCCACGCCGAGGACGTACCCCACCTGGCGGCCAGTGTTGACCACGGCGCTGCCGGTCGCGGCCTGGGTGGGCGGCAGGCTCGCCGTCGCCGCGGCCATAAGGGTCGGCAGCGCCAGGCCGATGCCGACGCCGGTCACGATCCAACCGGGCAGGACGTCGGTGGCGAACCGGGCCTGCGCCGAGGCGTTCCAGGCCAGCATCACCGCGCCCAGGCAGAACACCAGGGCCGTGACATTCGCCCACACAAAGGCCGGCACGCGGAACAGGGCCGGCTCCACGACCGGCGCCGGGTGCCGCCGCACCCGCACCACCAGCAGTGCGATGCCGGCGACCGCGACGCCGAACGCACCCAGGGCCGCCGCGCCGGTCCAGCCCCATTCGCCACCCTTCACCAGCCCGAGCGCGAGCGCGCCGATCGCGACCGCGAGCACGACGGCGCCGGGCACGTCGGGCAGCCGGGTGACCGACTCGTCCCGGGACTCCGGCACCAGGCGCATCGCCGTGGCGAAGGCCAGGACGCCGACCGGCACGTTGATCAGGAACACCCAGTTCCAGGACAGCTCCACCAGCGCCCCGCCGACGACCGGGCCGAGTGCGGCGGCGAACGAGCTGGTGGTGGCCCACACCTTCACCGCGCCCGCGCGCCGGTCGGGCGGCAGGGCGGTCAGCAGCAGTCCCAGGCCGGCCGGGGTCAGCGCGGCGGCGCCGGCGGCCTGCAGCACCCGGAACGCGACCAGCCACCACAGCCCGGGCGCCACCGCGCAGCCCACGCTGGCGAGGGTGAAGACGGTCAGCCCGACGAGGAAGCCCGCCTTGCGGCCGTGCCGGTCCGCCAGCGAGGAGCCGGCGAAGCTCGCGCCGATGCCGGTGAACGCGACGTTGACCACGAAGACGTCGAGCATGGCCATGAACGCGGCCAGGCACAGCACGCGCCGTGACCCATGCCCGCCGTGATGGAAGGTCCGCTCGCGGATCTCAGCTCGTGGAAGACCGATCACTGCTCCCTGGTCAAGGCCCTGGAGATCGTCGGCACGAAGTCGGCGCTGCTCATCCTGCGCGAGGCCTTCTACGGCACCACCCGGTTCAGCGCCTTCGCGGAGCGGATCGGCATCACCGAGACGGCCGCGGCCCGGCAGCTGCGGCACCTCACCGAGGCCGGCCTGCTCGAAAAGCAGCCTTACCGTGACGCGGGCGGCCGCACCCGCGACGAATACGTGCTCACCGAGATGGGCCGCGACCTGCTGCCGGTGGTCATCGGCCTGATGCAGTGGGCGGACAAGCACCTCCAGGACGGCGGACCGCCCCTGCTGTACGTCGACCACGAAACCGGAGCCCCGGTCCGGGCCGGCCTGCGCAACGACGACGGGCATCCGGTCGAGCTGGAGGAACTGGGCGTCCGCCTCAACCCGGCGTGGCGCCGGCCGTGCTCCAGTAGCTGATCAACGGTGCTGCAGGGCACGCACTGTCGACTGAAGGCTCCCCGTTCGAACAGACCCTGAGCTGGTACCGCTAGCTGGTGGCAGCCGGGGCGGTGTCGGCCAGCAGGGTGCGCAACCGGGCGGGCAAGTCGGCTCCCGAATCAGCCAATGCGGCCAGCACGCCCTCCCGCAGGGCCGACAGCCGGGCCGCGGTGGCGTCGGCCGTGCGGGTGGCCGTCGTGGCGGCGGTGCGGGCTTCGGTGGCTGCTGTTTCGGCTCGGGCGGCCGCTGTGGCCAGCTCGGCGGCGCGTTCGCGGGCGGCGTTCAACGCTGCTTCGTGTTGTTCGCGTAGCGCCGCCACTCGCTGGTCGTGCTCGGTCTGCCAGCGCTCGCGGTCCTCGCGGTGCTTCGCGCGGTCCTCGGTCAGCGCTCGGTCGTGACGGGCGCGGAGCTGTTCGAGGTCCTCGTGGTGCTGCGTCGCCAGGTCACGCAGGTCAGTCTCGAGTTGCCGGGCGCGCGCGTGGGCAGCTTCGGCTTCGCTGGCGCGGGCGGCCGCCGCGGCGGTGAGCTCCTCGATGCGGGCGGCCGCCGTTTCCGCGGCTTGGCGGTGCTCGGTTTCGAGCTGGTCCAGCCGTTCCCGCAACTGACGGATCTCGCCCTCGGCGGTGAGCCGGTCGGCGATCGCGCGCTGGGCCTGGCTCCGGTCGGCCGCGGCGCGCTGCTCGGCTTCCGCCGCGCGCTTGTCGGCGGCCTCCGCCCGGTCGGCTGCTTCCGCGGCCGCGGCCGCTGCCTCGGCGGACTGTTGCTCCGCGGCGTCCGCCCTGGCCTCGGCGTCCGCGCGGGCGGCTTCGGCTTCCGCGACCCGCTCACGGGCCTCGGCGATCTCGGCGTCGAGCCGCCCGTCCAGCGCGGCGAGGGTCTGCTGCAGCGGCGCGATCTCCGCCAGGGCCCGGCTCACGTCCCGGCCGACCGCGGCGACGTCCAGCCCCGGCATCGCCGGCCCGTAGGCGGCGAACGCGATCTGGTCGGCCTCGTCCAGCCGCGCGCACGTCACCTCGCGGCCGCGCTCGTCGACCGCCCACACCGTCGTGCAGTACTCACCCGGCCGCCCGCCACGCGGCCCCGGCTGCTTGCGCGGATGCCGTCGGCAGTACCGGCACAGCGCCGGATCGGACACGGTCTCCCGGCTTCCCGTGGCGTCCCTGCGAGGCGGCGGTGGGGGTGTCTCCTGCATAACCGCAGGTTATCAGTTCGAGTTTGGCAACCGATACCTAGGGTTCAGCTAAGTAAACTACAACTAAAGGATACCCGCGATAATCACGGTTATCGCGGAGGAAGGACAGGCGGAGGAAGGACATCAAAAAGCCGCGATCGTCACTGTGACGAAACGACCCCGGCTCGGGAGTAGGCCGCCTACCGCGGCTCCGAAGCTTCCGGCCGGCGGTCCGATACCCCGCGAGCATCAGGAGAACCTGAGGCAGAATCCAGGACGTGACCGGCGACGACACCATCGAGCTGGCGCCGTTCGCGCCGCGCCCGCTGCCGGCCCGCGCGCCGGCTCCCGACGCGCTGCGCGCCTGGCTCGACGAGGCGGTCGCCGAACTGCCCGCGCTGCCCGGGAAACTGTCGGACCGGCACGGCCCGCGGGCGATCACCCACGCCTGGCTGCTGGCGATGAAGAGCCACCAGACCCGCCGTTCCTACTGGCGCGGCCTCGGGTTGTGGCTGTCCTACTGCGACTGGCACCGCGTCGACCCGCTGGCCGCCCGGCTCGCCGACGTGCGGGACTGGATCGCCCTGCTCGACCCCGGCAGCCCGGTCACCCACAACACCCGCCTGGCCGCCGTCAGCTCGTGGTACACCGAGCTGATCGACAACCGCGTCCACGACGACAACCCGGCGCGGCTGGTCCCCCGCCACAAGCGCGACCAGGAGTCCCAGACCCGCGCCCTCACCTACGAGGAACTCCTCGCCCTCCTCCGCCACGCCCGGGACCGCGCCGCCCAGCTCGGCACCGAAGCCGCGCTGCGCAACCTCGCCATCCTGGAGATCATGGCCACCACCGCGGTGCGGTCCGGCGCGATCCTGCACGCCCGCTGCGGCCCGGACGGCGACCTCGGCGTCGACCACGGCCACCGGATCCTGCGCTACGTCAACAAGGGCGGGCACCGCAAGACCGCCGACATCCTCGGCCGCGCCGACGCCGCCCTCGGCGACTACCTGGCCGCCCGCGCCGCACGTGAAGGCAAGCCGGTCGCCGAGCTGTCCGGTTGGTTGTTCGCCACCCGCACCGGCACGCCCCTGACCTCGCGCGACCTCGGCAACCTCCTGCGGGAGACCGCGCGCGGCGCAGGTTTGGACCAGCCCGACGACGTCGTCCCGCACTCGCTGCGGCACACCGTGCTGACCCTCGGCTACGAGAAGGGTGTCTCGGTCGAGGACCTGGCCGACCTCGCCGGGCATGAAAGCGTTGCCACCACCCTGATCTACGTGCGCCGCAGCCGGCGCCGGCAAACCACGCAGATGCTCGCCGACCTCACCGGGGGAACCACGGCCGAGCCGTCGGAACGCGCCGAACAGCGCCACCTCCGGCTGGTGCGCGACGCCTGACTTGACACCGTGCCCGCGTCGTGACTGACTACCCCCCGTGCACACCTCAGTTCTGACCGGGTTCTCCTACCTCGAATGCCCGCGCTGGCACGAGGACCGCATCTGGTTCGCCGACTTCTACACCCACCTCGTGCAGTCCAGCCTCGAGGACGGCAGCGATCTGCGGGTCGAGGCCGAGGTGCCCGGTCAGCCCTCCGGGCTGGGCTGGCTGCCCGACGGCCGCCTGCTCGTCGTCTCGATGCGCGACGCTCGCCTGCTCCGCCGCGAGCCGGACGGCACCCTGGTCACGCACGCCGACCTGTCGGCCCACGTGACCGGGCACCCCAACGACATGGTCGTCGACGCCCAGGGGCGCGCCTATGTCGGCAACTTCGGGTTCGACCTGATGAACGGCGCACCGGTGGCGCCGGCGAACCTGCTGCGCGTCGACCCCGACGGCAGCGTCACCGTCGTCGCCGAGGACCTGTGGTTCCCCAACGGCAGCGTCATCACCGACGACGGGGTGCTGCTGGTCGACGAGACCTTCGGCAACCGGGTGACCGCCTTCGACATCGCCGCCGACGGGTCCCTGACCAACCGCCGGGTGTGGGCGAAGTTCGGCGAACCGCTCACCGAGCGCGAGTTGGAGAAAGCGCTTCCGCAGATCGCCGTCGCGCCGGATGGCTGCTGCCTGGACGCGGAAGGCGCCCTGTGGGTGGCCGATGGCATCGGCGGCAGGCTGCTGCGCGTCCGCGAGGGCGGCGAGATCGCCGACGAGATCCAGCCGGGCACCGGGGTGTTCGCCTGCATGCTCGGCGGCGCCGACGGCCGCACCCTGTTCGCGTGCGCGGCGCCGGACTTCAACGAGCACGCCCGCAAGGACGCGCGGGAAGCGAGCCTGCTCGCCTTCCGCGTCGACGTCCCGCACGCCGGGCGCCCCTGAGGGCGTCGTGGTCCGGCGTCCGCACGGGGATCGCGGGCGCCGGACCGACCCGGCCACCCGCCGCCCCCACCGCGCGGCCAGCCTCATTCACGACGTCATCACCTGGACAAAGACCTCGCCAGACACGCCCTAACCCCAGACGGCCCTAACCCCAGACGGCCCTAACCCCAGACGGCGCTGACCTCGGCGACCGCCCGCGCGGCCTGGTCGAACCCGGCGCGCGCCGCTGCTTCGCGGACCGTCGGGTCCAGCAGGTTCGGCCCGATCGCCTCGGCCGCCGCCGCGTCCGGGGCGACCACCAGCACCGCCGCGCCGTCCCGCCGCAGCGCCGCCACCTGGTCGTCCAGGTCGGTGTTGCCGGGCACCTCGGTCACCCGCAGCACGAGCACCCGGTCGCAGCCGGCGGCGAGGTCGGCGTTCTCCATCGACCGCACCCCGCCGTCGATGTAGCGGCGGCCGTCGATCGTGACCGGCGGCCACGTGCCCGGCACCGCGCAGCTGGCCGCGACCGCGTCCACCAGCGACACCCCGGACTCCGCGGTGAACACCCGGTCGTCGCCGGTCGCGGCGTCCACCGCCACGATGTGCAGGGCCGCCGCGGGCCAGTCGTGGACCGGCAGGCGCGCCTCGATCACCTTCAGCCGGTCGGCCTCCGCCACCGTGCGCGCAGCCAGGGCCAGCTCGCCGATCCGCCGCCGCGCGTCCTTCGCGTCGGTCGCGCCGCTCACGGCCGCGCCGAACATCTCCGCGATCGTCTCGGCGTCGACGTCGGCCGGGATCTCCGGTGACTGCAGCGCCGGATCCACCTGCCGCCGGAACAACTCCGCCAGCGCCCTGCCGCTGGTGATCTGCGCCGCCACCGTCGATCCGGCGGAGGTGCCGATGAACCGGTCCGCGCCGAGAACGTCCACTCCGGACTCCGACAAACCGTGCAACAGACCGGTTTGCCACGCGATTCCGGCCACACCGCCACCACCGAGCACGAGCGCACGCGTCATGCGCCGATCCTAGGCCCCCGCGTGGCGCCGGCGAGAGCGCCGTTGACGAGGAGCAGCCAGGTCCCGCACACGCAACGGCGGTAGTCGAGGCGGCCGGCGGACACCGGGTGGCTCGACCCGGCGCGGAGGAGTTCGGACAGCGGCCACTGGCAGCGGGGGCAACGTTCGTCGGTCATGACCCCAGCGTGCTGTAATGGGTCAGTGCACTTCAACCCTTACGGCGGGCCGGCCGCGCAGGTCGCGGCGGGGCTGGTCAACATGCCCGACGCCACCGCGCCCGAGCTCCTGCGGATGATGCGCGAGGCGGGCATGTCGCTGACCCGGCTCACCGAAGCCGAAGCGGCCCAGGCTCGGGCGTGGGGACGCCGGATCCGCGCGGTGTTCGCCGAACCCGACCCGGACACCCGGATCGACCTGGTCAACGAGCTGCTCGCGGAAACCGCGTGCCGTCCGTTCATCTCCCGCCACGACGGCCTGCCCGCGCATCTGCACTACGCGGGCGAGGACGACACCCTGGCCCGCCGGATCCGGGCCTTCACCGCGGGCGGCCTGGCCCACCTGCTGTGCGAGGACGCCGGGCGGATCGGCGCCTGCGCCCGCGAGGGCTGCGACGTCGTCTTCGTCGACACCTCCCGCAACGGCCGCCGCCGGTTCTGCTCCACTCGCTGCGCGACCCGGGTCCACGTCGCCGAACACCGGGCCCGCGCCACATAGGTGTCGCGCGTCACACCCCGCCATGTCACGAACGGGCCGGCACCTCCCATCTCGTGGTCGTCAACAGCCGATGAGGAGGCGACAACGATGACCACCCACAAGGTTCTGGTGCTGGGCGCGGGGTACGCGGGCACGGCCGCGGCGATCCAGCTCGCGGCACGCACGAAGGGCCGCGACGACGTCGAGGTGACCCTGGTGAACGCGCACGAGACGTTCACCGAGCGGCTGCGGCTGCACCTGACCGCAACCGGGCAGCAGGTCGCCGAGCTGAGCATCCCGGAACTCCTGGACGGCACGGGCGCGCGGTTCGTGCGGGGCTGGGTCACCGCGCTCGACCCGGGCACCAGGACCGTGCGCGTCGACGACCGGGTGCTGCACTACGACACGCTGGTGTACGCCCTCGGCGGCGTGGCCGACACCGTCATCGTGCCCGGCGTCGAGGAGCACGCGCACACCCTGAACAGCCCGGAGGACGCCGAAGTGCTGGCCGGCCGGCTGGCGCGCCTGGAGCAGGGCACGGTCGTGGTCACGGGCAACGGGCTCACCGGTGTCGAGTCGGCCGCGGAGATCGCCGAGCAGCACCCGCGGCTGCGGGTCGTCCTGCTGGGCCGGCGCGAGCCGGGCGCGGCGATGAACCGCAAGGCCCGGGCCCACCTCCAGGCCGCGCTCGGGCGGCTGGGCGTCGAGGTGCGCACTGGCGCGGAGGTGACCAAGGTGCTCCCGGACGCCGTCGAACTGGCCGGCGGCGAGACGATCCCCGCCGACGTCGTCCTGTGGACCAGCGGCACCCGCGCCGCGCCGCTCGCGGCCGCCGCCGGGCTGGCCGTCGACGACCGCGGCCGCGTGATCACCGACGCGACCCTGCGGTCGGTCTCGCACCCGAACGTCCACGCGGTCGGTGACGCGGCCGCCATCAGCCAGGGCTACGGCGTCCTGCACGGCACCTGCCAGAGCGGGATGCCGACCGGCGTGCACGCCGCGGTGTCGATCCTGCGCGCCCTGGCGGGCAAGGAGCCCAAGCCGTTCCGCTTCGGCTACTACCACACCCCGGTCAGCCTGGGCCGCCACGACGCGGTCGTGCAGTTCACCCACCCCGACGACAGCCCGCGGCGGATCTGCCTGACCGGCGGGCCGGCCGCCCGGTACAAAGAAGCGGTGACCGCCTCGCCCTGGCCGACGTACCTGCGCATGAAGAAGATGCCCGCCTCGGGTGCGTTCTGGCCCCGCGGCGGCCGCTTCACCCGGGGCGTGCGGTGACCGAGGCGTTCCACCAGCACCGCAACCTGCTGTTCGCGGTGGCCTACCGGGTCCTCGGCAGCGCCGCCGACGCCGAGGACGTCGTGCAGGACGCGTGGATCAAGTGGTCGGCCGCGGACCGCTCCCAGGTCGCCGACCCGAAGGCCTACCTGGCGCGCATCGTGTCCAACCTGGCGCTGGAACGGCTGCGCTCGGCCCGGCACCAGCGGGAGACCTACGTCGGCCCGTGGCTGCCGGAGCCGATCCTCACCACCGGTGACAGCGCGGACGCGGTCACCGGCGCGGACTCGGTGTCCACGGCGATGCTGGTGGTGCTGGAAACGCTGAGCCCGCTCGAACGCGCGGTGTTCGTGCTCAAGGACGTGTTCGGGTTCAGCCACGCCGAGATCGCCGAGGCGGTGGACCGGTCGGAAGCGGCGGTGCGGCAGGCCGCGCACCGGGCGCGCGAGCACGTGCGCGCCCGCCGCCCGCGGTTCCCGGCCGACCGCGCGAAGCAGCGCGCGGTCACCGAGCGGTTCCTCGCCGCCGCGACCGGCGGTGACGTCAACACCCTGATGGAACTGCTGTCCCCGGACGTCACGCTGTGGACCGACGGCGGCGGCAAGGTCCGCCAGGCCCTGCGCCCGGTCGTCGGCGCGGAGACGGTGGCAGGCTGGTTCGCCGCCATCGGCACCGTCACCTACCAGGGCGTCGCGCCCGCGGACGTGGTCACGGAACTGACCGAGATCAACGGCGGCCCCGGGCTCGTCTTCCGCGGCCCGGACCGCGTGCTGGCCACGGTCACCTTCGACTTCGACGCCGAGGGCCGCATCACCACGCTGCACAACGTGGCCAACCCGGACAAACTCGGCGCGGTCGCGGGCGGCGCGGTGCACGGTCTCGGGCCGTCCGGGACGGTCGCCTAAAGTGCTGAGCATGTACAAGCGTTTCGTGGCCCTCGGCGACTCCTTCACCGAGGGCGTCGGCGACGAAGACCCCGCGCGCCCGAACGGCGTGCGAGGCTGGGCCGACCGGGTCGCCGAGCAGCTGGCGGCAGCCGACCCCGGGTTCCGCTACGCCAACCTCGCGATCCGCGGACGGCTGCTCGACCAGGTGCTTGCCGGGCAGCTCGAACCGGCACTGGCGCTGCAGCCGGACCTGGTGTCGATCTACGCGGGCGGCAACGACCTGCTGCGCCCCAAGGCCGACATCGACGCGCTCGCCGCACGGTTCGAGAACGCCGTCGAGCGGCTCGCCAAGACCGGCGCCACCGTGCTGCTGTTCACCGGCGTGGACGGCGCCGAGGACCCGGTGTTCCGGAAGCTGCGCGGCCGCACCGCGATCTACAACGAGCACACTCGCGTGATCGCCGCCCGGCACGGCGCGCTCGTGGTGGACATGTGGGGCATGCGGCAGCTGCGCGACCGGCGCCTGTGGTCGGCCGACCGGCTCCACCTCAACGCGCTGGGCCACAACGAGGTCGCGATCGCCGTGCTCGACGTGCTCGGCCGCCCGCACGGCCTCTCCCCCGCCGCGCTCGGGCCGCGTGAGCTGGTCGACCGGCGGCGGCAGCGCGCGGAGAACCTGCAGTGGGGACGGGAACACGTGCTGCCCTGGATCGGCCGCCGCCTGCGTGGTGAGTCCTCCGGCGACACCCTGTCCGCGAAACGACCGGTGCTGCTGCCGCTGGACTGATCAGCGGGGACGCAGCCCGTCGAAGACGATCCCCAGCGTGCGGGCGCGCAGCCCGGCGTCGTCGCCGGCGTACTCCGCGGCGCGCGAGGCGCCGACCATCAACGCGATCAGCTCGGCGACCCCGACGTCCTCGCGCACCGCGCCCGCCTGCTGCGCCCGCGACAGCAACGCGCCCAGCGCGTCCCGCACCTTCGCACCGACCTCGGCGGCGAGCCGGGGCACCTCGGCGCCGGCGGCGGCCAGCGCGTCGGTGTAGGCGTTCTTGGCGGCGGACACGTCCGCCCAGCGCGCGAGGAACACGAAGAAAGCGCTCTCCGGATCGCTCGCGGCCGCGAACGACTGCGCCTCCTCGGCGAACCGGCGCATCCGGTCCGCCAGCACCGCCTCCAGCAGCGCCTCCTTGGTCGGGAAGTGCCGGAACACGGTCCCGATGCCCACGCCCGCCTCCCGCGCGACCTCTTCGGTCGGCGCGCCGGTGCCCTTGGCGGCGAACACCGTCTCCGCGGCGGCCAGCACCCGCGCCCGGTTGCGGCGGGCGTCGGCGCGCAGCGGCTTCGGTTCCGTCATGCGGCGCATCGTAGAGCCCCGTGGAGCGCGGCCGGAACGCGGCGAAAGGTGGTGATTCCCGGCCTGCCCCTGGACATCGTCACTCCGGTGAGGGATCGTCTTCGGGAAGTGAAGCCGATCACAGGAGGCTCGGCGGCATGGTTCTCGGACGCGACGAAGCGGACACCGTTCTCCAGGCACAGACCAGCCAGAAGACCACCCAGGTGCGGCGCGCGGCCTTCGCCAGCGCCATCGGCACGACCATCGAGTGGTACGACTTCTTCCTCTACAACACGGCCGCGGCGCTGATCTTCCCGCAGCTGTTCTTCCCCGCCTCCTCCAGCTACGCGGGCGCGATGCAATCCTTCGCCACCTACGCCGTCGGCTTCGCCGCGCGGCCCGTGGGCGCGGCGATCTTCGGCTACTGGGGCGACCGGATCGGCCGCAAGACCACGCTCGTCGTCACGCTGCTGATGATGGGCATCGCCTCCGGCGTCGTCGGGGTGCTGCCCGGCGCGGCGACCATCGGGATCGCGGCGCCGCTGATCCTGGTGACGCTGCGGCTGATCCAGGGCATCGCGATCGGCGGCGAGTGGAGCGGCTCGGTGCTGCTCGCGATGGAGTGGGGCGACCAGCGCAAGCGAGGGCTGCTGGGCAGTTTCGCGCAGATCGGCGTGCCGGTCGGGCTCGTGCTCGGCACCGGCGGCATGACCCTGCTGTCCGCGTTGCTGCCCGAGGAGGCGTTCGACTCGTGGGGCTGGCGGCTGCCGTTCCTGGCCAGTCTGCTGCTCGTCGCCGTCGGGCTGGTGATCCGGCTGCGCATCCTGGAGACCCCGATGTTCGCGAAGGTCGTGGCGCAGCAGCGGACGTCGCGCAGCCCGGTGGCCGACGCGGTCAAGCACCACTGGCGGGAGATCCTGCTCTCGGCCGGGCTGCGGTTCAGCGAGCAGATGCCGTTCTACCTCTACACCAGCTACGTGCTGGTGTACGTGGTCGCCGAGCACGGCTACTCGAAGACGTTCGTGCTCAACGCCGTCCTGCTCGGCGCGGCGGTGGAGCTGGCGCTGATCCTGTGGTTCTCGCAGCTGTCGGACCGGATCGGGCGGAAACGGGTGTACCTGACCGGGGCGGTGCTGACCGGGCTGCTGGCGTTCCCGTACTTCGCGGTGCTGAAGAACGGCGGCGAGGTGCTCATCTTCGTCGCCGTCGTGGTGTCGATGATCCCGCACGCCATGCAGTACGGTCCGCAGGCCGCGCTGATCGGCGAGAGCTTCCCGACGCACCTGCGCTACGGCGGCGCCGGGCTCGGCTACCAGCTGGCGTCGGTGTTCGCGGGCGGCCCGGCGCCGCTGCTGGCGACCTGGCTGCTGCACACCACCGGGACGCCGTACTCCATCTCGGCCTATGTGGTGCTCTCGGCGGTGGTCACGATCGTCTGCGTGGCGCTGCTGAAGGACCGCTCGCGAGCCGACATCACCGACGACGCGGTCTACCGGCGCTGACCCACTGGTACCAGCCGAGCGCGGCGAGCACGGCGAGGGCGATCCCGTAGGGCAGCCAGTTCGACCGGGCGCCCAGCGCGCCGGCCAGTCCGGGCACGAGGATCGCCAGTGCCACCACGGTGGCCAGCACCGACCCCCACAACAGGCGCCGCCGCTGCGCGACGGGCGCGGGCTCTTCGCTCATGGTTCCAGGGTGTCATCCGTCCGCTTGGGGCGGACCTCGGCCCGCCAAGCGCCGGAGCTTGAACTCGGCGGTCGGCGGCAAGAGAAAGGGGCCGCACCGGATTCCGGTGCGGCCCCCGAGCGGGACTACTGCTGCGGCGGCGCGGGTGGCGGCTGCTGCGGCGGGTACTGGGGCCGCGGCGGGTTGCCGTAGTGCTGGCCCGGGCTGCGGGTCGGCAGCTGGCCCTGCTGTCCGCCCGCCGTGGGGAACTGCGGTTGCGGCGTGGTCGGTGGCGAGATCGGCTCGGGGGCCGGGGGCTCCACGGCCGGCGCCTCCTGCGCCTCCTCGGTCACCGGGTTACCGCGCAGCGCACTGGTCGCCTGCGGGGCAGGCGGCTGCGGCTGGTGCGACAACGGGCCGGGCACCTCCTGCCGCGCCACCGCCTCGGCCTCGCGCACCGCCTCGGCGATCCGCGGGTCGGTGGAGGTGTCGAACCAGCTGGCGACCTCTTCGTCGTCCAGGGTCGGCGGCTCGGCGCCGTCGGTCTCGGCGGGCTCGTACCGGAACACGCCGTCGGCGTCCTGCTTGGCGAACGCGCGGGCGAACTGCTGCAGCGCGTTGCCGTAGTCGCTGGGCACCAGCCAGACCTTGTTCGCGTCGCCCTGCGCCATCTGCGGCAGCGTCTGCAGGTACTGGTAGGCCAGCACCTCCGGCGTCGGCTTGCCGGCCTTCACCGCGGCGAACACCTTCTCGATCGCCTTGGCCTGGCCCTGCGCCTGCAGGTAGCGGGCCGCGCGCTCACCCTGCGCCCGCAGGATCCGCGACTGCCGCTCCGCCTCGGCCGCCATGATGGTGGCCTGCTTGGCGCCCTCCGCGGCGAGGATCTGCGACTGCTTCTGCCCCTCCGCCGTCTTGATCTGCGCTTCCCGCTGACCTTCGGCGTTGAGGATCATCGCGCGCTTCTCCCGGTCGGCGCGCATCTGCTTCTCCATCGAGTCCTGGATGGAGGGCGGCGGGTCGATCGCCTTGAGCTCGACCCGCGCGACGCGGATGCCCCACCGGCCGGTGGCGTCGTCGAGCACGCCGCGCAGCTGGTTGTTGATCTGGTCGCGGGAGGTCAGCGCCTGCTCCAGCGTCATGCCGCCGACCACGTTGCGCAGCGTCGTGGTGGTCAGCTGCTCGACACCGACGATGTAGTTGGAGATCTCGTACACCGCGGCGCGCGCGTCGGTCACCTGGAAGTAGACGACCGTGTCGATGGACACCGTCAGGTTGTCCTCGGTGATCACCGGCTGCGGCGGGAACGACACGACCTGCTCGCGCAGGTCGATGCGGGCCCGCACCTTGTCCAGGAACGGCACCAGGAAGTTCAGGCCGGGCGAGGCGACCGACTTGAATCTGCCCAGCCGCTCGATCACCGCGGCCTGGGCCTGCGGGACCACCATGATCGCCTTCGCGATCGTCACGATCACGAACAGGGCGATGACCGCGACAACAATGATCGCTGCGGTTCCCAAGATCGCTCTCCCGATATGTGGGTTGTGGTTACGGCTCGGGCGCCACCACGGCCGTGGCGCCCGCTATCTCTACCACGGTCACGGTCGTGCCGGGTTCGATTCGCTGACCGTCGGCGATGGACCGTGCGGACCACACGTCGCCGGCCAGCTTGACACGCCCGGAGTGGCCGTCCACAACGGACACGACCACGGCCCTGGCGCCGATCAGGGCCTCGGTGTTGGTGCGGTGACCCGTCCCGGTCAGGAACCGGCGCTTGAGCGCGGGCCGGGCCAGGAAGATCAACGCGCCGGACGCGATCGCGAACACGACCGCGTCGACGACGATGTTGCCGGTGATCAGCGCCGCGCCGGCCCCGAACAACGCGCCGAGGCCGAGCATCAGCAGGAAGAAGTCGCCGGACAGCACTTCGGCGGCCATCAGGACGATGGCGACGATCAGCCAGACGAGCGCCGGTGTCATGCGCCCATCGTGGCAGAAAGTGACCGCTCGCGACCAGCGGACAACCCGAAGTGATCTCCGTGTGACCTGCCGGATTCAGCCTTCCGGGTCGGTCACGAAGTCGATCAGCCGCTCGACGGCGCCGATCAGCGGCGTCTCCAGGTCGCGGAAGCTGCTCACCGAGTCCAGCACCCGCTGCCAGCCTTCGTAGGTCTCGCCCCAGCCCAGTGCCGCGCACACGCCCTCCTTCCACGGCGTGCCGCGCGGCACCGCCGGCCACGCCCGGATGCCGACCGCGGACGGTTTCACCGCCTGCCACACGTCGACGTAGGGGTGGCCGGTGACCAGCACGTGCTCGTCGCGGATCGCGTCCACCAGGCGGGATTCCTTGCTGCCCGGCACCAGGTGGTCGACCAGGACGCCCAGCCGCCTGCCGGGGCCGGTGCCGAACTCCTCGATCGCTTCGGCGAGCACGTCGACGCCGTCGAGCGGTTCCACGACGACGCCCTCGACGCGCAGGTCGTGCCCCCACACGCGTTCCACCAGTTCGGCGTCGTGCTTGCCCTCGACCCAGATGCGCGAGTCGCGCGCGGTGCGGGCCCGCAGCCCCTGCACCTTCACCGACCCGGACGCCGAACGCGCCGAAGCCGGTGACGGCGGCGCGGCCTTCGGCCGTACCAGCGTCACCGGCTTGCCCTCGAGCAGGAACCCGGCGGGCTCCAGCGGGAACACGCGGTGCCTGCCGTGGCGGTCCTCCAGCACGACGTTGCCGTGCTCGAACCGGACCACCGCGCCGCAGAAACCGCTTCCCGGTTCCTCGACCACCAGCCCGCGCTCCGCCACGACCTCGGGGATCTTGCGTCTGCGCGGGCCGGCGAGGATGTCGTCATAGCTGTGGGAGCGCACGATCCGGGACGGTAGCGCCGGGTTCACCCGTTCGTCGCGCCGCCACGCCGGGGCGCAGCATCAGCGCGGCCACAGCCAGGGCGGCGGCCACGAGACCGGTGCCCACCCAGAAGGCGAGGTGGTAGCCGGAGGTGAGCGCCACCTCCGGTCGCACCCCGGTCAGCGACTCGGTGCGGGTCGCGGCGAGCACCGCCAGCACCGACAGCCCCAGCGCGCCCGCCACCTGCTGCGTGGTGTTGAACAGCCCGGAGGCGAGACCGGTGTCCTCGGCGGCGGCGTCCCGCATGCCCAGCCCCATCAGCGCGGGCATGGCCAGGCCGAACCCGATTCCCATCGCCACGGTCGGCCCGAGCACGTCGGTCGCGTAGCCGCCGTCCGGGCGCACCTGGGCCAGCCAGGCGAGCCCGCCGCCGATCAGCACCAGCCCGGCCAGCAGCACCTGGTAGTCGCCGAAGCGGGTGGACAGCCGCGGCGAGATGACCAGCGACACCAGCGCGATCGTCGCGGCGATCGGCACCATCGCCAGCCCGGTCGCCTGCGCGCTGAGCCCCAGCACCTGCCGCAGGTACAGCACGACGAGGAACTGGAACCCGAACATCGCCGAGACCAGCAGCGCCATCGTCAGGTTCGCCCCGGTCAGGCCGCGCGAGGCGAAGATCCGCGGCGGCAGCAGCGGGTCGCGGGCCCGGGACTGGCGCACGCCGAACGCGGCCAGCAGCACCAGCGACACCGCGCCGAAACCGATCGTGTGCGGCGAGGCCCAGCCGTGGGACTCGACCTCGACGACGGTGTAGACACCGAGCATCAGCGCGGCGGTCACCAGCGCCGCGCCGAGCCAGTCGGCACCGGCGCGCAGCCCGAGGCCGCGGTCGTTCTCCAGCACCCGCAGCGCGACCGCGCCGGCGATCAGGCCGATCGGCAGGTTGATCAGGAAGATCCAATGCCAGCTCAGCGCCTGGGTCAGCACGCCACCGGCGATGCTGCCGATCGAGCCGCCCGCGGCCTGCACGAAGCTGAACGTGCCCAGCGCCTTGGCGCGTTCGGCCGGCTCCGGGAACAGCCGGACGACCATGCCGAGCGCGACCGCGGTCGAGGCGGCGCCGCCCGCGCCCTGCAGGAACCGCGCGGCCATCAGGGTTTCCGGGTTCCAGGCGAGCCCGGCGAGCAGCGAGGCCAGCGTGAACACGGCCATCCCGGCGAGGAAGACGTGCCGGCGGCCTGCCAGGTCGCCGAGGCGGCCGGCGAGCAGCAGCAGCCCGCCGAACGGGATCAGGTAGGCGTTGACGACCCAGGACAGGTTCGACGGCGTGAAGCCGAGGTCGTCGCGGATCGCGGGCAGGGCGACGTTCACGATCGTCTGGTCGAGCACGATCATGAGCGTCTGCGCGGACAGCACGGCGAGCGCGAGCCACCGCGAGCGTGCTGCCGGCTGATCGAGGGACATGGCCTTGACCTCCAAGAGGGCACGATTTGTAACTGGGGCCATGATGTGAGCCCGTAACCGTGCCGGGAAGAAGGCAGTTCCCTGTGCCAGAGGCACATCGATGTACCACTCCTGGTCCCGCCGGTGGCCCTGTGAGGCAGCTCACGCGCGCCACGGGACACGGGTGGTAACTGAGGGGCCGGCATGGAACCATCGAGGTATGGCTGCTGACACCGCTTCCCCGGTCACCGAGGCTTGCCCCATCGTCGAGGTGCTCGACCACGTCGCCGGCAAGTGGGCGATCGGCATCCTGGTCACCGCCGCGCACGGCCCGGTCCGCTTCACCGAGCTGGAGCGCGAGGTGGAGGGCATCAGCCGCCGCATGCTGACGCTGACGCTGCGCAAACTGGAGCGCGACGGCCTGCTGGTGCGGACCGTGTACCCGACGGTGCCGCCGCGCGTGGAGTACACGCTCACCGACATGGCGCGCGAGCTGCACCAGACGCTGGTCGGGCTGACGTCCTGGGCGGAGAAACACCGGGGCGCGATCGCCGCGGCCCGCCGCGCCTACGACGAGCAGCGGACCGCGGCGACGGTCTAGGACTCGTCGGGGAAGCGGCTCGCGCGGCGGTGTCGGTGCGACGGCCCACCGCGGGCGGCTCAGCCGCTGGCGGAACCTAGATCACCCGGACGGCCGCCTCCGCGGCGATGCGGAACTCGATCACCGACGGCAGCTCCGCCAGGTCCAGCGCGTGCTTCAGCCGGGCCACGCCGTCGTCGACGATGTGCTCCCGCAGGGCGGTCAGGTCCGTGCCCGGTTCGGCGGTCACCGTCACCAGCAGCGTCGGCCGGTCCTGCGGGCCGGACAGCGTCGCGTCCGCCGAGCGCACCTGCGGGTAGGCCGCGATCTCCGACTCGAACGGCGCGACCGCCGCGTCCGCGGACAGCTTCGTGACGCCGTGGGACGGATCGTCCTCCAGCCGCCAGGTCCGCGTTTTCGGCCGCCGCATCGCCTGCGCGGCCAGCCACCGCAGGAACAGCAGCCCCAGCGCGACGGCCACCACCACGGTCACGTACAACACCCACGTCGGCGGCCGGTCGTCCCCGGGCGCCAGCGGCGCGGTCCGGTCCAGGACGGCCAGCCAGCCGAGCGACGTGGCCAGCGCGAACCCGCCCGCGGCGAGCAGGGCGAGCCCGATCAGCGCGAGCAGCGTGCGGTTGAGCCGGGCAGGACGGTTCAGGCTGGTCATGGCGTCCTCCGCACGTGCACCTTCACCCGCGGCCGCCGCGCCGGGCCGATGCGGTCCAGCTGGTCCTCGACCGCCTGCCGCACCTGGCTCGCCACGTCGTCGGCGGCCAGCCGGCTGCCCCGCACCTTCGCGGTGACGCTGCGCCGCCGCAGCCGCACCTTCGCCGACTCCACCCCGTCGGCGGACTCGGCCGCCGAGCGCAGGCTGCCGGTGATGCTGCGGCGGCTCGCCCCGGCCTTGACCGGCGCACTGCTTCCCCCCGACAGGGGCAGTACGAGCGCGCGGCCGGGCAGCACCGCCGCCAGCAGCACCAGCAGGCCCAGCGCGGCGAGCACGCCGCCGCCGATCGCCACGGGAAGCGCTTCCCAGCGCGTGGCGTGCAGCCGCGCCGCGACGGCGTCGTAGTCCAGCACCGGCCGCTCGCCCAGCAGAAGCTGCACCGCGCTGGTCGCCACCAGCGCGCACGCGACCACCCCGGCCAGCGCCACCACCGAGGCCAGGAGGCTGCGCCGGGACCGGCGGATCATGCCAGGCTCCTCTCCCGCGACCGGTCGCTGTGCAGCGCGGTCACCGTGATGTCCACCCGCTCCACCACCAGCCCGGTCAGCTCGCCGACCTCCCGCACCAATCGTTCCCGCGCCGCTCGCGTAGTGCGGGCGACCGGCGCCGGGTAGCCGACCGACAGCTCGACGGCCAGGCTGACCCGGCCGTCCCGCACGCGGGCGGTGACGTTGGCGGGCTGCTCCGGATCACCGCTGCCCACCGCGAGGCCGAGCACCCGGCGGGCCGCGCCCCCGACCCCGTCCAGCCCCGTGATCACCTGTTCCGCGATGCGCTGCACCGCCCGGTCGGCCACGACCGTGGTGCCGCGCCGCTCCGGCGCTTCGACGGTCACCGGCTCACCTCCGCTCGCGGTCGGTGAACTGGGACAGGTCGAGCTTGCCGTCGAGCACCCGGCCGACCAGCAGGCCCAGCCCGCCCAGCACGGCGACGACCAGGAACGCGCCGAACCCGCCGAACGCGGCGGCCAGGCCGAGGACGAGCCCGGTCAGCAGACCGGCGATCGTGGCGTTCACGTCACTGCACCCGCGCGGGCGCGCCGCCCTGCGGCTCGTCGTCGTCGGGCAGGTGCACGTCGTTGACGGTGATGTTGACCTCGACGACCTCCAGCCCGGTCATCTGCTCGATCGCGCCGATCGCGTTGGCCCGCACCGCCTGCGCCAGGTCGGCGATGGACACCCCGTACTCGACCACGATCTGCAGGTCCACCGCGGCCTGCTTCTCCCCGACCTCGACCGACACGCCCTGGCCGACGCTGCCGCTGGCGCCCGGGATGCGCTCGCGCAGCGCGTTGAACGCCCGCGCCGCGCCGCCGCCCAGGTCGTACACGCCCGGGATCTCCCGCGCGGCCAGCCCGGCGATCTTCTGCACCACCGTGCTCGCGATCGTCGTGGTGCCCTGGCTGGTCACCAGCGAACTCGTCGCCGGCTTGCTCACCGCGGTGGCCTTCTCCTCGGTTCCGGTGCTCATCTTCTCTCCCCTTTCCGGTTGGTGTTCCCACTTCTTCGACACCGCCGGCGCGCGAACCTCACGCGCCGAACGCGGATCCGTCCACATCGGTCACCACGAGCCGGATGGCCGCGTCCGCGTAAGCGCTTCCCACCAGCGCCTTCGCGACCGCGTCCCCGGCCAGCCGCAGCCGTGGTGGCAGCGGCAGCGCCGTGGCGACCAGGCGCACGCGCACCACCTCTGGTGTCAGGTCGACCGCCAGTGCGGCCGGGTTCCACGACGCCACCGGCCGCACCGCGGGCGCGGCCGGGCGCAAGCCGTCCACTTCGGACAAGGCGGTCAGGATCGCCTCGACGTGCTCGGCGCGGGCGGTCATCGGACGACGTCCAGCACGGTCACCGACACCCGGCCGGGTTCGACGCCGGTGTCCCGGACCAGCCGGGCGCGCACCTCGCGCTGCACAGCCCTGGCGACCGCGGCGGCCTGCGCGCCGGCGCGGGTGGCGATGCCGACCCACACCTCCACGTCGTCCCCGGCGCGCCGCACGCCGACACCGTCCGCGGGCGCCGGGGTGAGCCCCTTGACCTGCTGCCACCGGGACCGGCCCCAGCCGCGCACCAGCCCGGCCATCCCCGGTTCGAGCCGGGCCACACCCGGCACCGCCCTGGCGGCGGCCGCGGCCACCGACGCCACCACGGCGTCCTCGACGTGCCACTCGACGTGCACCGGTTCCCCCCTCAGCGGTCGTAGAGGTCGTCGACCGTCAGGTCCAGCCGCACCAGCCGGACCCCGATCGCGGACGAGCAAGCCGCCGTGAGGCGATCCCGCAGGCGCGCCAGCACGTCGGCGAGGTCGTCGCGGTAGGCGGCGGCCACCGACAGTTCGGCCTCGATCAGGGTCTGCCCGTCGGTGATGCCGCTGGTGAGCACCCGGCAGCGGCGGGCGCGGATGCCGTCCGTCTCGTCGGCGGTGAACCGCAGCACGGCGGCGACCGCCTGCTCGCTCACCTCGAGCGTGCCGGGCTCCGGCGCGGACAGCGGCACCATGCCGCGGTGGCGGCGCACGTCGGCGCGCACCGCGGCCATGATCTTGCCGGTCAGGTCCAGCGGCGGCTGGGTCTCGTCGGCCGCCAGCTCACGGGTCGCGTCCCGCAGCGCGAGGAGGCTGCCGCGCGCGGTCGAGCAGTGCGAACAGGTCAGGTCGTGCTCGGTGACCGCGTCGAGGCGGTCCCACACGTCCTCCAGCGCCCGGCCGCAGGGCAGGTCGTGGGTGGTCTGGTCTAGCGCCATGGCCGCATCACCTCCGCCAGTTGCGCGCGGGCCCGCGCGATGCGCCCGCGGACCGCGGTGGGCGAGGCCGACACGGCCTCCGCGATCTCCTCGTAGGACCGGCCGTGCACCTCGCGCAGCAGCCAGCAGGCCCGCTGCTCCGGGGTCAGCCCGGCCAGCGCCGTGGTCAGGGCCGCCATCTGGGCGCTCACCTCGGCGGCGCGTTCGGGCCGGGCGTCGCCGCGCGGGGTTTCGGTGTCGTCCGGGTCGACGTCGGTGACCGGGCGGCGGGCGCGGATCACGTTGAGGCAGCGGTTCGTGGTCGACCGGTACAGCCAGCCGACGAAGGCGCCGTCGTCCTGGAGCTGCTCCAGGCGGCGCCACACGGTCAGGAACACCTCCTGGACCACGTCTTCGGCGTCACCGGCGGCGGTGAGCATCCGCAGCGCGAGCCGGTACATCGGGCCCTGGTAGCGGCGCACCAGCTGCTCGTA
Source organism: Amycolatopsis sp. 3B14 (assembly GCF_050958625.1). Taxonomy (NCBI): domain Bacteria; kingdom Bacillati; phylum Actinomycetota; class Actinomycetes; order Pseudonocardiales; family Pseudonocardiaceae; genus Amycolatopsis; species Amycolatopsis sp. 3B14. The sequence continues at coordinate 156,639 of NZ_JBHZEN010000055.1, forward strand.
GGCGCGCACGTCGCCGTCCCTGGCCCGCGCGACCAGCGTCGCGTCGTCCAGGACTTCGCCGAGGCCGGTCCCGGCCGTCACCGCATCCCGCCCATGCGCAGCCTCCCCGTGTTCGCACCCGATTCACTAGGTCAGACACCGGGCACGGCGAAAGCTCACGCCCCGGTCCGTCACGAGTTCGGGTGAGGGCGGCCACCGGATTGGTGGATCAGTGTGGGAGTGCCTTCTCGGATGCGGCACCGAGGTTTTCGACGTGGCGACACGCCCGGAGAGCCACCGCGGCGCGGGCACGGCCGGCGCACGTCGACCCACCTCATGGGTCAGAACAACGGCCAGGGGATGGCGCGCCAGTCGTCGCCGGGTTCGGGGAACACGCCGGTGGCCACCAGCATCTCCGCGCGCTCGGCGATGGCGCTGATCTCCAGCTTCGTCAGGTGCGGCGCGAGCTGCTCGCCCAGGTCGCCGCGGATCTTCTCCGGCAGCGCGCGCAGCTTCTCCAGCGTCTCGGCCGGCAGCGGGTCGCCCACCCAGCCCCACAGCACCGTGCGCAGCTTCGGCTCGGCGTGCAGGCAGATGCCGTGGTCGACGCCGTACACCGTGCCGTCGGTGCCGACCAGCACGTGCCCGCCCTTGCGGTCGGTGTTGTTGGCGATGATGTCCAGGACCGCCAGGTCCCGCATGCCCGGGTGGTCGGCGTGCGCGAGCACCGCGGGCTCACCGGCCCGGTCGTGGGCGTGCAGCACGATGCGCCAGTCGTCCGGCACGTCCTTCGGCGACCGGACGTCGATCAGCTCCTCGTCGCCGGTCTCCACCCACAGCTGCACCATGCCCTCGCCGAACGGTCCGTCGCGCAGCACCGTCGGCGGCACCCGGCCCAGGCCGGCGGCCTCGGACAGCAGGGCGGTGGCGACCTCGCGCCCGGCGAGCGTGCCGTCCGGGAAGTCCCACAGCGGCCGCTCGCCGGACACCGGCTTGTACACCGCCTGCGCGGAGCGCCCGTCCAGCTCGACCGAGCAGAACAGCGTGACGTTCGAGGCGTCGACCAGGCGGCCTTCGACGGTCAGGCGGCCGCGCGTGAGCAACTCCCTGGCGTGCGGATCGGCTGGACCGACCGGTGGGGCCACGTCTAGCTCTCGTCGGCCAGGTCGGTGTTGCGCCGGTAGCCGTTCTGCCGCGGGCAGATGTGGCCCTCCGGGTCGAGCGGCTCGCCGCACAGCGGGCACGGCTTGCGCCCGGCGCGCACGACCCGGTCGGCGCGCTCGGCGAACGCCCGCGCCGCGGCGGGGCTGAGGAACACGCGCACCGCGTCCGGGCCCTCCTCGGTGTCGTCGAGCACGACGGTCTCGTCGACCTCGCCCTCGGTCATCGCGAGCAGCTCGATCACGACCGCGCTGGTCTCGGCGTCCCAGCCGAGGCCCATCGTGCCGACCCGGAACTCCTCCTCGACCGGTACCTCGAGCGGGTCCACGTCGACGAGGTCGTCGGGCACGGTTTCGGGCACCTCGGCGCCGAACCGCGCGACGATCTCCTCCAGCAGCGAGGACAGGCGCTCGGCGAGCACCTGCACCTGCTGCTTCTCGATCGTCACGCTCACCGTTCGGACGTCCTCGGTGGCCTGCAGGTAGAAAGTGCGGTCGCCCGGTTCCCCGACGGTCCCTGCGACGAACCGGTCGGGCTGGCGGAAGACGTGGATTACACGAGCCATGGCACCCCCGACCCTATGCCACCGTTTCATGATCGGCATCCGCCGCCCCCGCTTGCATCTTAGTTAGAGTGCGGCGGTGGCTGAAACCGCGCCGTACGGCACCTGGACCTCCCCCATCTCTGCCGCCGACGTCGCCGCCGCGGGCGGTGGCGCGCAGTGGCTCGACGTCGTGGGCGACGCCGTCTGGTGGGCCGAGGCCCGGCCCGCCGAAGGCGGCAGGCTGACGCTGGTCCGCGCTGGTCAGGACGGTGCGGAGGAAATGCTGCCGCCGCCGTGGAACGCCCGCAACCGCGTGCACGAGTACGGCGGACGGCCGTGGCTGGCGATCGGCCGGACCCTCTACTTCACCCACTGGGACGACCAGCGGGTGTACGCGCGGGACCTGGACAGCGGCGAGGTGGTTCCGGTCACACCGGAGCCGCACGTGCCGCAGGGCATCCGGTACGGCGACCTCCGGCCAGGTCCGGACGGCGTGGTGTGGGCGGTGCGCGAGACGAGCACCGGGCCGCGGCGCACCGACATCCGCCGCGACCTGGTGTCGATCACCGGTGGCGAAGTGGTGCCGCTGGCGGCGACCCACCACTTCCTGACCGCGCCGCAACTGTCGCCGGACGGCCGGCACGCGGCGTGGCTGGGCTGGGAGCACCCGGACATGCCGTGGGACTCCACCGAACTGTGCGTGGCCGAGGTGCGGCCCGGCGGGTTCGGCCCGCACCGGGTGCTCGCCGGCGGGCCCGGCGTGTCGGTCTGCCAGGTGGAGTGGGCCGGCGACGGCACGCTGCTGGCGCTGATGGACCCGGACGGCTGGTGGAACCTGCACCGGATCGGGCTGGACGGCGCGGTCGTCAACCTCGCGCCGGTGCGGCGGGAGCTGGGCGGGCCGCTGTGGAAGATCGGGTCGAACTGGTTCGTGCCGCTGGGCGGCGGCAGGCACGCCGTGCTCGACTCCGGTCGCCTGGCCGTGCTCGACGAGAACAGCGGAACGGTCACGCCCGTCGCCGAGCACCTGACGAGCTGGGCGGCGACCCTGGCGCGGCACGGGACCGGGGTCGCGGGCATCGCCGCCGGACCGCGCCACGAGAGCGCCGTCGTGCACGTCGACCTCGGCAGCGGCGCGGTGACCGAGCTGACCCCGCCCGCGCACCCGCTGCCGCCCGCGGAGTACCTGCCGGTGCCGCAGGAGCGGATGTTCCCCGGCCCGGACGGCGTCGAGATCCCGGCCTACGTCTACCCGCCGACCAACCCCGGATTCACCGGGCCCGGCGGCGAGCGCCCGCCCTACCTGGTGCACGTGCACGGCGGCCCCACCGGCCGCGTGTCCGGCGACCTCGACCTGGACTTCGCCTACTTCACCAGCCGCGGCATCGGGATCGTCGCGGTCAACTACGGCGGCTCGGTCGGCTACGGACGCGCCTACCGGGAACGGCTGCGGGAACAGTGGGGCGTGGTCGACGTGCGGGACTGCGCCTCCGTCGCCGAAGCGCTCGCGGCCGAAGGCGCCGCCGACCCGGCGCGGCTCGCGATCCGCGGCGGCAGCGCGGGCGGCTACACCTCGGCGGCGTCCATGACGAGCGTGACCACCTACCGCGCGGCGACGATCAAGTACCCGATCCTCGACCTGGCCGAGTGGACCGGCGACGGCGGCGAGACCCACGACTTCGAGTCGCAGTACGTGCTCGGACTCGTCGGGCCGCTGCCGCAGACGCGGAAGCGCTACGTGGAGCGGTCGCCGCTGCGGCACGCCGCTCAGCTGGCCGGGCCGGTGCTGCTCCTGCAGGGGCTCGACGACCAGATCTGCCCGCCCGAGCAGGCCGACCGGTTCGTCGCCGCGCTCTCCGGCAGCGGCATCCCGCACGCCTACCTGACCTTCGAGGGCGAGCAGCACGGGTTCCGGCGCGCCGAGACCATGATCGCCGCGCTGGAGGCCGAGCTGTCGTTCTACGGGCAGGTGTTCGGCTTCGCCACGCCCGGGGTGCCGAAGCTGGAGCTGCGCTCGTGAAGACCGTCGCCCTGGTCGCGCCCGCCGGGCCGGTCGCACCGGAGCGGCTGGAGCGGGCGTTGGCCGTGCTCGGCTCGTGGGGGCTGCGGGTGCGCAACCTCGTCAAGCCGGGTTCGCGGCACGCCTCCTACCTGGCCGACACCGACGCGGCGCGGGCGGAACTGTTCACCGAGGCGTGGCTGGACCCGGAAGTGGACGCGGTGCTCGCGGCGCGCGGCGGCTACGGCACACAGCGGATGCTGGACCTGCTCGACTGGCCCGCACTGCGCCGCGCCGGGGCGAAAGTGTTCGCCGGGTCGAGCGACGTGACGGCGCTGCACGCGGCGATCCACCAGCACCTGGGCCTGCCGACGTTGTTCTCGCCGATGCCCGCAGGTGACTACTGGGACCACGCCGGCGGTGCTGGCTTGCGCCAAGCCCTGTTCGAGCCGGGACCGGTGACGCTGCCCGGCACCGAGGCGCTGGTCGCGGGCACCGCGCGGGGCAGGCTGACCGGCGGGAACCTGAGCCTGCTCGCCTCCAGCGTCGGCACACCCGAGCAGGGCGGCGCGCGGGACGCGATCGTGGTGCTGGAGGACGTGACGGAGCCGGTGTACCGGCTGGACCGGATGCTCACGCAGCTGCTGCGCTCCGGCTGGTTCGACGGCGTGGCCGGGATCGTGCTGGGCACGTGGACCCGGTGCGGCGACCCGGTGCAGGTGCGGGAGCTGATGCTGGACCGCCTGGCGCCGCTGGGGGTGCCGGTGCTCGCCGGGGTGCGGTTCGGGCACGTCGAGGGGTCGCTGACGGTGCCGCTCGGGGTCGAGGCTGTGCTGGAGACCGATGCGCTGCGGGTGGTGACCGGTGCGGCTTGATCCGGCGGAGGCGCGGGCCCGGTTCGTGGCATCGCGGGTGGCGCGGCTGGCGACCGTGTCGGCGGACGGGCAGCCGCACCTGGTGCCGGTGACGTTCGCGGTGTCCGGGGACGAGATCGTGTTCGCGGTCGACCACAAGCCGAAGTCGACGCACGCGCTGCGGCGGCTGGCGAACATCGCGGCGAACCCCGCGGTGACCTTCCTGGCCGACGCCTACGACGAGGACTGGACCCGGTTGTGGTGGGCGCGGGCCGACGGCACCGCGACCGTCGTGGAGTCCGCCGCCGGCGCGGTGGACCTGCTGCAGGCGAAGTACGAGCAGTACGCGCGGCGGCCGCCGGAGGGCCCGGTGGTGATCACCCAGGTGACGCGCTGGAGCGGCTGGACCGGAACCGCCGAGTGAGGCTCGGCGGCTAGTTCTTCGCGACGAAGTCCGGCACCTCGGGCTGGCGCCGCCACGCGCCGACCAGGCCGAGCGGGTCCGGGCGCAGCAGGGACGCCGCCGCGTAGACCGACAGCGCCAGGACCACCACGACGAACCACCAGTCGTACAGCGCCTGCTCGCCCGTCGGGTAGTAGGCGAGCACCAGGAACGACGCCACGGCGACCACGATGGCCAGGTGCCTGCGCCGCCACGGGAACGCCGACGCGATCACGAAGCCCCAGGTCAGGTACCACGGCAGCGTCGGCGGGGCGAGGATCGCGGTGGCCAGCAGCGTCATGGCCATCCGGAAGATCGCCTCGTTGCCGCCCTTGCGGGCCTTCCACCACTGCCGCACGCCGAACGCGGCCAGCGTCAGCATCGCCAGCGCGCGGGCCACCGTCACGAACGGCGACTCCGGCACGGTGATCACCAGGTTCACCAGCGTGTGCGCCAGCTGCCCGAGCCCGGTCGGGAAGTTCAGCCAGTTCGTCACCAGCGTCGGCGCCTGCAGGCCGGTCACCCAGCCCAGGTTGAACGAGCCGAGCGACACCCAGGTGCCGACCACGAACACGATCCCGAACAGGCCGACCGAGATCACGCCCGCCTGGAGGAAGTTGCGGACCCGGCTGGGGTGCGGCAGGTGGTTGGCCCACACCCACACCAGGAACGGCAGGGCGACCGCCGCGGTCGGCTTGATCAGCATGCCGATCGTGACCAGCACGATCGCGACCGCGTGCCGGCGTTCCAGCGCGGCGAGCACGCCGATGGTCAGGAAGCCCAGCATCAGCAGGTCGTTGTGCGGGCCGCCGACGAGGTGGATGACGGTCATCGGGCTGGCGACCGCCAGCCACACGGTGATCGGCAGCTTGCCGCCGAGGTGGCGCACCAGCCGCGGCAGCGCCCACAGCATCATCGCCAGGCCGATCAGCAGCACCAGGCGCGTCACGATGACACCGGCGATCACGTTGTCGCCGGTCAGGGCGACCACACCCTTGGCGATCAGCAGGAACAGCGGGCCGTAGGGCGCCGGGGTCGTCTGCCAGACCGGGTGCACGTTCTGCACCACGTCGCGCAGCACCTCGAGCTCGGCCGGACCGTGCGCGTACGGGTCGAGCCCGTGCAGCAGCTGAGCGCCCTGGCCGAGGTAGGAGAACACGTCGCGGGTGAACAAAGGCGGCGAGACCAGCAGCGGCGCCATCCAGCACGCCGCGGCGACGAGGATCGGCCTGCTGCCGATGCGCCCGGCGAGCATGTAGCGGCCCAGCCGGACCCACGCCCACACTACGAGCGCGAACCCGCCGTACAGCACCGCGTTGGCGAGCATCTGCCCGTGCCCGTAGCGGACCCAGGACAGCGGGCCGTGCCCGAGGACCGGGTCGCGGATCAGGATGCCGCCGGCCCCGAGCGCGCCGATGAGGAGCAGGAGACTGCCGAGGGTGCCCATCGCGATCGTGCGGTACGGGAACCGCGAGGGCACGCGCACGCGCGCGGCCGGGGGCGCCTGCGCGGGCGCCCCGGGAGCGGGGTCAGTGGTGGTCGCCATTTCGTCCACGGAGATTACACACCGTTCCCGTGCCGGTTCGCGCCGGGAACGTCATTTCCTTGACTTGCGGGCATTCAGGACGGTAGTGAAGCTCGCGTCGTCCCTCCCGGAAGCGCCGCGAGCAGGGACCGCGTGTACTCGTGCGCCGGGTCGAGCAGGACCTCCTCGACGGTGCCGACCTCGACGAGCTCGCCCCGGTACATCACGGCCACGCGGTCGGCGATGTTCCACGCCAGCCCGAGGTCGTGGGTGATGACCAGGCCGGCCAGCCCGAGCTCGCGGCGCAGCCGCAGCAGCAGCCCGAGGATCTCGCCGCGCACCGAGGCGTCCAGCGACGCGACGGGCTCGTCGGCGACGAGCACCCCCGGCCGCAGTGCGAGCGCGCCGGCGATGACCACGCGCTGCCGTTGCCCGCCGGAGAGCTCGTGCGGCAGCCGGTGCAGGAAGTGCTCGGCCGGGCGCAGTTCCGCGGCTTCCAGCGCCTCGGTCACGATCTGCCGCTCGTCGCCGGGCATCCGGTGGATGCGCGGTCCCTCGGCGACGGCCTCGTAGACCGTGTGCCGCGGGTTGAGCGCGCTGGCCGGGTCCTGCAGCACGAGCTGGACGTGCCGCCGGTAGGCCTTGAGCGCCGCGCCCGAGGCGGGCACCGGCTCCCCGTCGTACCGGACCACGCCGGAGGTCGGCTTCTGCAGACCGAGCAGGGTGCGGGCCAGGGTGGTCTTGCCCGACCCGGACTGGCCGACGAGCGCGACGATCTCGTTGCGCCGCACCTGCAGGTCCACGCCGGCGACGGCGTCGATGCGGGCGCCGCGGCGGTCGCGGAAGCTCACCCGCAGGTTCTCCGCGGCCAGCAGCACGTCCGGCGCGGGCGGGGTGTCCGGTTCCGGTGGCAGCGGCGTCGTGGTGGCGGGCGCGAACCGGGCGGCCGGGTCGCCGACCGTCGGGAACGCGGCGGCCAGCGCGCGGGTGTGCTCGTGCCGCGGCGAGCGCATCACCTCGGCGGACGGGCCTTCTTCGACGATCTCGCCGCGGTACATCACCGCGATGCGGGCGCAGGTCGCGGCGAGCACGGACAGGTCGTGGCTGATCATGATCAGCCCGAGGCCGTGCTCGGCGACCAGGCGGGTCAGCAGGTCGAGCACCTGGGCCTGCACGATGACGTCGAGCGCGGTGGTCGGCTCGTCGGCGATGATCAGCCGCGGCCGGCAGGCCAGCGCCATCGCGATCATCACGCGCTGCTTCTGCCCGCCGGAGAGCTCGTGCGGGTAGGCCCCGGCGCGCGAGGCGGGCAGGTCCACCGATTCGAGCAGTTCCGCGACCCGGCCGTCGACGTCGGTGGCCGACGGGTCGTGCAGCCGGATCGGCTCGGCGATCTGGTCGCCGATGGTGCGGACCGGGTTGAGCGCGTGCATGGCGCCCTGGAACACCACCGACGCCTTGGCCCACCGCACCGCGCGCAGCTGCCCCCAGCGCATGGTGGTGACGTCCTCGCCGTCGAGCCGGATCTCCCCGGTGACCTTCGCGGATTTGGGCAGCAGCCGCAGCACGCTCATCGCGACGGTGGACTTGCCCGACCCGGACTCCCCCGCCACGCCGAGGGTCTCCCCCGGCGCGAGCGTCAGGTCCACGCCGCGCACCGCGTCCACGTCCCGGTAGGCGACGCGCAGGTCCTTGATCTCCAGCAGGCTCACGCGTGCTCCCCCTTCAGCCGCGGGTTCAGCACCGTCTCCAGCGCGCGGCCGGCGAGGGTGAACGACAGCACGATCACCACGATCGCCAGGCCGGGCGGGATCAGGTACCACCACGCCCCGCCGGTGACCGCGCCGGAGGACAGCGCGCGCTGCAGCATCTGGCCCCAGGACGGCGCGGTCGGGTCGCCGAGGCCCAGGAAGGACAGCGTGGACTCGGCGATGATCGAGTTGCCCACCACGAGGGTGGTGTTGGCGAGCACCAGCGGCAGCACGCCGGGCAGCACGTGCTTGCCGATGACGTGCAGGTGCCCGCCGCCCAGCGCGCGGGCCCGTTCGATGTAGGGCCGCGACTCGATGGTCAGGGTCTGCGCGCGCACCAGCCGCGCCGTGGTGGGCCACGAGGTGACGCCGACCGCGACGATGATCGTCGGCACACCGTGCGGCAGCACGGTGGACAGCGCGATCGCCAGCACCAGCGAGGGCAGCACCAGGAAGAAGTCGGTGAACCGCATCAGCAGGCCGGAGATCCAGCCGCCGAAGTGCGCGGCGGCGATGCCGACGAGCGTGCCGATCAGCACGGACAGGATGGTCGCGGCGAACCCGACCAGCAGTGACACCCGTGCGCCCCACAGGGTGAGCAGCAGGACCGAACGGCCGTCGATGTCGGTGCCGAGCGGGAACTCGCCACTGGGCGGCTGCAAGGGCTTTCCGGGCGCGTTGACCACGTCCAGGCCGGCCGGGTCGGTGATCACCGGCGCGAGCACCGCCAGCAGCACCACCAGCACGAGGACGCCGAGCCCGGCCAGGCCGCCGCGGTCGGCGGCGAACTCACGCCACACGGCGGCGGCCGCGGCGCGGCGGCGCTGCCAGGCGATCGCCGCGGGCGCGGTCACTGCGCACGCACCCGGGGGTCGAGCACGCGGTAGAGCACCTCGGCGATCAGGTTCATCACGATGACCGAGCCGGCCATGACCACGAAGACTCCTTGCAGCAGCGGCAGGTCCGGCACCCGCAGCGCTTCGTAGGTGAGCAGTCCCAGCCCGGGCCAGGAGAAGACGGTCTCGACGGTGACGGTGCCGGACACCACCAGGCCGAACTGCAGGAACACCAGCGTCACGGTGGGCAGCAGCGCGTTGGGCACCGCGTGGCGGCGGCGCACCAGGTCCTCGCGCAGGCCCTTGGCGCGGGCGGTGGTGAGGTACTCGGCGTTCATCTCGCCGAGCAGCGACGACCGCATGACCAGCATGTACTGGGCGTAGATCACCGCGAGCAGCGTCACGCACGGCAGCACCAGGTGGTGGGCGACGTCGAGCAGCTGCGGGAAGAACTCCGGCGGCGTGTCCGGGGAACGCATGCCGCCGCTGGGGAACACGCCCTGGGTGGCGATGAGCAGCAGCAGGCCCAGCCAGAACTGGGGCATCGACCACAGCGTGAGCGCGATGCCGGTGTGGGTGCGGTCGAACAGGCTGCCCCGCCGCCACGCCGCGCGCACGCCGAGCCACAGCCCGAGCGCCACGGCCAGCACGGTGGCGGTGCCGACGAGCAGCAGCGTGGGGCCGAGCCGCTCGCCGATGAGCGCGCTCACCGGCCGGTTGTAGCCGTAGGAGGTGCCCAGGTCGCCGCGCAGCAGCCCGCCGAGGTAGTCCAGGAACTGCTGGAACAGCGGCTGGTCCACGCCCAGCCGGGCGCGCAGCTGGGCCAGCTGCTCGGGGCTGGTGGGCCGGTCGCGGGTGAGGGTGGTGACCGGGTCGCCGGGGATCATCCGGAACAGCAGGAAGCCCAGCGCGACCACGAGCAGGAGGCTGCCGATCGCGCCGCCGAGCTTGCCGAGCAGGAACCGGGCGGTGCCGGTGCCGCGGCGGGGCTCGTCGAGCTCCGCCGCGGCGGTGGAGAGCGCGTTCGTCACGCCTACTCCTGGTCGTCGGCGGACCTGCGGCGCCGCCCGGCCGCCGTGCCCGCGATGACCAGCACGACAAGGACACCGGCGCCGACGGCGATCCAGGCGCCGCCGGACAGGCCGCCGCTCGCGGTGGAGCCGCCCTCGGCGGGGGTCGCGCCGTAGAAGCCCCAGTAGCCGCTCTGCTCCATGATCTGGCCGGTGCCCGCGGGCTGCTTGGTGAAGCTCGCGAAGTTGTCCGAGCGGTAGGCCTCGAGCACGTTGTCGTAGTCCAGCACGATGCTGGGCACCTGGCTGTAGTAGCGGGCCTGGGCCTGCTTGACGAAGTCGGCGCGCTTGGCCGGGTCGAACTCGGTGCTCTCGGCGGCGTAGAGGCGGTCGAACTCGGGGTCGCAGAAGAAGGCGGTGCTACTGCTGCTGCCCGCCACGGCGGGCAGGGCGGCGCAGGTCTGCTTCGACAGGATGTAGTCCGGGTCCGGGCTGGTGCCCCAGCCGGAGAACGCGAGGTCGTAGGTGCCGTTGTTGGTGCGCTCGTCGACTTCGTTGTCGGAGACCAGCTGTTTGGTCGCCTTGATGCCGATGGCGCCGAGCCAGCTGATCACGTAGTCGGAGGCGCGCTGGGCGAAGTCCTCGCTGGCGCGGCCGAGCAGCCGCAGCTCGATGGGCTTGCCGTCCGGGCCGATGCGGGTGCCGTCGGCGCCGCGCGGGTAGCCGGCCTGGTCGAGCTGCGCGTTGGCGGCCGCCGGGTCGAAGGTGTAGCGCTCGTTCGCCGTGGGCTCCCAGTGGTAGGCCGGGAAGGAGGCGGGCACGATGCCGCCGCCGGTCTGGCCGTAGCCGCCGAGCACCTTGTCCACCAGGGTCTGCGGGTCCAGGGCGCGGGCGATGGCCTGCCGCACGCGGACGTCCTTGAGCACCGGGTTGCCGTCGCCGATCGGCTGGCGGGACTGGGTCTGGGCGCCGTGGTTGACGATGATCTCGCGGTAGCGGCGGCCGATCGCCTGGTTGGTGGTGACGCCCTCGGCGTTCTTCAGCGTGTCGAACTGGGTCGAGGTGAGCCGGTTGACGAAGTCGACCTCGTTGTTCTTCAGCGCGTTGACCGCGGCCTCGGAGTTCTTGTAGCTGATGAACTGCAGCTCGTCGATCTTGGCGCGGCCGCGCCAGTAGTCCGGGTTGGCCTTGAGCCGGACCAGTTCGTTCGGCCGGTACTCGGTGATCAGGAACGGGCCGTCGCCGACGCCGACGACGGGCACCGAGTCGGTGGCCGGATCGGTCATGTTCGGCTGGTTCGCCCAGATGTGCTCGGGCACGATCGGCACGTCCAGCGCGGTCATGCTGGCCTGCGGGGTCTTGGTCTTGATGACCAGGGTGCGGTCGTCGGTGGCGGTGACCGACTCGAAGTTCTCGACGTAGGTGCCGTTGGCTTCCTGGGCGTTCTCGTCGGTCATGATCCGCGTGAACGTGTAGGCGGCGTCCTTCGCGGTGACCGGCTGCCCGTCGGACCACCTGACGCCGTCCCGGATCCGGTAGGTCCAGGTGAGCTTGTCCGGCGAGGTGGACCAGGACTCGGCCAGGCCTGGCGCGGGGGTGTTGTCCTCGGCCGAGGGCAGGGTGAGGAACTCCCAGGTCATGCGCCCGACCATGGTGCTGGAGGCGAACGAGGCGAGGAACGGGTTCAGGTGGTCGATCTCCTGCACCAGTGCCACGCGCAGCACCGTGCCGCCCTGCTGCTGCGCCTGGGCCGCGGGCACGAACGGGCCCGCCACCAGCGCCGCGGCGGCCACCGCCGCGCCCACGCGCGTTCGTCTCGGGAAACGCATCCCCACAGGTCCCACCTCTCTGGCTGATTCCGAAACCGGAAAGTAACCACTTCCAAGCACGTGGAGTCAACGACTCACGGGTGGTGTTGCCGAGCCGTGACGTAAGGTCTGGACCATGCGGATCTTGATCTCGGCGGACATGGAGGGCGCCACCGGTGTCACCTGGACCGACGACGTCGTCCCGGGCACCGAGCAATGGCAGCGCTTCCGGCGGCTGTTCACCGGGGACGTCAACGCGGTGGTCCGCGGCCTGCACGCGGGCGGGGCGAGCGACGTGCTGGTCAACGAGGCGCATTCGTCGCAGCGCAACCTGCTGCTGGAGGACCTGGACGACCGGGCCCGCCTGCTCACCGGCCGGCACAAGCCGCTGTCGATGATGCAGGGCATCGACTCCGGCGTGGACGGGGTGGTGTTCCTGGGCTACCACGCCGGGGCGGGCGCGGACGGCGTGCTGTCGCACACCTACCTGGAGAACCAGATCACCGGGGTGTGGCTGGACGGGGTGCCGGCCAGCGAAGGCCGCCTGAACGCCGCGCTCGCCGCCGAGCACGGGGTGCCGGTGCTGCTGGTGTCCGGCGACGACCGGACGTGTGAGGACGCCGCGGACTACGCGCCGGGCGCGCAACTGGTCGCCGTCAAGGAGTGCGTGAGCCGCTACGCCGCGATCTGCCTTCCCCCGTCGAGGACCGCCGAGATGCTGAGCGCGGCCGCACGGGCGAGCATGGACCGTGCGGTGCGGGCGCCGGGTGCGGTCGCCGCGCACCGCATCGAGGTCGAGTTCGACGCGAGCCACCTGGCGCAGTCCGCCGCGGTGGTGCCGACCGTCGAGCAGACCGGTGTACGCCGGGTCGGTTTCGACGCGGCATCGATGACCGAAGCGATGAAGGCGTTCAAGGTGGTCACGGCGATCGCCGCGGGCGCGGTGCAGGGGAAGTATGGCTAACGTCGAGAGTCTGTGCGCGCAGCTGCTGCGGTTCGACACCACCAACCGCGGCCACGGCGACGCCGAGGGTGAGCGGGACGCGGCGGAGTTCGTCGCGGGCGTGCTCGCCGGCGCCGGCCTCGAACCGGTGGTGCTGGAGTCCGCGCCGCGGCGCACCAACGTGGTCGCCCGGCTCCCGGGCGCCGACCCCACGCTGCCGGCGCTGCTCGTGCAGGGGCACCTGGACGTGGTGCCCGCCGACGCCGCGGACTGGACGGTGCCGCCGTTCGCCGGTGAGGTCCGGGACGGCTACCTGTGGGGCCGGGGTGCGGTGGACATGAAGGACTTCATCGCGATGGTGCTGACCGCGGTCGCGGACGGGCTGCGGCCGCGGCGTGACCTGGTGCTGGCGTTCGTGGCCGACGAGGAGGACCGCGGCGAGTACGGGGCGCACTGGCTGGCCGACGAGCACCGCGAGCTGTTCGACGGGTGTGTGGCCGCGATCAGCGAGTCCGGCGGCTACACCTACCATGTGCCCGCGGCCGACGGCTCGGTCAAGCGGCTATACCCGGTGGGCACGGCCGAGCGCGGCACCGCGCACATGCGGTTGACCGCGCGAGGCCGGGCGGGACACGCCTCGCGGCCCAACCACGAGAACGCGGTGGTGCGGCTGATCGAGGCGCTGAACCGGATCGCCGCGCACGAGTGGCCGGTCACGCTGACCCCGACGGTGGAGGCGTTCCTGGTCCGCACCGGCGCGGCGCTCGGCGTCGAAGTGGATCTGTCCGATGTGGAGGGCACGGTGGCGCGGCTGGGCCCGGCGGCGAAGCTCGTCGAGCCGACCATCCGCAACAGCACCACCCCGACGATGCTGGACGCCGGGTACAAGGTGAACGTGATCCCGAGCCTGGCGCAGGCCCAGATCGACACCCGGACCCTGCCGGGCACCGAGAAGCAGCTGCTGGACGAGCTCGACGAGCTGCTCGGGCCGGACGTCACGCGCGAGTTCGTGGCGCACCAGCCTGCCGTGCAGGCGCCGGTGGACTCCCCGTGGTTCGCCGCGATGACCGACGCGCTGCGGTCGCAGGACCCGGAGGCGGTCGTGGTGCCGTACTGCATGGGCGGCGGCACGGACGCCAAGGCGTTCAGCCCACTGGGCATCGCCTGCTACGGCTTCGCGCCGCTGTGGCTGCCCGAGGGCTTCGAGTACCGGGCGATGGCCCACGGCGTCGACGAGCGGGTGCCGCTGGAGGGACTGCACTTCGGGAAGCGCGTCCTGGAGCACTTCCTCACCCACTGCTGACCGGGCATCACTCCCCCAGCAGGGCCGTGGCGAGGAGGGCCACCGCGCGGTCGTCGTCGTGCGCCAGTTGCCGCAGGACGTCGTGCGCGAGGGGTGGCGGCATCTCGGCGAGCGCCTGGGTCAGGCGGAGCCGCACCGCGGAGTCCGTGGCGTGCGCGGCGAGTTCGCCGGTGAGCGCGCTCATCACCTGCTCCGCGTGCCCGGAGTCCAGTGCCAGCGCGCCCAGCGCCTCAGCCGCTTCCACGTCGCCGTCACCGTCCACCACCATGTCCACCAGCGCCGGCACCGCCGCGGCGACGCCGGACCGGCCCAGGGCCAGCGCCGCGTGCCTGCGCACCGTCGGATCCGGGTCCGCGAGCGCTCCGGTCAGCGCCTCGGTCGCCTCGTCTCCCGGCATCTCCGCGATCGCCAGCACCGCGCGCCGCCGGACCTCGACGTCCTCGGCGCGCAGGCCGGCCGCCAGGCTGGCCACCCCGTCGCCGCCGGCGCGCGCGAGCGCCCACCGCAGCGCGCCTGCCACGTTCGCGTCGGGTTCGGCCAGTACCGCCTCCGCCAGCACTTCGGCCGGCACCGGCACGGCCTCGGTCAGGGCGGCCTGCTGCCGCCGCGCCGCGTAGGGCGAGTTCAGCCCGTGCAGCAGCGCCACGATGCGCAGCACGTCCGGCCAGCCCGACGGCGCCGAGGCGTCGACCGCCCGGAGCCGCTCCAGCAGCTCCTGCTCCCGCCGGATCCGGTCCTCGGTGCGCCGGATGAGGTCGGCGACCAGAGTGGACGGTGTGAAACCGGGGTCGGCCAGCGCACGCCCGATCTGGCGCAGCGACAACCCGAGCGACCGCAGGCTCTCCACGTGGAAGATCCGGCGGATGTCCTCGTCCGAGTACTCCCGGTAGCCCCCGACCGTGCGGCCGGTCGGGCGCACCAGCCCGAGGGTGTCGTAATGCCGGAGCATCCGCGTGCTCACCCCCGAGCGGCGCGCCACTTCGCCGATCAGCACGACGTGCCCGCCGCGTGTTCCGGGCCGAGCGCGGCCACCCGTTTCGCCTCCTCGACGTCCGGGGCGAACCCGGCGTCCGGGTCGCGCAGGAGCCGCTGCGTGGCGCGGGCGTGCGCGCGCACCACCGGGTCCCCGCTCGCCAGGCCGGTCCGCAGGGCGGGCTCGGCCACGTCGCCGCCGAGCGCGACGAGCGCCCGGCTGAGGCTCAGCTGCACGGCCCGGTCGCCGCGGCCGAGCTGCGCGGCCAGGTCCTCGGCCAGCGCGGCGCGCTCCTCGTCGGGCACGAGGACGACCGCGGCCCGCCACGCGCTGCGCGCGACCTCGTCGTCGGCGTCGTGCAGCAACGCGCGGGTGATCGCGGGCCACGCGCGCCGGTCGCCGATCTTGGACAGGGTGTGCAGCGCCTGGCTGCGCGCCTGAGCCCGCGCGTTCGCGAGCTCGTCGAGGAGCCGGGGCACCGTGATCTCCGCCGGCAGCCGGGTCAGCGCCCAGGTGAGCATGTCGCGCACAAAGAAGTCCGGCTCGACCGCGCTGCGGGCCACGAGCTCACCGAGGAGACCGGGGTCGGGGTGTGTGCCTGCCGCCAGCGCGGCCTTGAGCCGCGTGGACGGGTTCCCGGCGTTCAGGGCGCCGAGCAGGTCGCGGTGTGTCGGGTTGATCGGAACCACCTCCGCGTCCCAGTGAAGACCTTGTCACAGTGTCAACGTCAAGCGCGCCGGGCGCGGACGCCGGTCAGGACCGAATCGACGAGCCGGGCCAGGTAGCGCCGGTCGGCGCTGCCGCCGCAGAGCAGCAGGTGGAACCACAGCGCGCCGGCGAGCAGGTCCACGACCAGGTCCGCGTCGCTGTCCGCCGCCAGCTCGCCCCGTTCGACGGCCCTTGTGAAGACCGGGTGGTCGCGGGTGAGCCTGCCGGTGAAGAACGCGCTCGTGGCCTCGGCCAGGAGCGGGCGCCCCGGCACGGCGGCCAGCACCGCCGCGGTCGCCGGGCGGGTCAGCAGCCGGGAGAGGCGGGTGGCGACGGCGAGCAGGTCGCCGCGCAGGCTGCCGGTGTCGGCGACCGGGAACTCCAGCAGCGCCGAGCCGGTCACCGCGGCGGCGAGCAGTTCGTCCTTCGACGACCACCAGCGGTAGAGGGTCGTCTTGTGCACGCCCGCGCGCTGCGCGATCGCCTCGATGGTCAGCCCGTCGTAGCCGTGCTCGGTGAGCAGGTCGAGGGTCGCGGTGAAGATCTCCTGGACCCGGCGGGGGCCGGCACCGGTCGGCATGATCCCAGCCTAACCGCAACGCAACGGTGCGTTGCATTGCAACGGTCCGTTGCGCTTCGCGGCGGCGCTGAGCAGGCTAAACCTCGGGCGGCCGAATGCGGTGTAGAGTTCACCCGTCCTTGTCCGGTTTGGGCCAGGTTTGGCGTGGCCGCTTGACGGTGCCCCGGCCTGCGCGTTTCGCTGCCTGCCATGGTCCGAACCATTCGCGCGCTGGCCGTCGCCCTGCTGATGACCGGTCTGGTCGCCGCGCCGCCCGCGGGAGCGGAGGCGCCGGTGCGGTTCGCGTCGTCGTTCGAACCCGGCCAGCCCGAGCCGGACTGGGTGGACACCGTGGAGACCGGGCCGGACGGCCGCCCGCTCACCGCCGGCGTGAACGGCGCGAACGGCTCGGCCATCCCCGGCGACGTGCGCGGCCGCGCCACCGGCGCCACCGCGAGCGCGGAGAACACCGGCGCCGGCGAGGTCGCGGTCAACCTGCTCGACGGCAGGCCGGAGTCCAAGTGGCTCGCCTTCGCCCGCACCGGCTGGGTGCAGATCGAGTTCGCCGAGCCGGTCGCCATCACCCGCTACGGCCTGACCTCGGCCAACGACGCCCCCGAGCGCGACCCCCGGGACTGGACCCTGCAGGGCTCCGACGACGGCGCCACCTGGACCACAGTGGACAGCCAGAGCGGGCAGACGTTCGGCGACCGGTTCGAGTCCAGGGAGTTCCGCCTCGCCGCCACCGCCACGCACCGCTTCTACCGGCTGGACATCACCGCCAACGGCGGCGCGGACATCGTCCAGCTCGCCGAACTGCTGCTCGCCGACGACCAGCCGGCCCCGCCGCCGCTGCCCACCATGCGGTCCTACCCGGACAGCGGCCCGCCCGTCGGCTACACCAGCAAACCGCGCGCCGGGTTCACCGGGCTGCGTGCCTTCCACTACGGCGGCACCCAGACCGCGCCGCACGGCTACTCCTACAACAAGGTGTTCGACGTGCGGATCCCGGTGCGCGCCGACACCGAGCTGTCCTACACGGTGTTCCCCGAGCTGACCGGCGACGACCTGAAGTACCCGAGCACGAACGTCTCGGTCGACCTGGCCTTCACCGACGGCACCTACCTGTCCACCCTCGGCGCGGTGGACCAGTACGGGTTCCCGCTCAGTCCCCGCGGGCAGGGCGCGGCGAAGTCGCTCTACGCGAACCAGTGGAACCTGGTGCGCTCGGCGATCGGCACGGTCGCCCGCGGCAAGACCGTCGCGCGAATCCTGATCGCCTACGACAACCCGAACGGCGCCGGCTCGTTCAACGGCTGGTTCGACGACATCGCGCTCGGGCCCGCCGCGCCGCAGGCCCGCGTCGCCCGCCTGTCCGACCACGTGCTCACCACCCGCGGCACGAACGCCAACGGCACGTTCTCCCGCGGCAACAACTTCCCGGCCACCGCGGTCCCGCACGGCTTCAACTTCTGGACCCCGGTCACCGACGCCGGGTCGGTGAACTGGCTCTACCGCTACCAGGAGGGCAACAACGCGCAGAACCGGCCCGCGCTGCAGGCGCTGTCGCTGTCCCACGAGCCGAGCCCGTGGATGGGCGACCGGCAGACGTTCCAGGTGATGCCCTCGGCCGCCGCCGGTGCGCCGGACGCGAACCGGGCCGCCCGCGCCCTGTCCTTCGACCACGCCAACGAGATCGCCAAACCGCACTACTACGGGGTGACGTTCGACAACGGCGTCAAGGCCGAGATCGCGCCCGCCGACCACGCGGCGGCGTTCCGGTTCACCTTCCCCGGCGGCGACGCGAACCTGATCTTCGACAACGTCAACGACGCCGGCGGCCTCACCCTCGATCCGGCGACGGGCACGCTGTCCGGGTTCACCGATGTGCGCAGCGGCAACTCCGCCGGCGCGGGCCGGATGTTCGTCTACGCGGCCTTCGACCGGCCGGTCACCGGCGGGGACATGCTGCCCGGCGAGGGACGGGACCACGTGCGCGGCTACCTGAAGTTCGACCCGGGCCGCGGCGGCGCCGTGGGCATGCGGATCGCGACCTCGCTGATCAGCGTCGACCAGGCCAAACGCAACCTGGAGCAGGAGATCCCGGCGGGCACGGCGTTCGAGACGGTCCGCTCCGCCGCGCAGGCCGCGTGGGACCGCAAGCTCGGCGTGATCGAGGTCGAAGGCGCGAGCCGGGACCAGCTGACCACGCTCTACTCGAACCTGTACCGGCTGTTCCTCTACCCCAACTCCGGGTTCGAGAACGTCGGCACCACGCGCAGCCCGCGCCCCGCCTACGCGAGCCCGGTCTCGCCCAAGGCCGGGCCGGACACGCCGACGCACACCGGGTCGAAGGTCGTCGACGGCGAGATCTACGTCAACAACGGATTCTGGGACACCTACCGCACCACCTGGCCCGCCTACGCGCTGCTCACGCCGGACGTGGCGGGCCGGATGATCGACGGGTTCCTGCAGCAGTACCGCGACGGCGGCTGGGTCGCGCGCTGGTCCTCCCCCGGCTACGCGAACCTGATGACCGGCACCAGCTCCGACGTGGCCTTCGCCGACGCCTACCTCAAGGGCGTGCGCGGTTTCGACGTGCAGGCGGCCTACGACGCGGCGATCCGCAACGCCACGGTCGCCCCGCCCAACGAGGACGTCGGCCGCAAGGGCCTGGAGCAGTCGATCTTCCTCGGCTACACGCCGACGTCGACCGGCGAGGGCATGTCGTGGGCGATCGAGGGTTACCTCAACGACTTCGGCATCGCGATGATGGCGCAGAAACTCGCCGACGAGGCCGCGCCGGACGACCCGCGCCGCCGCGAGTACGCCGAGAACGCCGAGTACTTCCGCGGCCGCGCGCAGAACTACGTGCACATGTTCGACCCGGCGGTCGGGTTCTTCCAGGGCCGCGGCGCCGACGGCGCGTTCCGCGTCCCACCCGGCCGGTACGACCCGCGCGAGTGGGGGCACGACTACACCGAGACCAACGGCTGGAACATGGCCTTCACCGTGCCGCAGGACGGGCAGGGGCTGGCCAACCTCTACGGCGGCCGCGACGGGCTGGCGCGCAAGCTGGACCAGTTCTTCGCCACGCCGGAGACCGCCGGGTTCCCCGGCGCCTACGACGGGCAGATCCACGAGATGCGGGAGGCCAGGGACGTGCGGATGGGCCAGTACGGCCACTCCAACCAGCCCTCCCACCACATCGCCTACATGTACGACTTCGCCGGGCAGCCGTGGCAGACGCAGGCCAGGGTGCGGGAAGCGCTGTCCCGGCTGTACCTGGGCAGCGAGATCGGGCAGGGCTACCCCGGCGACGAGGACAACGGCGAGATGTCGGCCTGGTACGTGTTCAGCGCGCTCGGGTTCTACCCGCTGCGGATGGGCAGCCCGGAGTACGCGGTCGGTTCGCCGCTGTTCACCAAGGCGACGGTGCACCTGGCGGGCGGCCGGGACCTGGTGATCAACGCGCCGAAGAACAACGCCCGCAACGTCTACGTGCAGGGGCTGCGGGTCAACGGCCGGACGTGGAACTCCACGTCGCTGCCGCACGACGTGCTCGCGGGCGGCGGCACGCTCGACTTCGCGATGGGCCCGAGCCCGTCGCGCTGGGGCGCGGCCGAGGTGCCGCCCTCGCTCACCGAGGGCGACGAGCCGCCCCAGCCGCCGGCGGACCTGACCACGCCCGGCGGGCCGCTGTTCGACAACACCTCGGCCACCCAGGCCCGCCCGCTGGACACGGTCGACTGCCCGGTGCCCGGCGCGGTGACCGCGAACTTCTACACGCTCACCTCGGCCAAGGACGCCGGGGACCCGAGCGCGTGGGTGCTGGAGGGCTCGGCCGACGGGCAGACCTGGACGCCGCTGGACACCCGCTCCGGGGAGACGTTCACGTGGCGGCAGCAGACGCGGGCGTTCAAGATCGCCACGCCGGGCGCCTACGCCCACTACCGGCTGCGAATCACGGGCAGCACGGGCGGCGCGGCGGGGTTGGCGGAGGTGGAACTGCTCGGCGGGACGTGACTGCCGCCTCCGCCCCACCGCCCGCGAGCATCACCACCGGTCGCCGGTACCCGGTTTGTCCAGCTTGGAACTGCTCGGCGGGAAGGGAGCGGGGCGGCCGGTTACGGTAGGCGACGTGACCCGGACCCACTTCTTCTCGTCGTTCGAGGACGGTGATCCGCGGCCCCGCTCCGGCCCGGTCGTGACCGTCGGCTCCGGGCCGGAGCGGGCGCCCGCGGCCAAGCCCGGCGCCGGGTTCACCGGGGTGCGCGCCGCCCGCTACACCACCCGCGAACCGGCCCGTCAGGTGCTGTTCGAAGTGGACTTCGTCATCGGCGCGGACACCCGACTGTCCTATGTGGTGTTCCCGGAGTCCGACGCCGGGCCGAGCTGGCGCAGCACCTTCGTGGCGCTGGCCGTCGAGCTGGACGACGGCACCCTGATCGGGGGGTCGGCGCTCGACGCGGGTGAGTCCAAGACCCGCTACCTCGACCAGTGGAACCCGGTGCGGCACCCGCTCGGCGAGGCCGCGGGCCGTCGCGCGCGGGCGGTCGTGCTGCTCGCCGAACCGTCGCCGGGTGAGCCGGTGTCGGGCTGGGTCGACGACGTCGCGATCGCCGACGCGCCGCCCCAAGGCCCGCGGGACCCGGTCGACTGGGTGCGCACCACGCGCGGCACACACTCGAGCAACGAGTTCTCCCGCGGCAACACCTTCCCGGCCACCGCGATGCCGCACGGCTTCAACTTCTGGACCCCGGTCACCGACGCCGGGTCACTCGACTGGCTGTACGAGTACCACCGGCGCAACAACGCCCAGAACCGGCCCGAGCTGCAGGCCTTCGCGGTCAGCCACCAGCCGAGTCCGTGGATGGGCGACCGGCACCCCTTCCAATTCCTGCCGGGAATCGGTCCGGTCACGGCGGACCGGACGGCGCGGGCGCTGCCGTTCTCCCATGACAACGAGACCGACCGGCCGCACCACTACGGGGTGCGCTTCGACAACGGCATCACCGTCGACCTCGCGCCTGCCGACCACGCCGCGTTCATCCGGTTCGGCTTCCCCGGCGAGGGCGGATGGGTGCTGTTCGACAACGTGAACCGGCGCGGCGGCCTGCGCGTCGACCCCGCGCGCGGCGTGGTCACCGGGCACACGTGGGCGCGCAGCCGCCTGTCGGTCGGCGCGCGGCGGTTGTTCGTATACGGCACGTTCGACCGGCCCGCCACCGGTGGTCGCAGGCTGCGCCGGCCCAACACCGGCTACCTGTCTTTCGACACGCCCCAGGTCGAGCTGCGGATCGCCACCTCGCTGATCAGTCTGGAACAGGCGCGCCGCAACCTCGAGCTGGAGATCCCGGCCGGGACCACGTTCGAGCAGGTCCGCGAGCGGGCGCGGGCCGCGTGGCAGGAGGTGCTGGGCCGGGTCGAGATCGACGGCGCCACCCCGGACGAGCTGACCACCTTCTACTCCGGCCTGTACCGGCTGTTCCTGTACCCGAACTCGGCCCACGAGCAGACCCCGCGCGGAGTCCGGCACGCCAGCCCGGTGCGGCGCCGGTGGTGGCCGAGCACCCGCACCCGGACCGGGGCGAAGGTCGTGGACGGCCCGATGTCGGTCAACCACGGTTTCTGGGACACCTACCGCACGGTGTGGCCGGCGCTCGCGTTGCTGGCGCCGCGACGCTGCGGGGAGCTGATCGAGGGGTTCGTGCAGCAGTTCCGGGAGGGCGGCTGGATCGCGCGCTGGTCCTCCCCCGGCTACGCGAACCTGATGACCGGCACCAGCTCGGACGTGGCCTTTGCCGACGCCTACCGGAGAGGCGTGCGGAACTTCGACGTGCACGCCGCCTACGACGCGGCGCTGCGCAACGCGACTGTCACCCCGCCCGGCCGCAGCGTCGGGCGGCAGGGCCTGCGGGAGTCGATCTTCCTCGGCTTCACGCCGCTGACCACGCACGAGGGCCTGTCCTGGGCGCTGGAGGGCTGCCTCAACGACTTCGGCCTCGCCGCGCTCGCCGAGGAGCTGGGGCACACCGACGACGCCCGGTACTTCCGGCAGCGCGCCGCGCAGTACGTCAACCACTTCGACCCGCGCACCGGGTTCTTCCAGGGCCGGCACCGCGACGGCCGGTGGCGCTGGGCGCCGGAGCACCACGACCCGGCCCGGTGGGGCTTCGACCAGCCCGAGACCAACGCCTGGAACACCGTGTTCTCCGTGCCGCACGACGGCGCCGGCCTGGCCGCGCTGCTCGGCGGCCCCGCGGCGCTGGAGTCCACACTGGACACGTTTTTCACCACGCCGGAGACCGGGCGCGTGCCGGGGTCCTACGGCGGGATCATCCACGAGATGACCGAGGCCCGGGACGTGCGGCTGGGCCAATACGGGCATTCGAACCAGCCCAGCCACCACATCCCGTGGATGTACTGCCACGCCGGGGCCGCGGCCAAGACGCAGGCCATCGTGCGGGAGGTGCTGACCCGCTGCTACCTGGGCAGCGAGATCGGGCAGGGTTACCCCGGCGACGAGGACAACGGCGAGATGTCCGCCTGGTACGTGCTCGCCGCGCTGGGCCTGTACCCGCTGGCGCCGGGCAACCCGGGTTACGTGCTGACCGCGCCGCTGTTCGAGCGGGCCCGGCTGCGCCTGGAGAACGGGCGGACGGTGACGATCAGCGCCCCGGGCCGCGGGACGTACGTGCGGGGCCTGACGATCGACGGGAAGCCGCACCACTCGACCTGGCTGCCGCACGCCGACCTGATCACCGCCGGTCACCTGGAGTTCGACGTGACGGACACCCCCTCGAGCTGGGGTGACCCGCCGCCGTCACTGGGCGCGCCGCCGCTGGCCGACGTGACCGGCGCCGGCACCTGTGACGACGGCACCGACGTGACCCAGCTGTTCGCCGACACCACCGCCACGCAGGTGACCTTCCGCTCGCGCACCCCGGTGATCGAGTGCGCGGTCCGGGAACCGGCGCGCGTGGAGATGTACACCCTGACCTCCGCCGCCCGCGGCGGGGACCCGCGCGACTGGGTGCTGGAGGGCAGCGCCGACGGGGAGTCGTGGGTGCGGCTGGACGAACGCCGTGGCGAGCGGTTCCCCTGGCGGCGGCAGACCCGCCCGTTCTCCATCCCCGAGCCGGGCACGTACCGTGCCTACCGGCTGCGGATCACCGCGGCGACCGGGCGGCGGACCGCGCTGACCGAATGGGAACTGCTCGGGGGCCGTGCATGAGGGTGTGGAAGGTGGCCCAGGACCGGCTGGTCGCCGCCGATCCGGGGCTGGTGCGGTTGCGGCTGGCCGGGATCGCGGTGGGCGGGATCGTGCTGTCGATCCTGGTGCTGCTCCTGCTCGGCCGTCCCATTCCGACGATCATGGTGGCCTGCATCGCGGCGATGAACTCGGCGTTCAGCGTCAACGACAAGACGCCGAAGGACCAGGCGATCACGCTCGTGCTGGTGATGCTGTGCGGGTCGGCCTCGCTCACCGTGGCCGCGTTCGGCGCCACCGCTCCCCCGCTGGACAGCGTGCTGTTCGTGTTGCTGATCTTCCTCGCGGTCTACGCGCAGCGGTTCGCGCCGCGCGGCACGGCGATGGGCGCGTTGTCGTTCTTCATGTTCTTCTTCGCGATGTTCCTCGCGATCCACCCGCGGCAGCTGCCCGAATACATCCTCGCCCTGGCGATCGGGCTCGCCGCGAACGCCGTGATGCGGTTCGCGGTGCTGCGACGGCGACCGGAGGGTGAGCTGCTGCGGGCCCGCCGCGCGTTCCGCGCCCGGATCAGCGCCGTCGTGCGCGCCGCGGCCGCGTGCCTGGCCAGCGGCGGCAGCGAGTGGCGGATCAACCAGCTGCGCAAGGCCGACACCCGCCTGCACGAGGCCGTCCTGATGATCGAGGACACCATCGGCGACCTGTTCGACGAGACCGGCACGCAGCTGCTGCGCCGCCGTCTGCTGGCCGTGGAGCTGGCCTGCCAGTGGCTCTCGATCACCGTGCGCCGCGCCGCCGAGGCGGACGCACTGCCGGAGGCGGTCCGCGACGACCTGATCGCGAGCCTGCTGCGGCTGGACTCCCTGATCGAACGCGATCCCCGCGACCTGCCGGTGATCAGCGACACCGAGGAGTTCAGCAAGATGCTCGTCGCGGGCAGCCGGCTCAAGGAACGCACCGAACCCGGCGACGAGGTGCGCCGCGCCATCGCGGAACTGGCGCTGGCCGACGTCAACGCCCAGCGGGTCGCCGAGAAGGACTACTCGGCCGAGACCGAACTGCCCGAGGAAGAGACCGAGGAGGAAGCCAAGAAGGTCCTCGCCTACGACAACCGCACCCGCAGCGCGATCCAGGCGATGGTCGGCGGTGGGCTGGCCGTGCTCGGCGGCGAGCTGATCTCCGACGCCCGCTGGTACTGGGCGGTGCTCACGGTGTTCGTGGTCTTCCTCAACACCAGCACCGCGGGGGCCACGTTCGTGAAGGGGTTCCGCCGCGTCACCGGCACCCTGGGCGGGATCTTCGGCGGAATGCTGCTGGCGCTGCTGGTCACCGGCAACACGACCGCCACGGTCGTGCTGATCCTGGTGTGCGTGTTCTGCCTGGTCTACGTGGCGCGGGTGTCGCAACTGCTGATGGCCTTCTTCATCACCTGCATGCTGGGCCTGCTCTACAGCCTGCTCGGCACGTTCAGCGTCGAGGTGCTGTGGGTGCGGGTTGCGGAGACCGCGATCGGCGCGGCCGCGGGCCTGATCGCGGCGGTCCTGGTGGTGCCGGTGCGCACCCGCACGGTGATGGTGTCCGACATCGACGCGGCGCTGGTGGACCTGTGCGAGTTCCTGGCCGGGGCCGAGGCGCTGCTGTCCGGGCGGGAGAACGTGAACGTGATCGAACTCTCCCGCGAGCTGGACCGCTCGGTGGAGAAGGTGCGCACCACGATCGAGCCGCTGACCCACCCGATCAGCCTCGCCAGCCGCCGCGACTACGGCTGGTACGTGATGAGCACGCTGGAGCGGCTGGCGTTCCGGGCGCGGCAGATCGCGGCCCGCTCCGAACCGGGCCTGCTGCCCGCCGACGACCGGCTGACCGGGGTGATCGAGCGGATCAGCCGCAACGTCGATGTGCTGCGCGACGCCCTCGACGGCGACGAGCGGGGCAGGCTGGTGCGCAACACCGCCGCCCCGGAGACGCGTGAGACGGACAACGCCCAGGCACGCTCCGTGCTCACCAGCCTGGGCCGCCTGGAGGCCGGGATCGTCGCGCTGGGCAGGGCGTTCGAGGTGCCGGTGGCCGATTCGACTCGATCGGTTCAGCAGAACGTGAGGCGACGCACCACGTCAGCGCAGGCAGAGGGCGATAGGGTCACCAGCACAAGCCAAGATTCCGTCCGCAGGAGTACGCAATGACCCAAGCCCCCGTCAACGTCACCGTAACCGGCGCCGCCGGCCAGATCGGCTACGCGCTGCTGTTCCGCATCGCGTCCGGTCAGCTGCTCGGCCCGGACACGCCGGTGAAGCTGCGGCTGCTGGAGATCCCGCAGGCGGTCAAGGCGGCCGAGGGCACGGCGCTCGAGCTGGAGGACGGCGCGTTCCCGCTGCTCGCGGGCATCGACATCTTCGACGACGCGAAGCAGGCTTTCGCCGGCGCCAACGTGGCGCTGCTGGTGGGCGCGCGCCCGCGCACCAAGGGCATGGAGCGCGCCGACCTGCTGGAGGCCAACGGCGGCATCTTCAAGCCGCAGGGTGAGGCGATCAACGCCGGCGCCGCCGACGACATCCGCGTGCTGGTGGTCGGCAACCCGGCCAACACCAACGCCCTCATCGCGCAGTCGCACGCGCCCGACGTCCCGGCCGAGCGGTTCACCGCCATGACCCGCCTGGACCACAACCGCGCCGTCGCCCAGCTGGCGAAGAAGCTGAACACCCCGGTCAGCGAGATCAAGAAGCTGACGATCTGGGGCAACCACTCCGCCAGCCAGTACCCGGACATCTTCCACGCCGAGGTCGCGGGCAAGAACGCCGCCGAGGCCGTCAACGACGAGAAGTGGCTGGCCGAGGAGTTCATCCCGCGCGTGGCCAAGCGCGGCGCGGAGATCATCGAGGCCCGTGGCGCGTCGTCGGCCGCGTCGGCCGCCAACGCCGCCATCGACCACATCTACAACTGGGTCAACGGCACCCCCGAGGGCGACTGGACCTCGATGGCCGTGCCGTCCGACGGCTCCTACGGTGTGCCGGAGGGCCTGATCTCCTCGTTCCCGGTCGTCTGCAAGGACGGCAAGTACGAGATCGTGCAGGGCCTGGAGATCAACGAGTTCTCCCGCGGCCGCATCGACGCGTCGGTCAACGAGCTGGCCGAGGAGCGCGAGGCCGTGAAGAAGCTCGGCCTCATCTGATTTTTCCCGGTGGTGCGCGGAGGGCCGGTTCCTGACAGGGGCCGGCCCTCCGGCGTCAGCGTGGTGATCATGACTGCGCTCGATCCGCCGCGCGGGCTCGCCGAGCGGCTGCGCGACACCCGTGCCCGACTGGAGGCCGACGTCGACCTGTGGGTGGCGAGTTCCGGCGATGCGGGCGTGCACCTGATCCCGCTGTCCTACCTGTGGGACGGCGCCGCGTTGCTCGTCGCCACCCCGCGCGACTCGCTCACCAGCCGGAACCTGCTGGCCGACGGCCGGGTGCGCCTGGGCCTTGGCCCGACGCGGGACGTCGTGCTCGTCGACGGGGTCGCCGAGCCGGTCGAGCCGGACGCGGCGGTGTGCGAGGCGTTCTCCGTGCGGACCGGGTTCGATCCGCGCGCGGAGTCCCAGCCGTACCAGTACTTCCGGATCCGGCCGACGCGCGTGCAGGCCTGGCGGGAGGCCAACGAGCTGCCGGGACGCACCCTCATGCGCGACGGGCACTGGCTCGGCTGACCGGACGGCGCTACCGTGCCCCGATGGGGAAGTTCATCACCATCGGCTACGGGGACAGCGCGGGCTACGAGCGGACCGCCGAGGAGGTGCGGGCGGCCGCCCACGAGCACGACTCCCGGTTGCGCGCCGGCGGGGCCGAGATGGGGATCGCGGGCGAGCCG
Source organism: Amycolatopsis sp. 3B14 (assembly GCF_050958625.1). Taxonomy (NCBI): domain Bacteria; kingdom Bacillati; phylum Actinomycetota; class Actinomycetes; order Pseudonocardiales; family Pseudonocardiaceae; genus Amycolatopsis; species Amycolatopsis sp. 3B14. The sequence goes on from NZ_JBHZEN010000055.1 coordinate 184,093, forward strand.
GTGCAGGTGCGCAACCACGACGCGGCCGGGGCCCAGGTGACGCCGGGCCCGTTCCTGCGGTCGGACCTGCCGGTCGCCGGGTTCGCGATCATCGAGGCCGACACGCTGGAGGAGGCCACGCGGATGGTGGCCGGCACCCCGTGCGCGGTGGCGCACGGGGTGGTCGAGGTGTGGCCGCTGCAGAGCTGAACTCCGGCTGGACGGTCAGTCGATGCCTTCGACGATGCGGAAGTCGCGCTCGACCCCGTCGGCGAGGACGGCCAGCGCCTCCTGATAAGCCGCGCTCTCGCGCGCCGCGACGGCCTGCTCGAAGCTGTCGAACTCGACCAGGACGGTGCGCTCGGCGATCCCGCCGTCATGCGCGACGACCCGGCCGCCAAGGATGAGGGGCCGCCCGCCCGCGGCGCGGACGGCCGGACTGGCCAGTTTGTTGTAGGCAGCCAGTTTCTCCGGGTCGGAAATGGTGCGGTAGACGCTGACCCAGTAGCCCTTGGGCATGGAACCTCCGGTGTTGTGATGGGTGCTCTGACTTACGAGCGGCGGCGGGCGAGAGCGAGGCTGGTCAGCGTCGTGATCGCCATGGCGCCGATGCCGATCAGCGCCGCGGTGGTGTAAGCGCTGTCGTCGGGGAAGAGAAAGCCGGGGCCGGTGCCCGCGGCGAGGACGAGGCCGCCGCCGATCACGGCGGCGCTGCCGGCCAGGAGCAGGGGTCGGCGATCCGCGTCCGGACCCGCGGCGGAACGCGCCACCGGGAACGCCTTCACCGCGACCCCGCCGGCCGGCTGCCGGTCACTGCTTCGGCCGTTCGCGGTCCTGGCTTTCGAGCTCTGTCAGGTGCTTCAGCGCCGGAAGGGCCGCCACCAGCGCCTCGACCTCGTCGCCGGTGAGTTCGCCGATCAACCGCTCGAACGCGTGGACGCCCGCCTGGCGCCGCGTCCGGACGTAGGAGGCGCCGGCCTCGGTCAGGCACACCAGCGTGACCCGCCTGTCGGACGTGTCGCCCCGCCGCTCGACCAGGCCGGACTCCTCCATCACCCGGACCAGGGCGGTCATCGCGGGCTGGGTGACGCCTTCGACCGCGGCCAGATCGGTGACGCGCCGCGGGCCGGTCCGGTCCAGGGTGGCCAGGGCGGCGGCGGCCGTCAGGCTCATGTCCCGGGGCAGGCGTCTCACGGCGCTGGTGGCGAGGCTGTAGAGGGCTGCCCCGATGGCGGCGGACACGCCACGAGCGGTGTCTTGACGGCTCACGCCGGAAGCATAGCGCTTTTATATACATCGTTTATGTAAGTGGTCGTCCAGCCCACTTTTTCGTTGTGGGAACAGGAATTTTGTGCCCTCTCCGGCATGCCGATAGCGTCGGATTCATGGAGTGGAGTGTGAAGCCGGCCGAGGAGCTGGCAGCCGCGTTGCGTGCCGGCGAACTGTCCTCAGTCGAACTGACCGAAGAGGCCATCGACCGCATCGAGCGGGAGGACAAGGTCGTCAACGCGATCTGTGTGCGCGACTTCGACCGCGCGCGGGCCGCCGCGCGGGCCGCGGACCAGGCTCGCGCCCGCGGGGAAGACCGGCCGCTGCTCGGAATTCCGGTGACGGTCAAGGAGTCTTACGACGTCGCCGGGTTGCCGACGACCTGGGGCATGCCGCAACACCGGGATTTCCTGCCCGCGGAGGACGCGGTGCAGGTGTCGCGGCTCAAGGCCGCGGGCGCGGTGGTGCTGGGCAAGACGAACGTGCCGCGCGGGTTGCAGGACATCCAGACCTTCAACGAGATCTACGGCACCACCAGCAACCCGTGGGACCACGAGCGCACGGCGGGCGGGTCCTCCGGCGGATCGGCGGCGGCCCTGGCGTGCGGGTTCGGCGCGCTGTCCATCGGCTCCGACCTCGCCGGTTCGCTGCGCACCCCCGCGCACTTCTGCGGCATCTACGCGCACAAGCCGACGCTCGGGCTGGCGGCGCCCCGCGGCATGGTCGCGCCGCCGGGGCCGGCCCTGCCGGTCGACCTCGACCTCGCCGTCGTCGGTCCGATGGCGCGCACCGCCCGCGACCTCACGCTCCTGCTCGACGTCATGGCCGGGCCGGACCCGCTGACGCTCGGCAAGGCGCACCAGTTGACCCTGCCGCCCGCGCGGCACGAGCGGCTGAGCGACTTCCGGGTCCTGGTCGTCCACGAGCATCCGTGCATCCCGACCGGGGCGGCTGTGCGGGCGGGCGTACACCGGGTGGCCGCCGCGCTCGCCGACGGCGGCGCGCGCGTCGAACAGCACAGCCGGCTGCTGCCCGACCTGGCCGAAGCCGCCACCCTCTACATGGAGTTGCTGATTTCCGGCGCGGTCGCGCGTTTTCCCGTCGACGACGAGCAGTTGCGGGCCCGCGTGGCCGGGCTGAGCGCGGACGACCGGAGCCTCGACGCGGTGCGGTTGCGCGCCATGGTGTTCAGCCACCACGACTGGCTCGCGGCGAACAACCGCCGCGAACTCCACCGCCACGGCTGGCGGCAGCTCTTCGCCGAGTTCGACGCCGTGGTGTGCCCGATCACGCCCACGCCCGCGTTCCCGCACGACCACAGCCCGAATCCGATGGAACGCCGCATCGACATCGACGGCGCCGAGTACCCGTACTTCGACCAGCTCGTCTGGGCCGGCGTGGCGACCATGCCCGGCCTGCCCGCCACCGCGATACCCGCGGGACGCTCCCCCGAGGGCCTGCCGGTCGGGGTGCAGCTCATCGGCCCGATGTTCGAGGACCGCACCCCGCTGCGGCTGGCCGAACTGCTGGAGCAGGAAATCGGCGGCTTCCAGGCGCCGAGGTAGGGCATCCCGCCGGAGGCCCGCCGAGGGCGAGGCTCCCGGTCGGCCGTCCGCTCGGAAACGCCGGGTGTGGACGAGCCGGTATGCCGCGCCATACCGCACGCCTCGGTCGGAGGGGCCGGCGATGTCGGCCTCGAGGGTGTCCGGGGCACGGGCTCGTGGTTGGTCGTCGAGTTGACGCAAAGCCAGGGAAGGGGCTGAAGCCCTCATTGCGGTCGAGCGCCTGCCACGTCAGCTGCACGAAACGCCCGGACGGCGCGCGATGTTGGCGAACGCCGATCGCCGATCCTGCTGGATTTGAGCTGCTTCGGCACACCCGCCCCGAAAACTCCGCTGCCGCCGTCCCAGGGGTGGAACTGATCTGTGCGCGACAACGACCGACAGCACTACCGGGGGTCCGGCACCGCGCGGACCGCGAGGAACCCTGTCGGCTCGCGGCTGAGGCGTTCGAACCGTTCGGGGTCGAGTGTCGCGGCCTCGGGTGACGGGCGGGGTTCGACCAGCCGCTCGACGAGGAACCCGGCCGCGCGCAGCTCTTCGCAGGTCTGCTCCAGCGGGGAGAGCCAGAAGCGGACCCGCCAGCCGCGGCTCCACACCTCCTCGACCACGCGCGGCTCGAAGTAGTTGCCGCCGTGCCGGAGCCAGTTGCCGAACGGGTGCTGCCGGGACAGCACCAGGGCTCCGTCCGGCCGGAGCACCCGGCGCAGCTCCCGCAGCAGCGCCACCCGGTCGTCGACGTACTCCACGGCCAGCGCGAACAGCACCCGGTCCACCGAGGCGTCCGGGAGCCAGTCGAGCGGCTCGGCGAGGTCGTGCACGCGGAACTCGCCGACCGGAACGCGGCGCCGGGACAGCTCGACCATGCGCGGGCTGATGTCCACGCCGACCACGCCCGCGCCGCGCGTCACCAGCTCCTCCGCGTACAGGCCTGGACCGCACGCGGCGTCCAGCACCCGCAGACCGGCGACGTCCCCGAGCAGGTCGAGGCACGCCGGCCGGTCCAGGTGGGCGTTGTAGAAGCCGTCCCGCGCGTGGTCGAGGAACTCCTCGGCGAAGACGTCGTACTGCGCCTCCCGCCCGACCTCCATCAGGCGCCGGTCAGCCCACGCCGCGCCAGGAGCGGCGCGATCTCCGGGTCACGGCCGCGGAAGGCGCGGAAGAAGCCCATCGGGTCACCGGCGCCGCCGCGGGAGAGCAGCGTGGCCCGGAAGTGGTCGCCGTTCTCGCGCTTGAGGCCGCCGTTCTCCTTGAACCACTCCACGGTGTCGGCGTCGAGCACCTCGCTCCAGATGTAGGAGTAGTACCCGGCCGAGTAGCCGCCGCTGAACACGTGCGCGAAGTAGGTGCTGCGGTAGCGCGGCGGGATCGCCGGCACCGCCACCCCGGCCTTCTCCAGCGCCGCGGCCTCGAACGAGGCGACGTCGCCGACCGCGTCCTCGGTGCCCAGCCCGTGCCAGGCCTGGTCCAGCAGCGACGCGGCCAGGTACTCGGTGGTGGCGAAGGGCTGGCCGTACTGGGCCGACTCTTCCAGCCGCTCCACCAGGCGCTGCGGCAGCGGCTCCCCGGTCTCGTGGTGCTTGGCGTAGTTCGCCAGCACCTCCGGCCACAGCATCCACATCTCGTTGACCTGCGACGGGTACTCCACGAAGTCCCGCGGCACGTTGGTGCCGGAGAACTTCGGGTAGCGCACGTCCGACACCAGCGCGTGCAGCGCGTGCCCGAACTCGTGGAACAGGGTGGTGACCTCGTCGAAGGTGAGCAGCGTCGGCTCACCGGCAGGCGGTTTGGCGATGTTGAGGTTGTTGACCACCACCGGCCGCTCGCCCAGCAGGTGCGACTGGTCGACGAAGGTGTTCATCCAGGCGCCGCCGCGCTTGGAGTCGCGCGTGTAGTAGTCGCCCAGGAACAGGCCCAGCGGGCTGCCGTCGGCGTCGAAAACCTCGAACACCCGCACGTCCGGGTGGTAGACGGGCAGGTCGTGGCGTTCAGTGAAGCTCAGCCCGTACAGCTTGCTCGCCGCGAACAGGACGCCGTCGCGCACCACGCGGTCCAGCTCGAAGTAGGGCCGCAGCGTCGCGTCGTCGAGGTCGTACTTCGCCTTGCGGACGCGTTCGGCGTAGAAGGCCCAGTCCCACGGCTCGAGCGTGGCGCCGGGGTGGTCCTGTTCGAGGTAGGTCTGCAGCTCGGCGGCGTCGCGGCGGGCGTTGGCCACGGCGACGGGCGCGAGCCGTTCCAGCAGCCCGACGGCGGCCTCGGCGGTGCGGGCGGTCTCGTCGGAGATCACGTACGCCGCGTGGTTGGGGTGGCCGAGCAGGGCGGCCTTCTCGGCACGCAGCTGCACGATCCGCGCCAGCACGGCCGAGTTGTCGTTGTCGTTGCCGCGCTTGCCGCGCGAGATCGACGCGGTGAACAGCCGTTCCCGCAGCGCCCGGTTCTCCAGGGCGGACAGCAGCGGCTGCGAGGTGGGCAGGTTCAGAGTGAGCAGGTACCCCTCGACACCGCGGGACGCGGCGGCCTCACGCGCGGCGGCGATCGTGCCGTCGGACAGGCCGGCCAGCTCCGCCGGGTCCTCGACCAGCACGGCGAGGTCGTTGGTGTCGCGCAGCAGGTTCTCCTGGAACCGGGTGGACAACGTGGACAGTTCCTCGTTGAGCACCCGCAACTTGGCCTGCTGGCTCTCGTCGAGCCCGGCGCCGGCGCGCTGGAAGTCGGTGTAGGTGCGTTCCAGCAGCCACGCCGACTCCTCGTCCAGCCCCAGCTGGTCGCGCCGGTCGTACAGCTCCTTGACGCGGGCGAACAGCGCCGGGTTGAGGTGGATGGCGTCGGAGTGGGCGGCCAGCTTCGGCGCGATCTCGGCCTGCAGCTCCTGCCGCGCGGGGTTGGTGTCGGAGGAGGTGAGGTTGAAGAACACCGACGAGACGCGCTGCAGCAGGCGTCCCGAGGTGTCCAGGGCCACGATCGTGTTCTCGAAGGTCGCCGGCTCCGGGTTGCCTGCGATGGCCTCGATCTCCGCGGCGTGCTCGGCCAAACCGGCCTCGAACGCCGGGCCGAAGTGCTCGTCGGCGATCCGGTCGAACGGGGGCAGACCGTAGGGCAGGTCGCTCGCCTGCGAGAACGGGTTGTCCGGTGTCATCCAGCGCGGCCCTTCTGTCCTGTCGACCCTCCGATCTCCGCGTCGGAGGACGTCTTCTTCTTCCTACCGCGCTTCGGCGCCGGCGGCACCACCCCGGCCAGATCCGCGCTGTGGTCGTTGACGCGCACCACGAACGGGCGCACCTCGGTGTAGCGGACCACGGAGATCGACGCCGGGTCGACCACGATCCGCTGGAACGCGTCCAGGTGCTGCCCCAGCGCGTCGGCCAGGATGGATTTGAGCACGTCGCCGTGGCTGCACAGCAGCCAGACGGCGTGGTCGCCGTGCTCGGCGGTGATCCGCGCGTCGTGCTCGCGCACCGCGGCGACCGCGCGGGCCTGCATGCCGGCCAGGCCCTCACCGCCGGGGAACACCGCGGCCGATGGGTGGGCCTGCACGACCCGCCACAGCGGTTCTTTGACCAGGTCCTTCAGCTCGCGGCCGGTCCACTCGCCGTAGTCCACTTCGGACAGCCGCGGTTCGACGGTGCGGGTCAGGCCCCGCTCGGCGACGAGCGGGGCCACCGTGTTCTTGCAGCGCAGCATCGGCGAGCACACGACCTCGGCCAGCGGCACGCCGGCCAGCCGCTCGACGAGCGCCCGCGCCTGCGCGCGGCCGGTGTCGTCGAGCCCGACCTTGGGGGTCCGCCCGGCCAGCACGCCCGAACCGTTCGCGGTCGAGCGGCCGTGCCGGAGCAGGATCACGGTAGCCACGCCGCCAACCTACATGGCGGGACCGGCGTTCGGATCAAGGACGCCCGTGGCGACCAGCACGATGAGCAGGACACCGAGCGCGATCCGGTAGATCACGAACGGCACGTAGCTCTTGGTCTTGATGTAGTTCATCAGCCACGCGATCACCAGGTAGCCGACGCCGAAGGCGACCAGGGTGGCGAGGATGGTGGGACCCCACTCGGGGCTGTTCTCGCCGCCGATGTCGGTCAGCTTGTACAGGCCGGAGCCGAACACGGCGGGCAGGGCCAGCAGGAACGCGTACTCGGCGGCCTCGGCGCGGGTGTAGCCGAGGAACAGGCCGGCCGTGACCGTGCCACCGGAGCGCGACACGCCGGGGATCAGGGCCATCGCCTGGGCGAAGCCGTAGCCGATGCCGTGCGGGATCGTCAGCTGGTCCAGCGTCCGGTACTGGCGGCCGACGCGGTCGGCGATGAGCAGCAGGATGCCGAACACGATCAGCGTCGTCGCGGTGAGCCGCAGGTCGCGGAAGGCGCTGTCGATGGCGTCCTGGAACAGCAGGCCCAGCACCACGATCGGCAGCGACCCGACGATGATCAGCCAGCCGAGGCGGGCGTCCGGGTGGTGGCGCCATTCCGGCCGGTAGATCGAGCGCCACCAGGCGGCGAGGATGCGGCCGATCTTCTTCGAGAAGTACAGGATCACCGCCAGCTCGGTGCCGATCTGGGTGACCGCGGTGAACGCCGCGCCCGGGTCGTCCCAGCCGGCGAAGGCGGCCGTGATGCGCAGGTGGGCGCTCGAGGAGATCGGGAGGAACTCGGTCAGGCCCTGGACGAGGCCGAGGACGAGTGCTTCGAACCAGCCCATGCTCACCGGGCCTTCGGGGAAATCAGTCGCGTTCGCACGGTGGGAGAGGCTATCGGCGACGCGGATCACCCGATGAGCCGCCTTCGTCAAGTTCTTTACAGTACTTTCGTTACTCTTCGTGCATGCAGAAGCGACAGCTGGGCAGGTCGGGGTTGCGGGTCTCCCGGATGGCGCTCGGCACGATGTCCTGGGGCGCGGAGACCGACGCCGACGAGGCGGCCAGCCAGCTCGTCGCGTTCGTCGAGGCGGGCGGGACGCTCGTGGACACCGCCGACATCTACTCGGGCGGCGAGAGCGAGCGGATCCTCGGGGGCCTGCTGGGCGACCTGGTGCCGCGTGACGAGATCGTCGTGGCGACCAAGGCCGTCGCCCGGCGCACCGACGGGCCGTTCGGCGGTGGCGCCTCCCGCGGCGCCCTGTTGTCCGCGTTGGAGGGGTCGCTGCGGCGGCTGGGCGTGGACCACCTGGACCTGTGGCAGCTGCACGCCTGGGACGACTCGGTGCCGCTGGAGGAGACGCTGTCGGCGCTGGACCACGCGGTGACCTCGGGCAAGGTCCGTTACACCGGGGTGTGCAACTACGCGGGCTGGCAGCTGGCGTCGGCCGCCGCGGCCGGGCCCGCCGGGTTGGTCGCCACCCAGGCCGAGTACTCGCTGGTGGAGCGCGGCGTGGAGCGCGAGCTGGTACCGGCGGCCCGCTACCACGGGCTGGGGGTGCTGCCGTGGGCGCCGCTGGGACGCGGGGTGCTGACCGGCAAGTACCGCCACGGCACGCCGGCCGACTCGCGGGGCGCGTCGGCCGAGTACGCCGGCTACGTCGAGCAGCACCGCACCGAGCGGGCGGCGCGGATCGTCGAGGCGGTCGCCACCGCGGCCGACGGGCTGGGGGTGTCGCCGCTGGTGGTGGCGCTGGCGTGGGTGCGGGACCGGCCGGGCGTGGTCGCGCCGGTGGTCGGGGCGCGCGACACCGGGCAGCTGACCGGGTCGCTGGCGGCGGAGGAGATCGCCCTGCCGGTCGCGATCTCCTCGGCGCTGGACGACGTCAGCGCGGTCGAGTTCGGTTACCCCGAGCGGGGCACGAAGTGACCGTGGGGTGGATGGCACGTGACGCGGCGGGGTTTTCAGGGGATGCTGGAGGCAACAGAGGAATGCGATCCGGAGGTCTTGTGCGCTCCTCCGCCACCGTCGGGACCGGTGTCGTGCTGGTCTGTGCCCTGGTGCTGAGCGGGTGCTCGTCGAAGTCCGGTGACTCCACCGACACGCTGCAGGTCGTGGCCGACCCGGTCGCGGCGACAGCGCCCGTGTCGCCCCAGCCTGCCGCCGCCCCGGCGGGCACCGTGATCGCCTCGCCCGAGGTCACGGCGCTGGCCGCCGACCCGGCCACCGGGACGCTGGCCGTCGCCGTGCCGGACGCCGTGCTGCTGTACCGGGCCGCGGACCTGGCGGCCGCGCCGCTGCGGGTGCCGGTCGCCGGGCGGGTGGCGCAGCTGCGCGTGTCCGGCGGGGTGTTGCTGGCCACGCTGCCCGCGGCCGGGCAGGTCGCCCGGATCACGCTGCCCGGCGGCGAGGTGAGCACCCTGACCGTGGCCGGCCAGCCCGCCGGCGCGGTGGCCGAGGGCGACCGGACGCTGGTCGCGGTGCGGGACCGCAAGGCGGTGGACGTGTTCACCGGCGGACAGCTGACCAAGACGATCGAGGGCCAGCTCTACAGCGCCGACGACGTGCTGCAGGCCGGCGGGAACACCGTCGTGCTGGACGAGCTGCGCACCGCCGTGTTCTCGGTGGACGTGGACGGCGGCACCATGGCCGAGGGCCTGCGCGCCGGGGACGGCGCCACCAACGCGGTCGCGGACTCCTTCGGCCGGGTGCTCGTGGTCGACACCCGCGCCGGTGCCCTTCTGGCGTTCTCCACCGGCCCGCTGTTGCTGCGGCAGCGGTACCCGGTTCCCGGCGGGGCGTACGGCCTCGCCTACGACGCGCAGCGCGCGCTGGCGTGGGTGACTCTCACCGAGCGCAACGAGGTCGTCGGGTTCGACGTGCGCGGCGGCGAACCGGTCGAGAAGTACCGTTTCCCGACGGTCCGGCAGCCGGATTCGGTTACCGTCGAGGAGCGGAGCGGGCGGGTGGTCGTCGGCTCCGCGGCGGGAGAAGGGGTCCAGGTGATCCAGCCATGAAGCACCAGGAGGCGGTGGTCGACGAGGACTGGGAGTACCGCCGGTTGCAGTTGCCACCCGGCGTCTCCCGGCGGGCCGCGGCCACGCAGCTGTCCATCAACGCCGAGTACGGCGGGTGGGAGCTCTCGACGGTCCGGCTCTACTCCGACGGCACCCGGCGGGTGTGGCTGCGGCGCAAGCGCCAGCCGGCCACCGCCCTGCCCGAAGTCCTGATCTGACCGCAGCGGCACCCGCCGCTGGTGGGCGCCACGCCCGGGGTATCGCCTGGCGGGCGTTGCACCACGCCGGTGGTGTCCTCGCCGGGAGCCGCCCACCTTCGACGGATGTGCTGCGCGCGAGTGGCGGTAACGGGCGGGGCTGTCGTGGCGATCTCAGTGCTGCCCCTTGGAAGGAGCAGCATGTTCTCCTCGCCCGTCGTCCGTGTCGTGACCGCCGCCTGCGCCGGGGTCGCGGTGGCCTTGGCGTTGCTGGCGGTCTTCGCCGGGATGGGCGTGGCGCTGGTGGCGCTGCTGGTCATCGTCACACTGGTGACGTGCCTCCCGGTGTGGTTCGCGCCGGTGATGCTCGCCCGCCGCCGCGGGGTGGCCGACGTCCGGCCGATCGCGGTGTTCACCCTCCTGGCGGGGTGGTCCCTCATCGGCTGGGTCGCCGCGCTGGTCTGGGCGGCCGTGGCGGGCGCGAGGGCCGAGCCCCGGCCGGTCGCACGCTAGGCGTCTCAGCCCGCGAGTGTGCGGCCCGTCTCCGCGAGCGCCTCGCGGAGGATTCGCACGGCTTTGGGGCCCATGCCGTGCAGGGCGAGCAGCTCGGCCTCCGTCCTCGTGGCGACCTGGTCGAGCGTGGTGATCCCGGCGTTGCCCAGCGCGCGGGTGGCGGGACGGCCGATGGCCCGCGGCAGGTTGCCGCTCTCGCCCGCCACCGCGGCGGCGGACGTGCGCGCGAGGTGTTCCGGGGCGTGCGCCAGCCATGCGCGCCACACCCAGCGGTTGAGCTGCCGGCCGTCGATCTCGGCCAACGGCACCCGCGCCCCGTCCCCGGTCCGGGTGGCCGTCGGGTGCGCCGCCAGCATCTCGTCCACCTCGGCCGCGGGCAGCCGCAGCGTGACCTGCTTGTCCACCAGCGTGGCGAACACCGCGCCGCCCACGGTGAAAACGCCGCCGTCGTCCGCGGTTTCCGGCAGGGACAGCGCCGATTTGCGGAGCTGCGCCGCGGTGGTCACGAGGCGCGGAAGAACCGGTCCAGCACCCGGGTGCCGAACTTGAGCGCGTCCACCGGCACCCGCTCGTCCACGCCGTGGAACAGCCCGGAGAAGTCCAGGTCGGCGGGCAGCTGGAGCGGCACGAACCCGAAGTTGCGGATGCCCAGTGTCTGGAAGGACTTGGCGTCGGTGCCGCCGGAGAGCATGTAGGGCAGCACCTTCGCGCCCGGGTCCTCGGCGGTGATCGAGGCGGTCATCGCGTCGACGAGCGCGCCGTCGAAGGTGGTCTCGACCGGGGGCAGCTCCATCCACTCCTTCTCGATGTCCGGGCCGAGGATCTCGTCGAGCTCGCGGTCGAAGGCCTCCATGCGGCCGGGCAGGATGCGGCAGTCCACGGCGGCCTCGGCGACCGAGGGGATGACGTTGGACTTGTAGCCCGCGGTGAGCATCGTCGGGTTGGCGGTGTCGCGAAGGGTCGCGCCGATCATGCGGGAGATGTTGCCGAGCTTGGCGACCGCGCCGTCGATGTCGTCCTCGGGGAAGTCCCAGCCGGTGATCTCGGTGACGCCGGCGAGGAACTCGCGCACGGAGTCGGTGAGCACCAGCGGGAACCGGTGCTGCCCGAGCCGCGCGACGGCGGCGGAGAGCTTGGTGACGGCGTTGTCGTGGTGGATCATCGACCCGTGCCCGGCGGTGCCGCGCACGCGCAGCTTCATCCAGCGGATGCCCTTCTCCGCGGTCTCCACGACGTAGGTGCGGACGTCGTCCTTGAGGCTGATGGAGAAGCCGCCGACCTCGCTGATCGCCTCGGTGGCGCCTTCGAACAGGTCGGGGCGGTTGTCCACCAGCCACTGGGCGCCGTACTTGCCGCCGGCCTCCTCGTCGGCGAGGAAGGCGAAGATGATGTCGCGCGGCGGGACGATGTTCTCGCGCTTGTAGTGGCGGGCCAGCGCCAGCATGATGCCGAGCATGTCCTTCATGTCCACGGCGCCGCGGCCCCACACGTAGCCGTCCTGGATGGCGCCGGAGAAGGGGTGCACCGACCACTCGGACGCGTCCGCGGGGACGACGTCGAGGTGGCCGTGGACGAGCAGCGCCCCGCGGCTGGGGTCGGCGCCGGCGAGCCGGGTGATGACGTTGTGCCGGTTGCGCCCGCCGGACTCCACGTACTCGATCTCGTAGCCGACCTCGGTGAGCTTCTCGGCGACGAACTCCGCTGCCGCCTTCTCCCCCACCAGCGTGTCCGGATCGCCGGTGTTGGTGGTGTCGATGCGGATCAGGTCGCTGGTCAGCGTGACGGCTTCATCGGCCGCGGTCTCGATGCTCACGCCGCCATTCCTATCATCAACGCGGTGGGGGGATCAGCGCCCGGCCAGCGACCTGGACCTCCTCGCCGTCACGCGGCGGAGCCTCCACCGGCCGGAGCGCCGCGCAGTGTGAGTCACGGCCGGTTGCCGATGCCGGTGCCCACCTCCTGGATGCGGGTCGGGGCGTTGTCCGGGGTCAGCGGCGGCGTCGTCATGCCCGCGCCGGCCCGCAGGCCGGCCAGGAACTCGCCGATCGCTTCCAGGCCGTCGTGGCGCGGGGTCCAGCCGAGCTCGTCGCGGGCGCGGGTGGTGTCCATGATCGGCAGCCGCAGGACGGTGTCGAGCAGGCCGGGTGAGGCGGGCAGCAGGTGGGCGTACCAGCCCGCGGCGACCGCGCCGCGGATCGCCCACGTGGGCACCGGGACGGTGCGGGCGCCGAGCAGGCGGGCCAGCGCCTTGGCGTCGACGACCGGGTCGGCGGCGATGTTGAACGCGCCGCGCACGTCGTTCAGCGCCGCCAGGCGGAACGCTTCGCCGATGTCGGCGGAGTGCACGGCCTGCACGCGCAGACCGGGGACGTCCGGGATGACCGGGATCAGCGACGGCCGGGCGAGGCTGCCGGGGAGGAACGGGCCCGCGAACAGCCGCCGCTGCGCCGAGGCGGCCTCCCATTTGAAGACGAACGCCGGGCGCAGCCGCACCACCCGCACCTCGGGGTTGGCCTTCTCGAACCCGTCGAGGTAGCGCTCCAGGTAGGCCTTCTCGCGCGGGTAGGCGGCCGCGGGCCAGCCGTGGGTGGGCCAGCTCTCGGTGACCGGGCTGTCCTTCGGGCCGGGCGAGTAGGCGCCGACCGACGAGGAGTACACCACGGCAGGGACGTTCTCCCTGGCCACGCCCTCGAACACGCGGATCGCGCCGAGCACGTTGGACCGCCAGGTCAGGGCGGGGTCGTGGGTGGGCTGGAACAGCCACGCCAGGTGGATCACCACGTCGGCGCCGCGCACCAGGTGGGCGATCTGATCCTCGGCCAAATCGGCGGTGCGCCACTCCAGCTTCGGGACGCGCCACTCCGGTTCGCGGTGGACCACGCCGAGGATCGACGCCACGGCGGGGTCGCGGCTGAGCGCCTGGACGGTGCTGGTGCCCACGTTGCCGCTGGCGCCGGTGACGACGACGCGCAGACCCTTGCTCGCTGGCGAGTTCATGCGCACGCGGATACCCGGCGCGCGGGGGCGCGAACCGTCGCGTTTGGTGCCGCCGGGAGCGGGGACACCTCGGGGCAGATGCGGAAGGAGTGTGCGCATGGGACAGCCACGCCAGCAGCAGGAACCGCCGGGCGTGACGGGCGAGATGGAACCGCGGCCGCGGGACCGGATGGCGGACTACACCGGGCGCGGGTTGCTGCTCGACAAGCGGGCGCTGGTGACCGGTGGGGACTCCGGCATCGGGCGCGCGGTCGCGATCGCGTTCGCCAAGGAGGGCGCCGACGTGGCGATCGCCTACCTGGACGAGCACGCCGACGCGGAGGAGACCGCGGAACTGGTGCGCAAGGAGGGCCGCCGCTGCCTGCTGCTGCCCGGCGACCTGGGTTCGCGCGAGCAGTGCCGCAAGGTCGTGGACGAGACGGTGCGGGAGTTCGGCGGGCTGGAGGTCCTGGTGAACAACGTGGCCACGCAGCAGGAGCTGGACTCGCCCGAGGACCTGACCGACGAGCAGTGGACGCGCACGTTCGACGTGAACATCCACAGCTACTTCCGGGTGACGCACGCGGCGCTGCCGCACCTGGGCGAGGGTTCGTCCATCGTGAACACCGCGTCGGTGAACGGGTTGCGCGGCAACAAGTCCCTGATCGACTACTCGGCCACCAAGGGCGCGGTGATCGCGTGGACCTACGCGATGGCGCAGGCGCTGGCCGGCCGGGGCGTGCGGATCAACGCCGTCGCGCCGGGTCCGGTGTGGACACCGCTGATCCCGGCGACCATGTCGGCGGAGCACGTGGAGAAGTTCGGGCAGCAGGTGCCGATGGGGCGGGCGGCGCAGCCGGACGAGCTGGCGCCGTCGTTCGTGTTCTTCGCGTCCAACCAGTTGTCGTCGTACTACACCGGTGAGGTGCTCGCCGCGCTCGGCGGCGAGACGATGCCGGGCTGAGGAGGGAACATGCCGCAGGAGCCAGCGTCGGAGCAGCAGGAGAACCTGGAGCTGGACGCCGAGCCGAAGCCGCTGGAGGACCCGGTGAGCTGGCGGGTGCGCGACCCGGACCGGGCGGCCGAGCCGGACTCGGAGGCCGCGGGCGAGCAGGTGTCGGCGCCGGACCGGTCCAACGAGCTGGTCGACGCCGAGGGCACCGAGATCGGCGAGGACCAGGGCCGCCAGCGGCCCGCCGGGGGCGCCGAGCAGCAGGCGATGCGGGTCGAGGACGGCGAAGTTTGACGTACGGCCGTACCGGGAAATCGTCGGGAAGGCACGAGAGGCGACAGGAGGTGCTCCGATGCCTGGACGTGAAGCCCTGCCCAGCACGCTGAAGCGGTCGTCGAAGAAGGCGCAGGACACATGGGTGAAGACCCACGACTCGGCGGTGGAGACCTACGGCGAGGGGCGGCGCGCGCACCAGACGGCGTACGCGTCGCTGAAGCACTCGTTCGAGAAGGTCGGCGACCACTGGGAGGAGAAGGGCCGCAAGGGCCCGTCGGACAAGCAGGCCGCGCGGGGCGCGGGGCGCAAGCCGACGAAGACCGCCGGTGGCGTGGACGCCTCGGCCAGCAAGCAGCACCTGTACGACGTGGCCAAGCAGCTGGACATCAAGGGCCGCTCGTCGATGAACAAGAACGAGCTGGTCAAGGCGATCCAGAAGGCCAACAACAGGGAGACCGCGAAGGCTCGCCGGTAGCGGGTACTGGTTGGTGGAGGGCCCGGCGTGCGCCGGGCCCTTCGTCATACCCGGGGGTGGCGCGCCTGGTGGGCGAACCTTTGGCAGCTGCGCCGCGCGCGGCCGCCCTCCCACCTTGCCGGGGCGTGGACGGCAGCCCGCCCCCGGGCGGGCGCCCTTCGTCACGTCGGCGGTGCGGCCCCCGCGTGGGCCTTCACGCCGGGGGCAGGGGCGGCCTGCCGAGCCGGTCGATGGTCTGGCGTGCGGGGCGTGGCACGCGCCAGTCGAGGCGGGTGCCTGCGCTGCGCTCGAGTTTGGCGAGCACCTGCCGCGCGGCGGCGAAGGCGGCTTCCTGCTCGGC
Organism: Amycolatopsis sp. 3B14; assembly: GCF_050958625.1. NCBI lineage: Bacteria > Bacillati > Actinomycetota > Actinomycetes > Pseudonocardiales > Pseudonocardiaceae > Amycolatopsis > Amycolatopsis sp. 3B14. Next base: position 199,497 of record NZ_JBHZEN010000055.1, read on the forward strand.
GGGGGTGGCGGCGCCCTCGGCGAGTTCGAGCAGTTTGATGCCCTGGTTGATCAGCGCGCGCTCGTCGGTGGTGAACCGGGACGCGCGCAGTTTCTCGGCGGCCTCGCAGGCCGCTGTCCAGGCCTTTTCGGCGGTCTCGGTGGCCTCGACGTACTTGCGGGCCACGTCGGTGGGCGGATAGGTCTCGGTGTGCAGGGCCATGGCCTCGTGGAAGGCGTCGATGAACCGGCTGGTCGAGGGCACGGCCGGGTCGGCCAGCGCGGGCCGGCGCAGCACCTGCTTGGGGTCGGACTCGTAGTCGCCGTACTCCCCCGCGATGCGGGCGTAGCGCTCGCGCGCGGCGTCCCACAGCACGCGCAGCGAGGCGGCCGCGTCGGGGGCGTCGATGGGCCGCCCTGGTGGGCGGGTGGGCGCTGGGTGGGCGCGGGTCTGCCAGCGGTGGTGCATCGCGGCGCGCGAGTAGGAGGCGGCCAGCACCCAGATCAGCACCATGATGGGCCAGATGAACGCTCCCAGGTCTTGGTAGGGCATCGGCAGCTCCCTCACCACGGCGGCGCCCCGGCGCGAGCGCCCTCACTCCATGATGCGCCTGGTTTCGTGAGTGGTCCGTGTGGCGCGGTGGAATGCGCCACATCCGCTGCGCGTCCGCGCCTGGCACAATCCGGGGCACTTGCACGACGACGAGTGGGGAGCAGTGCCGATGGGGCCGCTGGCGGGGATCAAGGTGCTGGAACTGGCGGGCATCGGCCCGGGGCCGCACGCCGCGATGATCCTCGCCGACCTCGGGGCGGACGTGGTGCGCGTCGAGCGGCCCTCGGGTGGCCTGCAGGTGCTGCCGCCGGAGGCGCGGGACCACCTGCTGCGCGGCCGCCGCTCGATCGCGGCCGACCTGAAGACCCCCGAGGGCAAGCGGCTGGTCGAGCAGCTGGTCGAGAAGGCGGACGTGCTGCTGGAGGGTTTCCGGCCGGGCGTGGCCGAGCGGCTCGGCGTCGGCCCGGAGGACTGCTTCGCCCGCAACCCGCGCCTGGTCTACGGCCGGATGACCGGCTGGGGCCAGGACGGCCCGATGGCCGAGCGGGCCGGGCACGACATCAACTACATCTCCCTGACCGGCGCGCTGCACGCGGTCCGCGACACCGGAGGCAAGCCGATCCCGGCGCTGAACCTGGTCGGCGACTTCGGCGGCGGCTCGATGTTCCTGGTCACCGGGGTGCTGGCGGCGCTGGTGGAGCGGGCGAGCTCCGGGCGGGGCCAGGTGGTGGACGCGGCGATGGTCGACGGCGCGAGCGTGCTGCTGCAGATGGTGTGGGCACTGCGGGCGCAGGGCGCGTGGGCCGACGAGCCGGGCACGAACCTGCTGGACACCGGCTGCCCGTTCTACGACACCTACCGGTGCGCCGACGGCGGGTACATCGCGGTGGGCGCGCTGGAGTCGCAGTTCTACGCCGAGCTGCTCAAGGGGCTCGGCCTGGATGGTGAGGACCTGCCCGCACAGGGCGACCGCTCCGGCTGGCCGAAGCTGCGGGAGCGGTTCACCGAGGTCATCGCCTCCCGCACCCGCGACGAGTGGACGGCGGTGTTCGCCGGGACGGACGCGTGCGTCACGCCGGTGCTGTCGTTCGCCGAGGCGGCGGAGAACGAGCACCTGACCGCGCGCGGCTCGGTGCGGGACATCAACGGCGCGACCCAGGCCGCGCCCGCGCCGCGGTTCTCCCGGACGCCCAGCGCCGAGCCGTCGGCGCCGGCCACGCCGGGCGCGGACACCGAGGCCGTGATCCGCGATTGGGGCCTTCAGGCCTGAGCGGGCCGGGGCAGGCCGACCTGGTCCGGCACCACGCGGACCAGGTCGCGTAGCCAGGTCTCCACGTCGTCGGGCCACCACCGGCCCGACGGCAGCCGGGAGAGCGCTTCCCGCACGGCGGACGCCGTCGGCGCGGCCGGGACGACCCGGCTGGGCGCGGCGCCCGCGAGCACGCCCAGCCACCAGTGCTTGCCCGTGGGCGGCAGGGATTCCGGGTCGAGCACGACGTAGTAGTCGGGCAGCAGGGTGACGCCGCGGCGGAGGTCGGCGACCGCGCTTTCGATCGCGACCTCCAGCGCGCCGGAGGGTGCCTGCCGGTCGAAGAACCCGGCCCACGCCTGCGCGACCCCGGCGAGCGGGTCCCGGTCGTGCACCACGTACGCGGCGTGCGACACCAGGGCGGCCGCGTCCGCCGACCGCGCCACGTGCACGTTGGCCAGCCCGTCGAGACCGGCCATGACCTTGTCCGCGCCGGCCCCGGCGAGCACGACGACGGTGCTGTTCGGCCTTGCCATGTGCCCCAACCTACCGACGGAAGTCGTAGGCCGAACAGAGGTCTGGACCTCTCCCGGAAGTGTGGGCTAGGTTACAGCCGGGCGCTTAAGTTGCCCACGGCAACAAATCCGATGTGTCAAGGAGGACCACGGATGAGACCCCGATCTGTTCGCCGGAAAACCCTCTTCGCCGCGCTCGCCGCCACCGTCGCGCTCGTGTCCGGTGCGACCACGGTGTCGGCGGCGCCCGTCCAGCACCGCCCCGCCTACCTCGACGCGGGCAAGCCGGTCCCGGTGCGGGTGGCCGACCTGCTGTCCCGCATGAGCCTGGACGACAAGCTCGGCCAGATGACCCAGGCCGAGCGCGGCGCCATCACCGACCCCGCCGACATCGCGACCCACCGGCTCGGGTCGCTGCTGTCCGGCGGCGGCTCGGTGCCCACGCCGAACACGGCCCAGTCCTGGGCCGACATGTACGACGGGTTCCAGCGCGCCGCGCTGACCTCTCCCCTGCGCATCCCGATCATCTACGGCGTGGACGCCGTGCACGGCCACAACAACGTCCACGGCGCCACGATCTTCCCGCACAACATCGGCCTCGGCGCCACCCGCGACCCGAAGCTGGTGGGCCGCATCGGCGACGCCGTGGCCGACGAGGTGTCGGGCACCGGCGTGGACTGGGACTTCGCGCCGTGCCTGTGCGTGGCCCGCAACGACCGCTGGGGCCGCACCTACGAGTCCTTCGGCGAAACCCCGGAACTGGCCTCGTCGATGACCACGATCATCGACGGCCTGCAGGGCAGGTCGTTGTCCGACAAGGGATCGATCCTGGCCACGGCCAAGCACTACGTCGGCGACGGCGGCACCACCGGTGGTGTGGACCAGGGCAACACCGAGCTGACCGAACAGCAGCTGCGCGCCATCCACCTGCCGCCGTTCCAGGCCGCGGTCCGTCGCGGCGTGGGGTCGGTGATGATCTCCTACAGCAGCTGGAACGGCGTGAAGATGCACGCCAACCACTACCTCATCACCGACGTGCTCAAGAACGAGCTGCGCTTCGACGGGTTCGTCGTGTCGGACTGGCAGGGCATCGACAAGATCGACGGCCAGGAGGGCTTCACCGCCGAGGAGGTCAGCGCCTCGATCAACGCGGGCGTGGACATGGTGATGGTGCCCTACGACTACGTGCGCTTCCTCGACACCCTGCGCGGCGAGGTGGCTGCCGGCCGCATCCCGATGAGCCGGATCGACGACGCCAACCGCCGCATCCTGACCAAGAAGTTCCAGCTGGGCCTGTTCGAGCGGCCCTTCACCGACCGGCGCCTCACCCCGACGGTCGGCAGCGCGCAGCACCGGGCGCTGGCGCGGCAGGCGGTGCGCGAGTCGCAGGTGCTGCTCAAGAACGACGGCGGCGTGCTGCCGCTCGGCAAGAACGGGCAGAAGATCTTCGTGGCGGGCAAGAACGCCGACGACATCGGCAACCAGAGCGGCGGCTGGACGATCACCTGGCAGGGCTCGAGCGGGCCGATCACGCCGGGAACCACGATCCTGCAAGGGATCCGCGACACGGCGCGCTCCAGCGCGGTCACCTACGACCGGAACGGCGCGGGCATCGACGGCAGCTACGACGTCGCGGTCGCGGTGGTCGGCGAGACGCCGTACGCGGAGTTCATGGGCGACCGGCCGGCGGGTATGGGCCTGGACGCCGAGGACCTGGCGACCCTGCAGCGGCTCAAGGAGTCCGGGGTGCCGGTGGTGGTCGTGCTGGTGTCGGGCCGTCCGCTGGACATCGCGGCGGAACTGCCCGGCTGGGACGCGCTGCTGGCGTCGTGGCTGCCGGGCACCGAAGGCGGCGGTGTCGCCGACGTGCTGTTCGGCGACTACAACCCGACCGGGAAGCTGCCGGTGACGTGGATGCGCAGCGCCGCGCAGCAGCCGATCAACGTGGGCGACGGGCAGGACCCGCTGTTCCCCTACGGGTACGGGCTGCGCTACCGCCGGGGCTGACCGGTTCCGCCACGATTCGTGAAACCTTTTTTCCACTGCGGGAAACCCTTCCCTTGGCGAATGGCCGGTCCTAGGCTCCTGCCATTCGTCAAGGGAAGGACGAGCGCGAAATGGGCCGCACCGACCGGGGCCGCCCGGTCATCGCCGGGGAAGCGCGCTAGCCGCCGTGGACATCCCGCGACTACGGGCGAGCTGGGCCACCGTCGCCGAGCGCGGTGACGAGGTCCCGCTGTGGTTCTACGCGACGCTGTTCCTGCTCCGCCCGTCGCTGCGGGATCTGTTCCCGGTGTCGCTGGCGCCGCAGCGGAACCGGTTCGTCTCCGGGCTCGGGCAGATCGTCACCCACGTCGACGACCTCGACGCCGCGGTCCCCTACCTGCGCCGGCTGGGCCGCACCCACCGCGAGGCCGGAGTGCGCCCGGAGCACTACCCGGTGGTCGGGCAGGCGCTGCTGGCCACCCTCGAGCACTTCCTCGGCGAGCGGTGGACCCCGGAGCTGGCCGCGGACTGGACCAGCGCGTACGCGGTGGTCGCCGAGGTGATGACCAACGCCGAGGTGCGCGGCCGGGGACGGCAGAGCGTGCTGCTCCCGCCGCCGGACACCGGAACCGGGCCGCACAACGGGCTGACCGCGGAGCGCGTGCGGGTCCGCCCGTTCCGGCGCGCGCCCTGGCACCGGCGGGGTTTCGACCGCGGCGACGTGCACGACTTCCAGCGGCGGCTGGCCGACGAGCTGGCCACCCGCGACCGCGAGGCGGCGCGCCTGCGCGCGGAGGTCGCGCGACTGCGTGCCCGCGATTCCCGCGACGGCGTGCCGACGGTGGACGAGCAGGCGGTCGCGTTGCTGACGCGGGCGCAACTGCTGGCCGAGGAGATCCTGACCAGCGCCGAGACCCGGCGACGGCGGCTGGCCGCGCAGGCGCACCGCCAGGCCGAGGCCGCCGCGGACGCCGCCGGCGAGGCCTACCGGGCCGCGATGGGCTCGCGGTGCACGGTGCAGGGCGAGGAGATGGAACGGCGCCTGGCATGGACGCGCACCTACAGCCACGCGCTCGGGATGCCGCTGCGGGTCGCCGAAGCCGCGTTCCGCATGTGGGAAACCGGCTGATCCTGGCGCGTTGCACCGAGCGCACTGCCCGGTGCAACGCGGTCGCAGCGCAACAGCGGAGTCCGTTGAGCGGCAGGGCCTGCGCGGAGGGCTAGCGGCGGCCGGCGCGGCTGCCCTGGTAGGCGGGCTCCCGCAGGCGGGACAGCCAGTCCGGGTAGAGCCGCGCGCCGGGCGGGCTGTGCAGCATCGGGTCGAAGCTCGGGCGCTCGCCGTCGCCGAGGGGCGGGTCCAGCTCGATCCGCGCGACCGGGGTGGCCGGGCCGGTGAGCTTCGCGGTGGAGCAGGTCACCGTCACCGCGCCGAGGTCGTCGAGCGCGGCGCCGTCCGGGCCGTCCACCTCGGCGAGGATCCACCGCAGCCCGGCGGCCACCCGGTAGGGCACCAGGCTGCTGAACACCGCACGCCGCCACCCCCTCGCCGGCCTCAACAGCACCCGCGCGCTCGCGCTGGCCAGTGTCAGGTCCCACGGCCCGTCGTCGGTCGGGATGCGCAGCGCCAGCCCGAGGATGTCGGGCATTCCGCGCGGCAGACCGGCCCCTTTGGACAGTCGCGCCACCACCGGCCCGCTGGGCGGCAGCGGCAGCTCCCCGGGGGCCAGGGTCTCCAGCGTCCCGCGCAGCAGGACGCCACGCGGGTGGAACACGCGCGCGTGCCGCAGCCGGGCCAGCGCGCCGAAGACGGGTCGCACGACGGGAGGTGCCATACCGGGCGGCTACCCAGCCGCGGGCGAATCATCCGCCCCACCGTGGGTAGCCGTACCGGACACCGACCGGAAGGGCCGTTGATGTTCCCCGCTGACTCGCTCACCTTCATCGGCACCGCCACCACCCTGGTCCGGCTGGGGCCGTTCACAGTGCTCACCGATCCGAACTTCCTCCACCGCGGCCAGTGGTCCTACTTCGGGCAGGGCCTGGTGTCCCGGCGGCGCACCGAACCGGCCGCGCAGGTCGCCGACCTGCCCCCGCTGGACGGGGTCGTGCTGTCCCACCTGCACGGCGACCACTTCGACCGGGTCGCCCGCCGGGACCTGCCCGCCGACGTGCCGATCCTGACCACCGAGCACGCCGCCCGGCGGCTGGCCAACCGCGGTTTCCAGGCCACCGTCGCCCTGCCCACCTGGCGCGGCGACACCTTCCGCGACGGCGACGCCCAACTCACCGTCACCGCCGTGCCCGCCCGCCACTCCCGCGGACCGCTGAACCGGATCCTGCCGCCGGTCATGGGCAGCATCTGGGAGTACAGGCCGCACCCGGGCGCGGCCACGCTGCGGATCTACGTCAGCGGCGACACGATCATCCACGACGAACTGACCGGGATCCGGCGCCGCTACCCCGAAATCGACCTGGCCGTGCTGCACCTGGGCGGTACCCGCGTCCTCGGCGTGCTGGTCACGATGGACGACCGGCAGGGCGGCCGGATGCTGGAGATGATGAACCCCACCCACGTGGTGCCGGTGCACTTCGACGACTACGGCAAGTTCACCTCGCCGGTGTCGAACTTCCTCGCCGAGGCCGCGCGCCGCCACCCGGCCACCGACGTGCGGCTGCTCGCCCGCGGCGAGTCCTTCTCGCTGGCGAACCTGCTCAGCGCCCGCTCGCCCGGTTGATCGCGTCCCGCTGCGGCACCACCACGTACCGCGGGTCCTTCGTGGACTCGACACCGGCCTCGAACACCCCGAACCGCTGCAACGCGCTGCCGGCCAGCAACGCCAGCCCGGACACCACCTGCACGGCCCGGCTGCGCCGCCCGGCCAGCGCACCCGCCGCGCCACCCAGCGTCAGGTACTCCGACCACTTCCGCAGCCGGTGCGCCTTGCCGGTCGTGTAGGCCTGCGACACCAGCCCCAGGCGCTGGTCGACCACCTTCGACGCCACCAGCTCCGCCGCCGCGCCCAGCACCGCCAACCGCCGCGCCGGCCCCGCCTCGGCGACCGGCGCCCACACCATGCCCCACCCGGCGCCGCTGGCCGCGGCCGACCCGGTGAACACGAACGGCAGCTGCCGGTGCGCCGACTGCCAGGCGGGCACCGCGGTCTGCGACAACAGCACCGCCGTGTACGAGGCGACC
>NZ_JBHZEN010000056.1:0-109894 GCF_050958625.1 Amycolatopsis sp. 3B14
TCGGCGTGTTCGACGGGGTGCACCGCGGGCACCAGGCGCTGATCGCCAGGACGGTCGAGGTGGCGAAGAACCGCAACCTGCCCAGCGTGATGCTGACGTTCGACCCGCACCCGTCCGAGGTCATCCGGCCGGGGAGCCACCCGGCGCAGCTGACCACGCTGCGCCGCAAGGCGGAGCTGGTCGAGCAGCTGGGCATCGACGTCTTCTGCGTGCTGCCGTTCACCGCGGAGCTGTCCCGGCTGACCGCGCACGAGTTCGTGCACGAGGTGCTGGTCGACCGGCTGCACGCGGCCGCCGTGGTGGTGGGGGAGAACTTCACCTTCGGGCACAAGGCCGCCGGTGACGTGGCCCTGCTCAAGGAGCTGGGCCGCCGGTTCGGGTTCGCCACCTTCGGCGCCGAGCTGCAGGGTGGAAGCATGCCCGACGGCGAGGCCGCGGATTCCGGCGAGATCACCTTCTCCTCGACCTACGTCCGCTCGTGCATCGACGCGGGCGACGTGGTCGCCGCCGCTGACGCGCTGGGCCGCCCGCACCGGCTGGAGGGCATCGTGGTCCGCGGCGACGGCCGCGGGCACGACCTGGGCTATCCGACCGCGAACCTGTCCACGCCGCGGTTCGCCGCGGTGCCCGCCGACGGCGTGTACGCCTGCTGGTTCGTCCGCGACAACCAGCCCGGCCGCCTGCTGCCCGCGGCGGTCTCGGTCGGCACCAACCCGACGTTCTCCGGCCGCGAGCGCACCGTCGAGGCGTTCGTGCTCGACGTGGACGAGGACTTCTACGGCCAGCACGTGGCGCTGGACTTCGTCGGCCGCCTGCGCGACATGGTGAAGTTCACCAGCGTCGACGACCTGGTCGAGCAGATCGCCGACGACGTCAGCCGCACCCGCGCCATCCTCGGTTCCGGCAGCTGACCGCGCCGGTGCGATTGCGAATCGTCGGGTGATTCCGCCCCGGCCGCCCGATCCCACCTGGCAAGATTGGGTCCGGCGCGGCCAGGTCTGTCCGGGGAGAGCAGGGAGCACAGCACGTGGATGACCACAAGATCGTCCAGCGGAACATCGCCCTCCAGCGGGAGTGGTACGGCGAGCCGCTGGGCGACCGGGTGCGCCGTCTCGTCGTCGCGTTCGACGTCTCGCAGGCCTACCTGGCCGAGGTGCTGGGCATCAGCGCCCCGATGCTGAGCCAGGTGATGAGCGGCCGCCGCGCCAAGATCGGCAACCCGGTGGTGCTCGCCCGGATGATCATGCTCGAGCGCAAGTGCCTGATCCCCGAGGTCGCCGCCGGCCACAAGGAAGCCCTGATGGCCGCGCTGGAGGACGTGCGGGACGCGCGGCCCACCGTCGGCCGCGACACCTTCCCGGTCAACGCGCTGTCCGAGGAGCGCGCGGCGCTGTCGGTGCTGCGGGACATCGCCGAGGACGAGGACCTGATCGAGGCGGCCAAGCGGCTCGACGACGACTTCCCGGCACTGGCCGACCTGCTCCGCCGCGCCGGGCAGCAGGGCTGAGCGGTGGTGCTGTTCTCGGCGGTCCTGCCGCCCGCCGCCGTGGTCGAGACCCTGACCGCCGAGGTCGCCGGGCTGCCGCGGCTGGACGGCGTGCGGTGGAGTTCGCCGGAGAACTGGCACGTCACGCTGGGGTTCTACGGCGAGGAGGACGCCGCCGCGCGGGCGGACTGGCTGCGGCCGCGGCTGGCGGGAATGCCGGCGCCGCGGATCTGGTTGGAAGGTGCGGGCACGTTCACCCGGGTCCTCTACCTCGGGGTGTACGGCGAGGGGATCACCGAGCTCGGTCTCGCCGCCGGGGCGGGCGAGGAGGGCCGCGCGTACCTGCCGCACCTGACCCTGGCGCGCACGCGCGAGCGGGTGCCGGCGGAGCTGGAGCGGCGGTTGTCCGGCTACCGCAGCGAGATGTGGACGGCCGCGGAGGCGGTGCTGATGCGGTCGCAGCGGAGCGCCGACGGCGTGCGATACGTCGTGGTCGAGCGGTTCCCGCTGTCCCAGCAGGCCAGGTAGTGCGCTCCCTGATACCCTGAACCACCGGGTCCGGCTGCAGTCCGTGGCGGCCGCGACCGACTACCCGCGTCCAGCGGGCCTCACGGCACAGAACAACACAGAGGAGAGAACTCAGTGGCGCTGTCCACCGACGAGAAGAAGTCGATTCTGACCGAGTACGGTCTGCACGAGTCCGACACCGGGTCCCCGGAGGCCCAGGTCGCGCTGCTCACCAAGCGGATCATCGGTCTCACCGAGCATCTCAAGGTGCACAAGCACGACCACCACTCCCGTCGCGGCCTGTTGCTGCTGGTCGGCCGTCGTCGCCGGCTGCTCAACTACGTGATGAAGGTGGACATCGAACGCTACCGGTCGCTGATCCAGCGACTCGGCTTGCGCCGATGACGTGATCCGAGGGGGAGTGACCACGGTCGCTCCCCCTCGGTCCATACGAAGTAAGAAAGAGGAAGGGCAGGCGCTCGAGGGCAAGGACGCCGGTCCTCGGTAGTGGCTTACGGGAGAGTCCCGTTGGCTTCGATCGAAGACCGGCTCGTTCCTCGGACGCCGCCCCGCACGGGCGGGGCGCTCTGCTGCCCGAACGAACGAGGAGTCAACTACACATGACCGAAGCAAGCGGACCCGTCGTGCACGAGGCCGAGGCCGTCATCGACAACGGCAAGTACGGCACGCGCACGATCCGCTTCGAGACGGGCAGGCTCGCCCGGCAGGCCGCCGGCGCTGTCGTCGCCTACCTGGACGAAGAGACGATGCTGCTGTCGGCGACCACCGCCTCCAAGCAGCCGAAGGAGCACTTCGACTTCTTCCCGCTGACGGTGGACGTCGAGGAGCGGATGTACGCCGCGGGCCGGATCCCGGGCGCGTTCTTCCGCCGCGAGGGCCGTCCCTCCACCGACGCGATCCTGACCTGCCGCCTGATCGACCGGCCGCTGCGCCCGTCCTTCGCCGACGGCCTGCGCAACGAGATCCAGATCGTCGTCACGGTGCAGAGCCTGCACCCCGAGGACCCCTACGACGTGCTGGCGATCAACGCCGCGTCGGCCTCGACCCAGATCGGCGGCCTGCCGTTCTCCGGCCCGATCGGCGGCGTCCGCGTCGCGCTGATCGAGGGACAGTGGGTCGCGTTCCCGACCTGGTCGCAGCTGGAGAAGGCGACCTTCAACATGGTCGTCGCAGGCCGTGTCGTCGGTGACGACGTCGCGATCATGATGGTCGAGGCCGAGGGCACCGAGAACACGCTCGACCTGATCGCGGGCGGCGCCCCGGCGCCGACCGAGCAGGCCGTGGCCGAGGGCCTGGCCGCCGCCAAGCCGTTCATCCGCGTGCTGTGCGAGGCGCAGCAGAAGCTCGCCGACGCGGCCGCCAAGCCGACCGGCGACTTCCCGGTGTTCCCCGCCTACCAGCAGGACGCCTACGACGCGGTCGCCGCGATCGCGACCGAGGACCTGGCCAAGGCGCTGACCATCGCCGGCAAGCAGGACCGCGAGAACGCCACCGACGAGGTCAAGGCCGCCGTGCTGGCCAAGGTCGGCCTCGGCGAGGGCGAGGCCTTCGAGGGCCGCGACAAGGAGATCGGCGCCGCGTTCCGGGCGCTGACCAAGAAGCTGATCCGCCAGCGCATCCTGCGCGACAAGGTCCGCATCGACGGCCGCGGTCTCACCGACATCCGCCAGCTGGCGGCCGAGGTCGCGATCATCCCGCGGGCGCACGGTTCGGCGCTGTTCGAGCGCGGCGAGACCCAGATCCTGGGCGTCACCACGCTGAACATGCTGCGCATGGAGCAGCAGATCGACTCGCTGTCGCCGGAGACGACGAAGCGGTACCTGCACCACTACAACTTCCCGCCGTTCTCCACCGGCGAGACCGGCCGCGTGGGCTCGCCCAAGCGGCGCGAGATCGGCCACGGCATGCTGGCCGAGCGCGCGCTGGTGCCGGTGCTGCCGAAGCGGGACGAGTTCCCCTACGCCATCCGTCAGGTGTCGGAGGCGCTGGGCTCGAACGGGTCCACCTCGATGGGCTCGGTGTGCGCCTCGACCATGTCGCTGCTCAACGCCGGCGTGCCGCTGAAGGCGCCGGTCGCGGGCATCGCGATGGGCCTGGTGTCCGACGAGGTCGACGGCGAGACGCGCTACGTCGCGCTGACCGACATCCTCGGCGCCGAGGACGCCTTCGGCGACATGGACTTCAAGGTCGCAGGCACCAAGGACTTCATCACCGCGCTGCAGCTGGACACCAAGCTCGACGGCATCCCGTCGGACGTCCTGGCGGGCGCGCTGAACCAGGCCAAGGACGCCCGGCTGACCATCCTCGACGTGCTGGCCGAGGCCATCGACTCCCCGGACGAGATGAGCCCGTACGCCCCGCGCGTCACGAGCGTGAAGATCCCGGTCGACAAGATCGGCGAGGTCATCGGGCCGAAGGGCAAGATGATCAACTCGATCACCGAGGAGACCGGCGCCGACATCTCGATCGAGGACGACGGCACGATCTACGTGGGCGCGGCCGACGGCCCGTCCGCGGAGGCCGCGATCAGCAAGATCAACGCCATCGCGAACCCGCAGCTGCCGAAGGTGGGCGAGCGCTTCCTGGGCACCGTGGTGAAGACGGCCGCGTTCGGCGCGTTCGTCTCGCTGCTGCCGGGCAAGGACGGCCTGATCCACATCTCGAAGCTGGGCAACGGCAAGCGCATCGGCAAGGTCGAGGACGTGGTCAACGTGGGCGACAAGCTCCGCGTCGAGATCGCCGACATCGACAACCGCGGCAAGATCAGCCTGGTCCTCGTCAAGGACGAGGAGGAGGGCGAGAAGAAGGCCGAGGACGCCCCCGCCGAGGGCGCCGAGGCCGACGCCAAGTAGGACGAAGCGGTAGCCGGGAAACGGCCCGTCCCCGGGCGGGGCGGGCCGTTTTCCGTGTTCCCGCACGAGTGTGTTGGGATTCGATGGCGCGACAGATTGCCGGGCACGAGCAGGCCGCGGGCACCACGCGGACGCTCGAAACCGGGGCGAACGGCCAGGTTGTGAAGCGCACCGTGCTGCCGGGCGGGCTGCGGGTGGTCACCGAGCACGTGCCGGGGGTGCGGTCGGCGACGGTCGGCCTGTGGGTCGGGGTCGGCTCGCGGGACGAGCCGCCGAAGGTGGCCGGGGCGGCGCACTACCTGGAGCACCTGCTGTTCAAGGGCACCACCAACCGGTCCGCGGTGCAGATCGCCGAGGAGATCGACGCGGTCGGCGGTGAGCTGAACGCGTTCACCGCGAAGGAGCACACCTGCTACTACGCGCAGGTGCTCGACGAGGACCTGCCGCTGGCGATGGACCTGGTCACCGACGTGGTGTTCGAGGCGCTCTGCGCGGAGTCCGATGTGGACACCGAGCGCAGCGTGGTGCTCGAGGAGATCGCCATGCGCGACGACGATCCCGAGGACCTGCTGCACGACACGTTCGTGACCACGGTCCTGGGCTCGCACCCGCTGGCGCGCCCGGTGCTGGGCACCACCGAGTCGATCACCGGCATGTCGGCGAGCGGGCTGCGCGGGTTCTACCGGCGCCGCTACACGCTACCGAAGATGGTGCTCGCGGTGGCGGGCAACGTCGAGCACACGCAGGTCCTCCGCCTGGCGCGCAAGGCGTTGCGCGGCCGTCTGTCCGGTTCGGACACCCCGGTGCCGCCGCGGGCGGGCAAGGCGCGGGTGGCCGCGGAGCGGCGGCTGGTGCTGCACAGCGACGACACCGAGCAGGCCCATGTCATGCTCGGCATGAAGGCGCTGTCGCGGCACGACGAGCGCCGGTACGCGCTGTCGGTGCTCAACGCCGCGCTCGGCGGCGGCATGAGCTCGCGGCTGTTCCAGGAGGTGCGCGAGCAGCGCGGCCTGGCCTACCAGGTGTACTCCTCGGTGGCGACCTACGCCGACACCGGCCACTTCTCCGTGTACGCGGGCTGCCAGCCGGAGCGGCTGGGCGAGGTGTCGGCGGTGCTGCGGGACGTGCTCGGGCAGGTCGGCAAGGACGGCTTCACCGACGCCGAGGTCGCGCGCGCCAAGGGGCAGCTGCGCGGCGGGATCGTGCTGGGTCTGGAGGACACCGCGTCGCGGATGTCGCGCATCGGCAAGCAGGAGCTCAACTACGGCGTGCACCTCACCGTCGACGAGTCGGTGGAGCGGATCGCCGCGGTGACCACCGAGGAGGTGTGTGAGCTGGCCCGCACCCTGTTCGGGACGCCGGGAGGGGTCACCGCCGCCGCGGTGGTCGGGCCGTACGCTTCCGAGCAGGACCTACCGGAAGATCTGCACGAGGTGATCGCGAAATGAACCCCCGCGGCGAGGACAACCCGATCCGGGTCGGCGTGCTGGGCGCCCAGGGACGGATGGGTGCGCAGGTGGTCAAGGCCGCCGGGGGCGCGCCCGACATGACGGTCGTGGCGACGCTGGACGCGGGCGACGACCTGGCCGCGCTGACCGAGGCCGGCGCGGAGGTGGTCGTCGACTTCACCCACCCGGACGCGGTGATGGGCAACCTGGAGTTCCTGGTGGCCAACGGGTTGCACGCGGTCGTCGGCACCACCGGGTTCAGCGAGGAGCGGCTGGAGACGGTGCGCTCGTGGCTGGCGGGCAAGCCGGAGGTCGGGGTGCTGATCGCGCCGAACTTCGCGCTCGGCGCGGTGCTCGCGATGCGGTTCGCGCAGCAGGCGGCCCGGTTCTACGAGTCGGTCGAGGTCATCGAGCTGCACCACAACCGCAAGGCGGACGCCCCGTCCGGCACGGCGGCGCACACGGCGCGGCTGATCTCGCAGGCGCGCCGCGAGGCCGGGCTGAAGCCGGGCGCGGACGCGACGACGAGCGAGCTGGACGGCGCCCGCGGCGCGCGGGTCGAGGACGTGCACGTGCACTCGGTGCGGCTGCCCGGGCTGGTGGCGCACGAGGAGATCCTGTTCGGGCAGGAGGGCGAGACGCTCACCATCCGGCACGACTCGATGGACCGGACCTCGTTCATGCCGGGTGTGCTGCTCGGGGTGCGGGAGGTGCTGGGCCGTCCCGGCCTGACCGTCGGCCTCGAGAACGTGCTCGACCTGTGAAGGCCCGCAACGTCGCACTGGTGATGACCGCCGCGCTGGTGGTCTACCTGGTGCTGCTCGGGGCGCGCGGGGTGGAGCTGATCGCGACCGGGACAGGCGTGGGCATCGCGCTCGGCGTCGGCGTGCTGGTGCTGCCGCTGCTCGGGCTGTGGATGGTCGTCGCGACCTGGCGGTCCGGCACGCGGATCCAGCACCTGGCGCGACGGCTGGACGCCGAGGGCGGGCTGCCGGACGTGGCCGACCTGCCGCGCCGCCCGTCCGGCAGGGTGGACCGCGCCGCGGCGGACGCGTGGTTCGAGGAGCGCCGCGCGGAGCTGGAGCAGCACCCCGAGGACTGGCGGTACTGGTACCGGCTGGCGCACGCGTACGACCTGGCGGGCGACCGGCGCCGAGCCCGCGCCACGATGCGCAAGGCGCTGGACCTGGAGGCGGCGGAGGCGGCCCGCTAGGTGGTGTCGTGCCTGCGCTGTGACGCGTAGGACCTGGCGGGGGAGGCGGCGCGCAGCGCCCGCGTTTCCTACCGCAGCGTGGCGCGCTCGTCGACGCGGCGGGTGGGGGTTCCGAGGAAGATCTCCGGATCCGGGCCCGCCCGGTAGGCGAGGTTGAGGGTGTCGAGCCGGTAGAGCCACGGGCCGTGGGCCGAGCGCAGCATCACCCGTAGCGCGCCGTCCGCTTCCCGCAGGTCCACCTCGTTCTTGTCCGGAACGCCGGTCAGCACGCGGGTGGCCGGCCGGAGCCGTCGTGTCCGCGGATGGTCACCTCGTGCACCAACGGCGCCGCCGGCTCAGGCAAGAGCCGACGCCGGCGCACGCCGTGCTGCGCGGCTTCGAGATCATCGGCGTCGAGTTCGGCCTGATGAGCCTGCACTCCTGGCTGTGCCACGGCTACGAAGCCGACGCCGGTGTCCACCTCAACCAGCGGGGGCTGATCGGCACCCACGCCCAGGCATCGGCCGTGCTGGCCTGGATCCTGGGCCTGCCGCCCGAGGAGGCGCCGGAGCCGGTGTACTGGTCCGTCGCCGCCATCGCCGAGCTGCCTCACTCCCGCAGCTGACGCCCCACCACCTCGCCGTGGCCGAACACCCCCCCGCTGACCGCCGACCGGTTCACGAAGTCGGCGAACGGGCCCGGCTCGAACGGCGCCGCCGCCTCCAGCTTCGCCACCGCCTCCGGGGGCAGCGTCACGTCCAGCGCGGCGACGGTCTCCGCGACCCGGTCCGCCGTGCGGAACCCGATCAGCGGGTGCACGACCGACGACCGCGCCCGCGACCACGCGATCGCCACCTGCGCCGGCGTGACACCCAGCTCGTCCGCCACCGCGCGCACCGCGGTCGCCACCCGCTGCTGCTCCGGCGACGGCGAACCGACCCGGCTGGACCCGGTCAGCGCGCCGTGCTCCAGGACGCCCCACGCCGCCACGGTCAGCCCCAGCTGCTCGGCCATCGGCAGCACGTCGCGCTCGATGTCGCGGTTCAGGAGGCTGTAGGGCACCTGCACGCCAGCGAACGGCGTCCCCCCGCGCCACTCCGCCAGCACGTCCGCCCGGCTCACCACCCACGCGGGCGTGTCGGACACCCCGAGGTATCTGACCTTCCCGGCCCGGACCAGGTCGTCCAGCGCACGCAGCGTCTCGGCGACCGGCGTGTGCGGGTCCCACGTGTGCACCCACAGGATGTCGACGTAGTCGGTGCGCAACCGCCGCAGGCTGCGCTCCAGCGACGCGACCAGGTTCTTGCGGTGGCTGCCCCCGGCGTTCGGGTCGTGCGGGTCCCGCGTCAGCGTGTACTTGGTCGCCAGCACGAACCGGTCGCGGTCCGTCAGCACCTCGCCCAGCACGCTCTCGCTCTCCGCGTACGCCGAGGCCGTGTCGATCACGTTGCCCCCGGCGTCGGCGTAGGCCTTGACCACCCGCCGCGCCTCGTCGGGTTCCTGCAGCGCCATCGCCCCGAGGAACATCTCCGCCACGCGCAGCCCGGTGCGCCCGAAAAGCCGGTATCTCATGCGGTCCACTTTGT
Organism: Amycolatopsis sp. 3B14; assembly: GCF_050958625.1. Taxonomy (NCBI): domain Bacteria; kingdom Bacillati; phylum Actinomycetota; class Actinomycetes; order Pseudonocardiales; family Pseudonocardiaceae; genus Amycolatopsis; species Amycolatopsis sp. 3B14. Next base: position 9,093 of record NZ_JBHZEN010000056.1, read on the forward strand.
CGGATCACCGCGGTGATCGTCGTGCTCGCCCTGGCCGGCGAGCTGGCCCGCCAGCGGTGGCCGGCGAGCTGGCGGCCACGGTGCTCGTCGGCGAGTCCCTGCCCGTCGTGGTGGACGCCTCCGACGGGCTGTTCCGGATCCCGCGGTAGCCCGAGCTCAGTGGTGGAACCAGCCCGCGAACACCGCCGGGCACGCGGCCAGCGCGCTGTACCTGATGAACCGCCCGGTCAGGCCCGCCGTGAGGAACGTCGACATCCGCATGTCGGCCAGGCCCGCCAGCACCGTCGTCGCCATGAACGGGGGGAGCCCGACCAGCGAGCTGACCCCGTAGGTGCCCGTCATCCAGTGCGGGTGCCGGTGGCAGCGCTCGCGCAGGGCCTCCACCTTGCCGCGCAGCCACTTCGTGCGCTGGTGCCACCGGTCGCGGCGGCGGCTGGGCGGGCGCTCGCGGTGCAGGCGGTCGTGCAGGAACCGCGGCAGCCTGATCGATCCGCGCGCGGCCAGGTAGTACAGCAGTTTGCCGGCGATCTGGCCGATCGAGACGGCCGCGCCGATCAGCAGCCAATGCAGCCCCGGCTCGCTGGCCACGAGCCCCAGCACGAACACCTCGACGCTGATCACGGGCACGATCGCCGAGCCGAAGGCGACGCCGAGCGTCACCCAGAACCAGGCGAACATCCGCGCCTCCTGACGGGGGGCTTCGGGGCGGCGCGCGCCTCCGTGGGGGACGGAGGATCACACGGGCGGGGTCACAAGAAGATATCAGCCCGAAGTGTGATCTCCGTGGGGTCCGCGACACTTTCCGCCGCCTGTTGACTACCGGCCGCTCACCTTCCCGTCACCCGCTTCTGCCACCGTGGCGCCGTGCAACAGGACATCCGGGTGACGCGGTCGCTCGTGGAGAGGTTCGCGTCGTTCTGCGCGACGGTCGTCCGGTACCTGCCCCTCGGGCTGAACATGCTGGTCCCGCCCAGCTTCGTGGGCTTCGCGCTGATCAACGGGTTCACCTTCGGCGTCGACCTGCTGCTGCTGACCCTGGGCCACGGGGTGGCCGGGCTGCCGCTGCCGGCCGCCATCACCGTGGCCTACGTGTGCGCCTTCGCGCTGAGCTTCGTGCTCAACCGCGTCTTCAACTTCCGCTCGCACGCCCCGGTCGGGCGCCAGGCCGTGCGCTACGCGATCGCGGTGGCGGTCAACTACTTCGCGTTCATCCTCGGCGCCGGAGCCGGCCTGGCCGCGCTGGGCGTGCAGTACCACCTGGCGCGCATCATCGCCGGCGCGTGCGAGGCCGTGTTCCTCTACAGCGTGCTTCGCTGGATCGTGTTCACCGACCGCAGCCGCGCGTAGCGCAAGGGGGACCCGCTCGTAACATCGATCACGCGGGCAACGAAGATAGGCGTTGCGGCGTCTGTTCCGTGAGATCACGCCTGGCCGGGACTGGGAGAACGAGTGAAAGCTGTCATCGAGACGATGAGGTACGGCAGTGCCGCCGAGCGGGTACGCCTGGGCTTGGAACTCCTGCTGGCCGTCGGCCTGTTCGCCGCGCTCGCGTACTACGCGCACGGCATCCGCAAGTGGCCGACCGACGTCGACATCTACCGGCTGGGCGCGGACACGTTCCTCAAGGGCCACTCGATCTACTCGGAGCTGCCCGTCTCGACCATCGGCGGCGCGCTGCCCTACACCTACCCGCCGTTCTCCGCGGTGCTGTTCACCCCGTTGGCGATCATCCCGCCGCCGATCGGCTACCCGCTGCTGACCGGCGTGACCTGCCTGGCCCTGTTCCCGATCATCCTGGCCTACCGCAACTCCTCGCCGGAGCTGCGCGGGCTGCTGAACAAGACGTGGATGGTCGTGGCGGCCGCGATCGTGATGGTGGTCGCGCACCCGGTCGCGAACACGATCTTCTGGGGCCAGATCAACGTCCTGCTGATGATGCTCGTCGCGGTCGACATCCTGTGGCCGAACCCGCGCTGGCCGCGGGGCGCGCTGATCGGCATCGCGGCGGCGGTCAAGCTCACCCCGGCCGGGTTCTGCCTGATCTTCCTGCTGCGCAAGGACTTCCGCGCGGTGGTCACCGCGTTCGTCAGCTTCCTGGTGATGACGGCGATCGCGTTCGTGCTGATGCCCGGCGACTCGTGGACGTACTGGACCGACCGCGTCTTCCACGCCACCGGCATGAACATCGGGCCGATCCACGCGAACGAGTCGATCACCGCGACGTTCGAGAAGCTGCACCTGACCGGCACCACGCTGACGGTCGTGGGCGGTCTCGGCGTGCTCGCGGTCGTCGCCATGACGTTCCTCGGCACCGCGCGGGCGTTGCGGGACAACAACCTCGCGCTCGCGCTGGGCGTCAACGCCGCGGGTGTGCTGCTGATCTCGCCGATCTCCTGGTCGCACCACTGGATCCTCGCGTTGCCGACGGCTGTGCTGGTGCTCGTGATGGGCGTGCGGAAGAACAACAAGTGGCTCATCGTGTCCGGCTGGGCCGCGGTGGTGATCCTGTGGCTCGCGCCGCACTACTGGGTGCCGCTGGAGTGGGAGAACTGGAGCTTCGCGCAGCAGGTCGCGGGCAGCAGCTACCAGATCGTGGCCGTGGCCTTCCTGGTCGTGATGTCCGTGCTGTGGTTCCGCGGGCGGGGCAAGCCCGCGCCTGCCGACGACCTGGACTTCGAACTCAGCCAGGAGCTGACGAAGCCGGCCTTCACGCCGGTCCGCGCCGGCGACGAGGCCTGATCCGTAGAGCCCGGGTTGTCCCGGGCTCTACTTGTGTCCGCCACGCTGCTCGTCGAACGCGCGCTGACTGCGTTCGATGTCGGGGTCGTGCTCGACCGCCCATTCCGCCAGGCGCACGGCCGGCTCGATCAGGGTGCGGCCGACGTCGGTGAGCGCGTACTCGACGCGGGGCGGCACCTCCGCGTAGGCGGTGCGCGACACCAGGCCGTCGCGTTCGAGGTTCCGCAGCGTGAGCGACAGCATCCGCTGGGACACGCCGGGAATGCGCTGCTGCAGCTCGGTGAACCGCATCCGCTGGTCGTCCAGCGTGGCGACCACCAGCAGGCTCCACTTGTTGCCGATCCGGTCCAGGATGCGCCGGATCGCGCGCCCGCCGTCGCCCCGGATCAGGCAGGTCCGTTCGTACCGCGACACGCACGCTCCTGTCCGCTACGCACACTCGTGTGCCTTTTGTAGACCCTCCGATGGTGACCCATGATGTGGTTGCTTACAAGTCATAACCATCGGAGGTCGCCGTGGAAATCGCCTACTGGATCGTGGCCGCGCTGCTGGGGGTCCTGTACCTGTTCGCGGGCGGGAAGAAGATCGCGCAGAGCCGCGAGCAGCTGGCGCCGATGATGGGCTGGGTCGACACCGTGCCGATGTGGGCGGTGCGCGGCATCGGCGCGGTGGAGATCCTCGGCGTGCTCGGGCTGGTCCTGCCGCCGCTGACCGGGGTCGCGCCCGCGCTGGCGCTGCTGGCGGCACTCGGGTTCGCGGTGCTCCAGGTGCTGGCGGCCGGCCTGCACCTGTCGCGGGGCGAGGTGAAGGAAACCGGGTTGAACGTGCCCCTGATCGTGCTGGCCGCCGTCGCCGCGTGGCTGGCGACCGTCTGGTGACCTACTCGACGAGCTGGATGTCCAGCGCGCCGGTGAGGCGAAGCTCGCGCAGGCGGCGGTCGCCGGTGTCCAGGGTGCGGACGGTGCCGTCGGGGTGCCAGCCGGCGCGGCGGTAGAAGCCGAGGGTGGCGGCGTCGGACTCCACGGCCCAGGTGACGCCGCGGCCGGCGCCCAGCTCACGCAGCCCGGCGGCGGCCGCGGCCAGCAGCCGGGAGCCGTGGCCGCGCCGGGACCAGCGCGGCTCCACCAGCAGCGTCGCGATCAGGCCGGTGCGGTCGGCGTCGCCGGGCACGTTCCCCGCCGCGTCGGCCACGTCGTCGCGCGGCGCTGGCCCGGCGACGCAGAACCCGACCGTGCGGCCGCCTTCGACGGCGAGGTGGATCCGGGAGCCGGGGTGGCCGATCGCCTCCGCCCACCGCGCCTCCGTGACCGCGGAGTCGAGCTCGGCGAGCGCCCGGTCGCTGAGGACGCCCTGGTAGGCGGTCCGCCAGGTGACGCGCTGGATCCGGGCGATCTCCGCGGCGTCGGCGTCGACGGCTTCGCGGACGGACACGGTGCTCATGCCGGGAACCTACCGGTTTTGTCGGTGAGTGCTGGCACCATGAGCACCACCATGGAGACGATGAGTGTGGCGGCCGCCCGGCGGGCGGCGCTGGCGGCCCAGGGTTTCGCCGACCCGCGGCCCGGCACCGAACCCACCCGGCGGCACCTCAAGCGCGCGCTGTCGCGGCTGCAGCTGATCCAGCTGGACTCGGTGAACGTCGCGGTGCGGGCGCACTACGCACCGCTGTTCGCGCGGCTGGGCAGCTACGACCCGGCGTTGATCGACGAGGCCGCCTGGACGCACAGCAGCCGCAAGCCGCGGCTGCTGGTGGAGACGTGGGCGCACGAGGCGAGCCTGATCCCGGTCGAGGACTGGCCGCTGTTGCAGTCCGGCGCGAAGCGGCCCGGGTGGTGGCGCAACTACCAGCCCCTCGCCGACCGCTCGCCGTCGCTGGTCGACGACGTGCTGGCGGTGGTGAAGGAGCTCGGCCCGATCGGGGCGGGCGGCATCGAGCGCGAGCTGGAGGGCGAGTCGGCGCGCCGCCCGGGGTCGTGGTGGGAGCGGTCCGAGGTCAAGAAGATCTGCGAGCTGCTGTTCGGTCTCGGCCAGCTGACCACCGGCACGCGACGCGGGTTCGAGCGGCTGTACGACCTGACCGAGCGGGTCGTGCCGGCGGAGGTCCTGGCGCGGCGCGTGTCGCCCGAGCAGGGGGCGCGCGAGCTGATCTCCCGCGCGGCGACGGCGCTGGGCGTGGCGACGGAGCCGGACCTGCGGGACTACTACCGGCTGGGCCCGGAGACGAGCCGCCGGGCGGTGGCCGAGCTGGTCGAGGACGGGGTGCTGGAGGAGGCCGAGGTGCGCGGCTGGCGCGGCCCGGCGTACCGCCTGGTAGGCGCCCGGATGCCGCGGAAGGTGACGGGCCGGGCGCTGCTGTGCCCGTTCGACCCGCTGATCTGGGAGCGGGCCCGCACCGAGCGGCTGTTCGGGTTCCGGTACCGCATCGAGATCTACGTGCCCGAGCCCAGGCGCGTGTACGGCTACTACGTGTTCCCGTTCCTGCTCGACGGCGAACTGGTGGCGCGGGTCGACCTGAAGGCCGACCGGGAGGCCGGGGTGCTGCGGGTGCAGGGCGCGTTCGCCGAGCCGGGCGCCGAAGTGCCGCGGGTGGCCGCCGAGCTGGCGGGGGAGTTGCGGTTGATGGCCTCGTGGCTGGGGCTGGACGGTTTCGCGGTGGGGGAGCGGGGTGATCTGGCGCCGGCCCTGAGCCGGGCGTGAGAACGACGGCGCTGAATCCGTCGGCCGGCACCGACGAAAAATGGCGGTGGCCGGCTGGCGGCAAGCCCACCAACAGCTGCCGCCCGCCCTGTGGGGGACAGCCGGCCTTCGGCGGTCGAGGAGGTTCGCGGGCCGTCTTTGCTTGGGAATGGCTGGTGGCTGGCTGCTGGATCTCCGGCCGCAGCTGGGGACGTTCGCGGGCCGCCGGTGGTCCAAACACGGAATCGGGGTGGTGTGACACGCCCCCATGTCACACCACCCCTCCACCCCCATGGCGGCTCGCGGCCGCCCCTCCGGTGGTCTACTGCGCCGCGCGGGTCACCACGGCCGTGCCGGATCCCGTGCGGGCCCGCAGGTTCAGCGGGATCTCGCCGTCGGGCCGGTCCAGCGCCACGTCCAGCTCGCTCGACACCTTGCCTGCGCTCGCGGTCAGGTCGACCTCCGCGGCCACGCCCGGCCGGATCCCGACCCGGATGTCGCCGGAACCGGTGACCAGCTCCAGGTTCCCGCTCGCCGCCTCGGCGACCGACACGTCGCCGCTGCCGCTGCGGGCCAGCACGGAGCCGGACACGGTGCCCAGCCAGACATCGCCGGTGCCGGTGGCCAGCGTCGCCGACCCGGCCAGCGACGCCACCTCGACGTCGCCGCTGCCGGTGCGCAGGTGCAGCCCCGCCAGCGTCGGCCCGAGCCGGATCGCGCCGGAGCCGCTGCGCACCGTCGCCGCGCCCTCCGACCGGTCCAGCCTGATCTCGCCGGTCCCGGTGGAGACGTCCACCCGCCCGGCCGGCCCGGTCGCCGTCACGTTCGCCGACCCGGCCCGCACCTCCACGGCGGTGCCGGCGGGCGCGATCACCGTGACCGCGAGCGGGATGTTCCGCAGCGGCAACGCCTTCGGCGCGTGCACCGTCAGCCGGTTGCCGGTCTGTTCCAGCCGCGTCTGCTGCACCGCGTCCGCGGGCGTGCCGCTCAGATCGGTGCCCAGCTGGTCGCCGAACCGCTCGCTGACCCAGCTCAGCAGGCTGGAAATCCCCTGCGTCCACGGCTGCTGCGCGTCCGGGTCGTGCCGGATCTCCACCGTCGCCTCGGGCTCCTCGGCGTCCAGCTTCACCTCGACCTTCCCCATCGACACGGCGATGTCCAGCTCCAGCGGCCCAGGCAGGGTGAACGTCTGCGTGCGCACGAGCTCCGGATCGGTCATGACTATCCCTTCACCCAGCCGTGCAGGTGCGACTCGGACCGCGAGCCGCTCTGCTTCTCGGCGTGCCAGGACTGCGAACCGTGCAGCGCGCCCTGCACGGCCTGCGAGATGAACGTGTTGAGCGAGACGCCCTGCGACGAGGCGGCGTGCTCGGCCTGCTCCTTGAGCTTCTCCACCAGGCGCAGCGTCATGCGCGAGATGTCCCCGCCCTCCACCAGCGGCGGCGGTGGCGGAGGGGGCGGCCCGGGACGCTCGGCCCGTGGCCGCTCGCCGGCGGAACCGGTGACCACCACCCGCACGTCCCGGCCGTCCAGGCGCACCTCGACGACGTGGTCGGGCAGCTGGGCGGTCGCCTCGGCGGCGAGGTCGGCCAGCGCGTTCATCAGCACCAGCCGGACCGCGGGCTCCAGCGCGCCGGACAGCAGCGCCGCCGCCCGGCGGATCTGCTCGTCCCCGGCCGAGGCCGTCGCGGTGAGGTCCTCGCGGAGGCTGGTGATGTACGGGGTCAAATCCATGACACCACTATGACGTCACCTCTGGTGTCAGTCAAGGAGGAGATGACACCATGTGGTGTCGCGGCCGGGTTGTCGGACCCGGCGGTTACGCTGCCGGGGAGTCGTTGAGGGGAAGGAGCGCGACCGTGGCCGAGACCGTGTCGCCGAAGGTTCAGCTGATCGCGAAGACGGAGTTCTTCCCGCCGGAGGACGTGCCGTGGTCGACCGACGCCGACGGGGGTGAGGCGCTCGCCGAGTTCGCGGGCCGCGCCTGCTACCAGTCGTGGAAGAAGCCGAACCCGAAGACGGCCACCAACGCCGGCTACATCGACCACATCATCGAGGTCGGTCACCTGTCGGTGCTGGAGCACGGCTCGGTGAGCTTCTACATCAGCGGCGTTTCGCGCTCGCTGACCCACGAGCTGATCCGCCACCGCCACTTCTCCTACTCCCAGCTGTCGCAGCGGTACGTGCCCGAGCGCGACGCCGCGTTCGTCGAGCCGGACGTGATCGCGAACGACCCGGAGCTGCACGAGAAGTTCCTCAAGGCCGCGCAGGCGAGCGTCGACGCGTACAACGAGCTGCTGGCCGGGCTGGAGGACAAGTTCGCCGACGCGCCGAGCGCCACGCTGCGCCGGAAGCAGGCGCGCCAGGCCGCCCGGTCGGTGCTGCCCAACGCCACCGAGACCCGCATCGTGGTGACCGGCAACTACCGCGCCTGGCGGCACTTCATCGCCATGCGCGCCACCGAGCACGCCGACGTGGAGATCCGCGGGCTGGCCGTGGAATGCCTGCGGCAGCTGCAGAAGGCCGCGCCGAACGTGTTCGCCGACTTCACCATCTCCACCCTGCCCGACGGCACCGAGGTCGCCTCCAGTCCGAAGGTCCTCGAAGGGTGAAACGGCTCGCCATCGACGTCCAGCCGGGCGAGTACGCGGTCGCGCGGCTGGATCCGGGCGTTCCGGTGCCCACTCTGGACGCGCCGGACCGGCTGGTCTCGGTCACGCGCACGCCCGCGGAGACCTCGGTGATCTGCCCGGCAGGCCTGGCCCCGGAGGGCGCCCGGGTCGAGTCCGGCTGGCGGCTGCTGACCGTGCGCGGCCCGCTGGCGTTCACCCTCACCGGCATCATCGCCGCGCTGGCCAGCGAGCTGGCGTCCGCAGGGGTCGGCCTGTTCACGCTGTCCACGTTCGACACCGACCACGTGCTGGTGAAGGAAGGCGACCTGGCGCGCGCGGTGCAGGCGCTGCGCGCGGCCGGGCACGAGGTCGCGGAGTAGCCGTCCCGCGTGGGCCGGGTTCCCGGCCTGCGCGTTCGGGGCCGTGGGTCGGCGCTGGATCTGCTGGCCACCGGGCTGATCGGCGCACCGGCGATTCGCCTGACTCGGACGTCGGTTTCTCGGTCGGGGGTCACGCCGGGTTTTTCGGCCTGCGCGTCCCGGACCGTCGGCCGCCGCTCGATCTGGCCAGCGGGCCGATCGGCGTACTGGCGATTTCGCCTGGCCCGGAAGTCGTTCCCCGGTCGGCGGTCACCGCCGCCGTCGTTCCTTGGGCAGGTCGTGTTCAGCGAACCGGATCGCCACCAGCGGCCCGTCGCGCCGGGACCTGGCCAGTCAGCCCGCGCGGCGAACGGCGGTGTTCGTGCCCGCCGGCCCGCGTGGGCCGGGGTCCCGGCCTGCGGGGTCCGGGGCGTCGGGCGGCGCTGGTCTGCTGGCCACCGGGCTGATCCGCGCACTGGCGATTTCGCCTGACCCGGACGTTCGTTCCCTGGTCGGCGGTCACCGCTGCCGTCCCCGGGGCAGGCCGTGTTCACCGGATCGGATCTCCATCACCGGGCCCGTCGCGCCGGGACCTGGTCCAGTCAGCCCGCGCGGCGAACGGCGGTGTTCGTGCCCGCCGGCCCGCGTGGGCCGGGGTCCCGGCCTGCGGGTCCCGGACCGTCGGCCGGCCCTCGATCTGGCCAGCGGGCCGATCGGCGCACTGGCGATTCGCCTGGCCCGGAAGTCGTTCCCCGGTCGGCGGTCACCGCCGCCGTCGTTCCCGGGGCAGGCCGTGTTCACCGGATCGGATCTCCGCCGGGGCCCGTCGCGCCGGGACCTGGCCGCGACCAGTCCGCGCGGCGAACGGCGTTGTCCCTGCCTGCCGGCCCGCTCTCGACCCCTTTCCGAGCCCACCCCGGACGCGGCCGCCCGAAGCGTGCTGCCTTAAAGCCACCCCTGTGGGGTACGTCTGCGCGTGATGCCCGTGCGTTGCACGCCACTTTCGCTGCTCTGTACACCAAAGTTCGGCGCACCTAAAATCAGGCTTCGGCTTTGTGGATGGAGGACGGATGGCGCTGACGGAACAGCTCGGACCACGGCTCAAGCGGGTGCGCTCCGGTTCCCTGCTGCTCGGGCCCGCGTTCGTCGCCGCGATCGCCTACGTCGACCCGGGCAACGTCGCCTCCAACATCAGCGCCGGGGCCCAGTTCGGCTACCTGCTGGTGTGGGTGATCGTGGCCGCCAACCTGATGGCCGGGCTGGTCCAGTACCTGTCGGCGAAGCTGGGCCTGGTCACCGGCCTGTCCCTGCCGGAGAACCTGCGCGAGCGGATGCCGCGGGCCGCGCGCCTCGGCTACTGGGCGCAGGCCGAGACGGTCGCGATCGCGACCGACCTGGCCGAGGTCGTCGGCGGCGCGATCGCCCTGTACCTGCTGTTCGACCTGCCGCTGCTGGCCGGCGGCGTGATCACCGGCGTGGTGTCGATGGTCCTGCTGCTGGTGCAGGACAAGCGTGGCCAGCGGCCGTTCGAGCGGGTCGTCACCGGCCTGCTCGGCGTCATCGCGGTCGGGTTCCTGGCCAGCGTGTTCGTGGAACCGCCGTCCGCGGCGGACGCGGCGGCCGGGCTGGTCCCGCGGTTCGCCGGCACCGAAAGCGTGCTGATCGCCGCCGCCATGCTCGGCGCCACCGTCATGCCGCACGCCGTCTACCTGCACTCCGGGCTCGCCCGCGACCGGCACGGCAAGGTCGACGCCGCCCGCCGGTCGCGCCTGCTGCGGATCACCCGCTTCGACGTCGGCCTGGCGATGCTGCTGGCCGGCGCGGTGAACCTGTCGATGGTGCTGCTGGCCGCCACGAACCTGCAGGGCCAGGACGGCGTCGACTCGATCGAAGGCGCGCACGCCGCCGTGGGAAACACGCTCGGCCCGGCCGTCGCGCTGCTGTTCGCGATCGGGCTGCTGGCCTCCGGCCTGGCCTCGACCTCGGTGGGCGCCTACGCCGGCGCGATGATCATGCAGGGCCTGCTGCGCAAGCGGATCCCGCTGCTGCTGCGGCGGCTGATCACGCTGCTGCCCGCGATCGTGGTGCTCGCGATCGGCGTGGACCCCAGCCGCGCGCTGGTGGTGTCCCAGGTGGTGCTGTCCTTCGGCATCCCGTTCGCACTGGTGCCGCTGGTGCGGCTGACCAGCGACCGCGGGCTGATGGGGACCGCCGCGAACCACCGCGCCACCACGACGCTGGCGTGGGTGATCGCCGCGGTCATCATCACCCTCAACGTGGCGCTGATCTACCTCACGTTCGCGGGCTGACACCGGAACCGATCGGCTCCCGCGGCGGTCGGACTAGCATCCCGCTGTCCCGATAGCCGCGATCACCGGAGCCACGTTGACCGAAGAGCAGACCCAGCAGACCACGCCGCGCCCGGCCGGACCACGGGTGGTGGCCGGCCGCTACGCGCTCCTCGGCGAGCTGGGCCGGGGCGGGCACGGCGTCGTGTGGCGCGCGCAGGACCAGGTGATCGGCCGCCAGGTCGCGATCAAGGAGCTGCGCCTGCCCGACGGCGCCGAGGACACCGTCTTCACCGAGCGGGTGCTGCGGGAGGTGCGCACCGCGGGGCGGCTGAACGACCCGGCCATCGTCACGGTCTTCGACGTGGTCACCGAGGACGGCGCGACCTACATCGTGATGGAGCTGGTCGAGGCGCCCACGCTGGGCGACCTGGTGCGCCACCACGGCGCGCTGCCGCCGCAGCAGGTGGCCTCGATCGGGCAGCAGGTACTCTCCGCGCTGCAGGCCGCGCACGAGGCCGGCATCGTGCACCGCGACGTCAAGCCGGGCAACATCATGGTCGGCGCGAACGGGCGGGTGAAGCTCACCGACTTCGGCATCGCCACCGCGATCGACGACCCGCGGCTGACCTCGAGCGGCACGATCGTGGGCTCGCCCGCGTTCATGGCGCCGGAGCGGCTCGACGGGCGGGAGGCGCTGCCCGACTCCGACCTGTGGTCACTGGGCGCGACGCTGTTCCTGGCCGTCGAGGGCAAGTCCGCGTTCGACCGCCCGACCACCGCCGCGACCATGAACGCGATCCTCACCGAGGTGCCCTACCTGACCCGGGTCCAGGGCCCGCTGGCCTCGGCGATCATGGGCCTGCTGGTGGCCAAGCCGGAGGGCCGGATCTCCGCGGCCCAGGCCGCGCACCTGCTCGGCATCGCCGCCCACAACACCCCGCCCGGGGGCGTCGCCACCGCTGTCCACAACGGACAACCGCCGACCCGGTTCGCCCCGGCGCCGTCCCGCACCGGCCGCCGCGGCCTGTGGGTCACCGCGGGCGCCGTCCTCGGCGTCGTGCTGCTGGCCGGCGGTTTCCTGGCCGGCCAGTGGTGGGCGACCGAGGCTGCGGACCCGGCGATGCTGCCGACCATGGTCTACGGCGCGGGCGGCGACCTGGAGTTCGAGCCGGGCAGCTCCTACCGGTGCTACAACGGCCGGCTCGAACCCGGCTACCGGATCACCTCCGACAACCAGGTCGACTGCGACAAGGCACACGAGCTGGAGCTCTACGACGAGCAGGACAGCCTCGGCAACGCCGGCTCCGGGGACGACGAAGCCGGGTTCGTGGCGTACCCGGGCGCCGACGCGCTGCGCCGCTACGCCGAGTCCTTCTGCGCGCTGAGCTTCCACTCCGCAACGATCGACGCGGCCGAACGCGCCACGCTCAGCTACCGCGCGCTCGTCCCGTCGCAGGCCGACTGGGACGCCGTCCCGGAGAAGTCCTACGACGATCCGGTCCGCGGCATCTACTGCCTGGTGTCGAAGAAGGGCGGCGGCCAGCTCACCGAGGCGGTCACGCTGAAGGTCCGCTGACGCGAAAGGTTACGGCGGAAGATCACCTGGTCCAGCGATTCTCCGGCCGGTGGTGGCCCTTTCCTGCGGATCATGCCGTTTTGGCAGGTCGGCACGAATATTCACAGCGTGAGGAGGTACCGTCAGAGCATGTCCAACCCACCTTCGGCAGCGCCCGGGAGGCCCTTCGGGCGCGTGCTCACCGCGATGGTCACCCCCTTCGACGCGGACGGCGCAGTCGACCTGAAGCGGGCGCAGGAGCTCGCCGAGCACCTCGTGGAGCTGGGCAACGACGGCCTGGTCGTGAACGGCACCACCGGCGAGAGCCCGACCACGACCGACGCCGAGAAGGCCGACCTGGTGCGCGCCGTGGCCGAGGCGGTCGGCGACCGCGCGACCGTGATCGCCGGCGCCGGGACCTACAACACCGCGCACAGCGTCGAACTGGTGCAGCAGGCCGAGAAGGCCGGCGCCCACGGCGTCCTGCTGGTCACGCCCTACTACTCGCGCCCGTCGCAGGCCGGCCTGTACGCGCACTTCACCACGGTCGCCGACGCGACCGGCCTGCCGGTGATGCTCTACGACATCCCGCCGCGCTCGATCGTGCCGATCGAGGTCGACACGCTGCGCCGCCTGGCCGAACACCCGCGCATCCTGGCCGTCAAGGACGCCAAGGGCGACCTGCTGGCAGGCAGCGAGGTCATCGCCAACACCCACCTGGCCTACTACTCCGGCGACGACGCGCTGAACCTGCCGTGGCTGTCGGTGGGCGCGGCCGGCGTGGTGAGCGTGATCGGGCACGTGGTGGCCGGCCGCATCCGGGCCATGATCGAGGCCTACGAGGACGGCGACACCTCCACCGCCCGCACCAACCACCGCGGCATGCTGCCCGTCTTCCGCGCCATGTCGCGCGTCGGCGGGGTCGTGTTCTCCAAGACCGCGCTCGCGCTGCGCGGCCACCCGGTCGGCGGCCCGCGGCTGCCGATCGTGCCCGCCACCCCGGAGCAGGTCGAGGCGATCGCCACCGACCTCGCCCAGGCGGGGGTCCCCCTCGCGGAGTCCCCGTCGCCGGACTGGCACTCTTCCCGGGTGGCGCAGGCCGACTCCGCGGCGGCTTACGTCGCGCCGACCACTCACACCAGCGTTGGGACCATTCACAGGTGAATTTGGCAGGACCCGGACCGACCAACAACCCACCCGCACTGCCCGACGGCGGCCTGCGCGCGGTCGCCCTCGGCGGCATCGGCGAAGTCGGCCGGAACATGACCGTCTTCGAGTACGACGGCCGTCTCGTGATCGTCGACTGCGGGGTGCTCTTCCCCGAGGACGAGCAGCCCGGCGTCGACCTGATCCTGCCCGATTTCCGGGCGATCGAGGACCGGCTGTCCGACATCGAGGCCCTCGTGCTCACCCACGGCCACGAGGACCACATCGGCGCCGTGCCGTTCCTGCTGCGCCTGCGGCCGGACCTGCCGGTCTACGGCTCGCGGTTCACGCTCGCGCTGCTGGAGGCCAAGTGCAAGGAGCACCGGCAGCGGCCGAAGCTGATCGAGGTGACCGAGTCCGAGCGGCGCACGGTGGGCCCGTTCGAGCTGGAGTTCTTCGCGGTCAACCACTCGATCCCGGACGCGCTCGCGGTCGCGCTGCGCACCCCGGCCGGGGTGGTGCTGCACACCGGTGACATCAAGCTCGACCAGCTGCCGCTGGACAACCGCCTGACCGACCTGGCCGGGTTCTCCCGCCTCGGCGACGAGGGCGTCGACCTGCTGTGCATCGACTCGACCAACGCCGAGGTGCCCGGGTTCGTCACGCCGGAGCGGGACATCGGGCCGGTGCTCGACGACGTCATCGGGCACGTCACCCAGCGCGTGATCGTGGCCTGCTTCGCCAGCCACGTGCACCGCGTGCAGCAGGTGCTCGACGCGGCGGTCAAGCACGGCCGCCGGGTCGCGTTCGTGGGCCGCTCCATGGTCCGCAACATGGGGATCGCCGCGGACCTCGGCCTGCTGAACATCCCCGAGGGCCTGCTGATCAACCTGGACGAGGCCGTCAACCTGCCCGAGAGCCGGGTGCTGTTCGTGTCCACCGGGTCGCAGGGCGAGCCGCTGTCGGCGCTGTCCCGGATGGCGCGCGGCGAGCACCGGCAGATCTCGATCCGGGCCGGGGACACGGTGGTGCTGGCCAGTTCCCTGATCCCGGGCAACGAGACCGCGGTGTTCGGCGTGGTCAACGGCCTGGTCCGGCTCGGCGCGAACGTGGTGCACCAGGGCAACGCGAAGGTGCACGTGTCCGGCCACGCGTCGGCGGGGGAGCTGCTGTTCCTCTACAACGCGATCCGGCCGAGCAACGTCATGCCGGTGCACGGCGAGTGGCGGCACCTGCGGGCCAACGGCGCGCTGGCGATCCGCACCGGCGTGGCGCCGGAGAACGTGGTGCTGGCCGAGAACGGCGTGGTGGTCGACCTGGTGGACGGCCGGGCGCGCGCGACCGGCCGGGTCGAGGTCGGGCACGTCTACGTGGACGGCCTGTCGGTCGGCGACGTCGGCGAGTCGACCCTGTCCGACCGGCTGGTGCTGGGCGAGGGCGGGTTCATCGCGATCAACGTCGCGGTCGACTCGACCACCGGCCGCGCGGTGAGCACGCCGACGGTGTCCGGGCGCGGGTTCTCCGACGACCCGAAAGCACTCGATGCGGTGGTTCCGCTCGTCGAGATGGAGCTGTCCCGCACCGAGGCGGAGGGCATCACCGACAGCCACCGGATCGCCCAGGCCGTGCGCCGTGTGGTGGGCCGATGGGTCGCCGAGACCTACCGGCGCCGCCCGATGATCGTGCCGACGGTCATCCCGGTGACGTACGGACAGGCCGATCCGACAGCGTAGGTAATCTCCGTCACTGCCTTTAACCTGGATCCCGTCCTGGCGAGCGATCCAGCGGAGGCGGTGCGAGGTGGGCCGACATTCGTCTCCTGCCCGGCGGCGGCCGCGGCGGGTGTGGGCGGTGCTCGGTGTCCTCGTCGTGCTGGGCGGAGCCGGCTGGATCGCCGCGGACGTGGTGCGTGACCAGGGTGGCTGCGACCGGCCCGCGGTGGTGCGGGTCGCAGCGGCGCCCGGGGTGGCCCCGGCGGTCGCGCAGGTCGCCCGCCGGGTGGCGCAGACCGAGTGCGCGGCCTTCGAGGTCAACGCCGTCGACTCGGCGGCGGTCGCGCAGTCGCTGGCCCTGCCCGGCGGCGAGATCCGGCCGGACGTGTGGATCCCGGAGTCGACGCTGCAGCTGCGGCGGGCGAAGGGCGTCGGCGCGAGCGGGATCGCGGGCGGCACCAGCATCGCCAGCTCGCCGGTCGTGTTCGCGCTGACCGAGGAGGCCGCTTCCGGACTCGGCTGGCCTGGCCGCGTGCCGTCCTGGTCGGACGTGCTCGGCGCGCCCGGCCTGGCGCTCGGCGTGCCCGATCCGGGGCGGGACCCGGCCGGTCTGTCCGCGCTGATCGGCATCCGGGCCGCGGTGCCCGCGGCCGACGCCCATGCCGCGGCGCTGCGCCGGCTGTCGCCGAACGCGGTGCCCACCACCGACGACCTGTTCGCGCGGCTGGCCGACCGGACGCTCGCCGGGTTCCCGGTGTCGGAGAACGCCTTGCTGCGCTACAACGTGCGCAACGGCATCGCGGGTGCCCAGAGCGGGCTGGTCGCGACCTACCAGGCGGAGGCGCCCGCGCTGGACTACCCGTTCGCCGTGCTCGGCGGCGCCGGGGAGGACCAGCGGAGGGCCGCCGGGGCGCTGCTGTCCGCGCTGCTGGGCCTGGAGGGGTCGAACGCGCTGGCCAACGCCGGGTTCCGCACACCCGACGGCCGGTACCTGCGCGACGGCGCGACGCAGAACGTCAGCGACCGGACCCTGCCCTCGCCCGCGGTGCCGACCGACGCCGACGTGGACGCGCTGCTCGGACAGTGGGCGCGGATCAACTCCAGTTCGCGCGCGCGGGTGCTGATCGACGTGTCGGGGTCGATGGACGTCGAGGTGCCGGGCACTGGGCAGACCCGCATGCAGCTGACCACCGACGCGGCCGCGCGGGCGTTGTCGCTGTTCAAGCCGACGTCGGAGAGCAGCGTGTGGGAGTTCGCCACCCGTCTGGACGGCGACCGCGACTACCGCGAGGTGCTGCCGATGCGGCCGGTGAGCGACCACCTGGCGTCCGGGGCGGCGGAGCGGTTGCGGGCGATCCAGGCCACGCCGGACGGGGACACCGGGCTGTACGACACGGTGCTGGCCGCGTACCGGCTGGCGTCGGCGGAGTGGCAGGCGGGGCGGCTCAACCTGGTGATCGTGCTGACCGACGGGCGCAACGACGACGCGGACGGCATCAGCAGGGACGCGCTGGTCGCGGAGCTGGCGAAGCTCGCCGACCCGGCCAGGCCGGTGGCGATCATCGGCATCGGGATCGGCCCGGACGTGGACGTGGCCGAGCTGGCGGCGATCACCACGCCCACCGGCGGGCAGACGTTCGCCGCGCCCGATCCGGCGCGGATCACCGACGTGTTCTACGGCGCGCTGGCCGCGCTCACCGGCGCCTGACCAGCCGGATCGCGAGCGAGCCGGGAAGCCCGGATTCGGACGACGGGCGTGCGGGCGCCGGACGGCCTGGAGCATCAGCATCAACTCGCCCAGGACGAAAGTCCGGGCGCAGGAAGCCGACGGTCTTGGCGCCGGGCGAGTTCGATGATGCGGATTCCGCTCGATCACGCCGCGGAAGCCGGCAGGCGCGGACCTCCTTGGCGGGGAAGCGGCGGTAGCGGATGCCGGGGCCGTCGCCGCGAAGAGGATGTGGGCCGCGTCCAGGCTGCGGGCGCGGCGTCGGAGCGCAGGGGAGTGAGGCAGTTTGGCCGCCCGCGCTCTCACTTCGGCGCGGCGGAGGGTCGCGTTCGTTAGCGTCGGCGGACGTGGAAGCAGTGGTGATCAAGGAGTTCGGCGGGCCGGAGGGCCTGGCCGTGGTGGACGTTCCCGCGCCCGAGGCGGCGGCCGGGCAGGTGCTGATCGAGACCGAGGCGATCGGCGTCGGCGGTGTGGACGCCGTGATCCGCCGCGGCACGCTCGCCGCGCACGGGTTCGCGGCCGGGCACATCCCGGGCGGTGAGGTGGCCGGCACCGTGATCGCGGTCGGCGACGGGGTCGACGCGACCTTGCTGGGCCGGCGCGTGTGGGGGTTCACCGGCACCGGTGGCGGGTACGTCGAACGGGCGGTGGTGCCGGCCGGGGAGGTGCTGCCGTTGCCCGCCCGTCTGTCCACCGTGGACGCCGTGGCGCTCGGGAGTTCCGGTCTGGTGGCGCATTTCGCCCTCGCGCGCGCCGGGTTCGCGCCGGGTGAGTCGGTGCTGGTGCGCGGCGCGGCCGGCAGCATCGGGCTCACGGCGGTCCAGCTCGCGGCGCGGGGCGGCGCCGGGGCGGTGGCGGTCACGACGTCGTCGGCCGCGCGGGGCGAGCGGCTGCGCGAGCTGGGCGCGACGCACGTGCTGGACCGCTCGGGCGCGGGCGGCGCGGGGTTCGACGTGATCGTCGACGTCGTCGCGGGCCCGGACTTCCCGGAGTTCGTCGGCAAGCTCGGCCCCAACGGGCGGGCGGTCCTGGTCGGCGTGGTCGGCGGCCCGCCCGCGGACTTCGGCGCGGCGTTGATGGCCGGGTTCCGGAAGTCGTTGTCGGTGGCCACCTTCAGCGCCGACACGGTGCCCGCGGCCGAGCGGCGAACCGTCCGCGCCGCGCAGTTCGCCGCCGCGGCGCGCGGGGAGCTGCGCACGGTCGTGCACGAGGTGCTGCCGCTGGCCGAGGCCGGGCTCGCGCACCGGAAGATGGACCGCGGCGAGGTGTTCGGCCGGATCGTGCTGACGCCGTCCCGCTAACCCTCCGGATAGAACAGGAACAGGGTGCAGCCCGTGGCGGTCGACGGCACGTGCCAGGTGCCGGCGGGGGCGTGCAGGAACGTCCCCGCCGGGTAGTCGCGGGCGCCGTCGTGGAACGTGCCCGCCACGACGTACACCTCCTCGGGACCGGGCTCGTGCACGTCGCGGTGCGGCCAGGACGCGCCCGCGTCCATCTCCAGCAGGTCGGCGTGCGCCCCGCTCGGTCCCGTCCACAACGGACGGTGCCGGACGCCGGGGAACAGTTCGCGGATCGGGGCTTCGTCGACGGACACCGAGGTGTAGCCCTCCTGGGCGAGGATTTCGTGCATGGCCCCAGGATGCGGGCGCGGACCTGGCCGGGACAGTGCCAGCCAGGACAGCGTGGGGTACTTTTCTGCCATGCATCGCGTGGTCGCCCTGGTGCAGCCGGTGCAGTCGACGTTCGAGCTCGGCTGCGCCATGGAGGTCTTCGGCACGGTGCGGGACGGCGTGCCGCGGCACTACGAGTTCGACGTGTGCACCGAGGAACCGGGAACCGTGCCGACGACCGCGGGGTACGCCCTGTCGGTGCCGCGGGGGTTGTCCGCGCTCGACGACGCGGACACGGTGATCATCCCGGGCTGGGCGCCGGTGGAGGCGCCGCTGTCCCCGCGCGTGCGGCAGGCGTTGCTGCGTGCCCACGCCCGCGGGGCGCGGCTCGTCACGATCTGCTCCGGCGTGTTCGCCCTGGCGCGCACCGGGTTGCTGGACGGCCGCTCGGCCACCACGCACTGGGAGCGGGCCGAGCAGCTGCGGCGCGAGTTCCCGGCGGTGCGGGTGGAGCCGGACAAGCTCTACGTGGACCACGGCGACGTCGCGACGAGCGCCGGCGCGGGCGCGGGGATCGAGCTGTGCCTGCACCTCGTCCGGCGGGACCATGGCGCCGCGCACGCCGCCCTCCTCGCGCGGCACATGGTGATGCCGCCGCACCGGGACGGCGGTCAGGTCCGGATCGCGCCGCGGGCCCAGCCCCGGGACGAGCTGGACGACCTGCTCGAGTGGGCCGGCGAGCGGCTCGGGACACCGTTGTCGGTGGCCCGCCTCGCCGCGCGGCTCAACGTCTCACCCCGCACGCTGGCGAGGCGCTTCCACGACCGGCTCGGCACGAGCCCGGGCGCGTGGCTGCTGTCCCGTCGCGTGGCGGAGGCGCGCAGGCTGCTGGAGGACACCGATCTCCCGGTGGACGCGATCGCGGCGCGCGTGGGGCTGGCGTCGGCGGTCAACCTGCGCCGCCGGTTCCGGGACCAGGTTGGTACGACCCCGGGCGCGTACCGCCGGGCGCTGCGGGCTCCGGAACCTGCGCGCGCGGCGAGTTGAGCTGCACGATCAGCGCGCCGCCGAGCAGGACGACCGCGCCGGCCAGCTGGGGCCAGGCCAGCGTTTCGTGCAGCAGCGCCCACGCGGTGGCGGTGGCGATGACCGGTTCGAGTAGGCCGATGACGCTCGCGACGGAGGCGGGCAGGTGGCGCAGCGCGGTGAGGCCGATGGCGTAGGCCAGGACGGTCGAGAACACCGCGACGGCGACGAGCAGCAGCCACACCGGCGGGTGCCACGGGCCGAACTCGGCGGGAGCGGTGAGGACCGCGGCGGGCATCGTCCACGGCGGGGCGACCGCGCACACCGCGACCGCGCCGATGATCATGCCCCAGGTCACCATGCCCATCGGGTGGCGGGTGGTGACGCCGTGCTCGCCGAGCAGGAAGTACGCCGCCGAGCACACCGCCGCACCGAGCCCGGCGAGCAGGCCGACCGCGTCCAGGCTGAGCCCCTGCCACACCTGCGCCACGCCCGCCAGCCCGGCCATCGCCAGCGCGATCCCGGCCCACATGCGCCCGGGCAGCCGCACGCCGCGGACGAACCGAGTCCACAGCGCGATCAGCACCGGCGAGGTGAACTCGAGCAGGATCGCGATGCCGACGGGCAGCCGCCCCGCGGCGACGAAGTAGCACAGCTGCACGCCCGCGACGCCGAGCAGGCCGTAGCCGAGCAGCAGCGGCCATTCGGCGCGGCGGACGCGCAGCAGCGACGGCTTCACCACGGCCACCACGGCGGCCAGCACCAGCGCCGCGAGCCCGATCCGCGCCGCGGCGACCTGTTCGGCGGACAGGCCGGCGAGCATCGCGGGTTTCGCGATCGTGCCGGAACTGCCGAAACAGACCGAGGAGACGAGGATCAGCGTCGTGCCACGCCCGCGATGGGGGACGAACGCGCGCGCCGGTGCGGGAGCTTCGGTGACCACTCCGCCCACCCTAAGCGGCGGACCGGTACGGCGGTACCGGAATTCCGTCACGCCTCGCGTAACCGGTCAAATTCGCGTGCTGGTTACTCCGGGGAGGGGGTGGGGTGCGGCCGTCCCGCGCTGCTCAGGCGCCGCCCCTGCCGACGCGCACGTACCCGGCGATGGTGGCGAGCCGGTGGCCCTGGATGCGCAGGGCTTCGAGCGACTCCTTGTCCGGCTCGGCCGACTTGCGCGACACGAACGAACCGCCGTAGGGGTTCCCGGACTCCAGCAGATGCGGCTGCCCGTAGCCGAGCGGGAGCACGATCGCGCCCCAGTGGTAGAAGATGTTGTTCATCGCCAGCACGGTCGCCTCCAGCCCGCCGTGCGCGGTGGAGGCCGTGGTGAACGACGTCGCGACCTTGTCCACCAGCTTCCCCTTGGCCCACAGGCCACCCGTGGTGTCCAGATAGGACTTGAGCTGGCTCGCGGGCCCGCCGAACCGCGTCGGGCTGCCGATCGCGAGCCCGTCGGCCCACTCCAGGTCGGCGAGCGTGGCCAGTTCGTCGTGCGGCCCGGCGTCGACCCACGCCTGCCATCGCGGGTTGGTCGCGATCGCCTCGGGCGGGGCGGTCTCGGCGACCGTGCGGACGCGCACCTCCGCCCCGGCGTCGGCGGCCCCACCGGCCAACGCGGCGGCCAGCTTCGCGGTGTTGCCGGTGGCGCTGTAGTACACGACGAGGATCCGAGTGGTCACGGTGATCACCTTACCGTTATCGAATCGCGCGTTCCATCATGTGAGACCTCGCGCGGGGCGGCGCCCGGAAACCGTAGCGTGCCCGGGCATGACGACGACGGTCCCCGCCGCGCCGCGCACCACGCCACGGAGCGCCGCGCTCGGCAGCATGATCGGCACGACCATCGAGTGGTACGACTTCTACCTCTACGCCACCGCGACCGCGCTGGTGTTCAAGCCGCTGTTCTTCCCCAACGTCTCCTCGACCGCGGGCACGCTCGCGGCCTTCGGCACCTACGCGGTCGGCTTCGGCGCCCGGCCGCTGGGGGCGGTGATCTCGGGCCACCTCGGTGACCGGGTCGGCCGCAAGGCGGTGCTGGTCGGCGCGCTGCTGCTGATGGGGATCGCCACCACGGCGATCGGGGTGCTGCCCACCTACGCGCAGGCCGGGATCCTCGCCCCGGCGCTACTGGTGGTGCTGAGGCTGTTGCAGGGGCTGGCGGTCGGCGCCGAATGGGGCGGCGCGGCGCTGCTGTCGGTCGAGCACGCCACACCCGGGCGGCGCGGGTTGTTCGGCAGCTTCACGCAACTCGGGTCGTCGGCCGGGATGCTGCTGGCCACCGGCGTCTACTACCTGGTGCGCACGATCGCCGGCGACGCGTTCCTGTCCTGGGCGTGGCGGCTGCCGTTCCTGCTCAGCCTCGTGCTCGTCGTCGTCGGGCTGGTGATCCGGCTCCGGCTGACCGACGCGCCGGTGTTCGCGCGGCTCAAGGCGAGCGGGGAGACCGCCCGGCTGCCGGTCGTCGAGGTGCTGCGGACGCAGCCGCGCAACGTCGTGCTGACCACCGGGCTGCGGTTGTCGCAGATCGCGTTGTTCGTGCTGCTGACCACCTACTCGCTGACCTACCTGCAGACCACGTTCGGCCGGGACAGCGCCGTCGGGCTGGTCGCGGTGATGGTCGCCTCCGCGATCGGCCTGGTGAGCACGCCGCTGTGGGGCTACCTGTCCGACCGGTTCGGGCGGCGCCCGCCGTACCTGTTCGGCTCGCTCGCCGGGATCGTGGCGCTGGTGCTGTTCTTCCTCGCCGCCGACTCCGGGTCCGCGGTGGCGGTGGTGCTGGCGATCGTGTTCGGGGTCAACGTGGTGCACGACGCGATGTACGGGCCGCAGGCGGCGTGGTTCGGCGAGCTGTTCGACACGCGTGTGCGCTACAGCGGCGCGTCGCTGGGGTACCAGATCGGCGCGGTGCTCTCCGGTGGGTTCGCGCCGCTGATCGCCGCCGCGCTGCTGGTGGCCGGGGACGGGCGGCCGTGGCTGATCGTCGCCTACTTCGCCGGGCTGGCGGTGCTGACGTTCGCGTCCGCGTGGTTCGCGCGGGAGACCAACTCCGAGGGCCTGGCATGAGCCGCATCTACCTGAACGCCTTCGACATGAACTGCGCCGGGCACCAGTCGGCCGGGCTGTGGAAGCACCCCGCCGACGAGGGGCACCGCTACACCGACCTGTCCTTCTGGCTGGACCTGGCGCGCACGCTGGAAGACGGCGGGTTCGACGCGCTGTTCCTCGCCGACGTGCTGGGCGTGTACGACGTCTACGGCGGGTCGAAGGACGCCGCGGTCGCCGACGCCGCGCAGATCCCGGTCAACGAGCCGACGGTCCTGCTTCCCGCGCTGGCCGCGGTGACCTCGCACCTCGGGTTCGGGGTCACCGTGTCGACGACGTACGAGCAGCCGTACTCGCTGGCCCGTCGTCTGTCCACACTGGACCACCTGACGCGCGGCCGGGTCGCGTGGAACATCGTGACGTCCTATCTGGACAGTGCGGCGCGGAACCTCGGCCTGGACGCCCAGGTGCCGCACGACGAGCGGTACGAGATCGCGGAGGAGTACCTCGAGGTCTGCTACAAGCTGTGGGAGGGCTCGTGGGAGGACGGCGCGGTCGTGCGGTCCGGCGGGGTGTACGCGGACCCGGCGAAGGTGCACGACATCGGGCACAAGGGGAAGTACTTCGCGGTGCCGGGGCCGCACCTGTCGGAGCCGTCGCCGCAGCGGACGCCGGTGCTGTTCCAGGCCGGCGCGTCGCCGCGGGGCGTGCGGTTCGCGGCGCGGCACGCGGAGGCGGTGTTCGTGTCCGGGCCGTCGCCGCGGGTGGTGCGCCGCTCGGTGGACGCGATCCGCGCCGGGGTGGCCGAGCAGGGCCGGGACCCGCGCGCGGTGAAGATCTTCACGATGCTGACGCCGGTGGTTGCCGAGACGTCGGCGGAGGCGGAGGAGAAGCTGCGCGAGTACCAGTCGCTGGTGTCGGTGCCGGGGGCGTTCGCGTTGTTCGGCGGCTGGACGGGCGTCGACCTGGCCGAACTGCCGGTGGACGAGCCGCTGACCTACCGGGACGGTGACGCGAACCGGTCGGCGCTGGCGGCGTTCACGACGGCCGAGCGGGCGTGGACGCCGCGTGAGCTGGCCGGCTTCATCGGGCTCGGCGGGCGGGGCCCGGTCGTGACGGGGTCCGGCCCGGAGGTCGCGGACGAGCTGGAGCGCTGGGCCGAGGAGGCCGACGTGGACGGCTTCAACCTGGCATACGTGACGACACCGGGCACGTTCGCGGACTTCGCGCGCTGGGTGGTGCCGGAGCTGCGCCGCCGCGGCCGGGTGCCGTCGCAGCCGGAGGCAGGCACGCTGCGGGAGCGGCTCGGTGGTGCGGGGCCGCGCCTGGCGGCGGACCACCCAGGGGCGGCTTATCGGAGGTGACCGCCGGCGCTCACCTCGGGCAGCAATCCCTCACGGGAGTGCCGGCACGCGGATCGGCCCCCGACGGTGGCTCGATGCGCCGGGCGCATGCCTCGCGGCGGGCGCCCGGCGCGGCGCGGCGCCGCTGAGGCCGGGACGGGCGCGCGGAGGCTCCTTCCGGGAGCGGCTCGCTGGTGCGGGGCCGCGCGTGGCGGCGGACCACCCGGGGGCGGCTTACCGCCGCTGAGGCCGGCTGCTCACTCTTGGCCAGCGATCCCTGGCGGGAGTGCCGGCACGCGGACCGGCCGACTCACCGCCGAGGCCGGCTCGATGCGCCGGGCGCCCGGCGCGGAGGCTGCTTCCGGGAGCGGCTCGGTCGCACCCCGCCACCCGGGCGCGCTGCTCGGCGGGTAGGCCGCCAGGCGCGGCCTACCGCCCAAGCCCCGTCACGCCGGGGCGTCCCCAGCCAGCCGGGCGTGCTCGCCCAGCTCCAGCTCGACGAACGCGCCGATCATGGCGCGCCACACCGCCTCGGCGACCTCGGGAGCCAACCCCGCGGCGAGAGCCCGCTCCCGCGCCGCCGCGACCACCTGCTCCACCCGGTCGGGCGCGCGAACGGCCTGCGAGTCGGCCTTGAACGCGGCGGCCGCGCGCACCAGGGACTGGCGGGTGGCCAGCAGGCCGGCCAGCTCCGCGTCGAGGGCGTCGATGCGGGCGCGGACCTCGGCAAGCGACTTCGGGGCGTCCGTCACCGGGGCCGCCAAGGGCTGACGGTGTCCGTGGGGCGCGTCGGGTCGTGGAACTTCGGCTTGTCGGGCTCGTCGCGGCGCAACGGGACCAGGCCGGCCGTGATGGCGCGCATGATCTTCGCGTGCGCGCGCACCCCGGCGCCCGGCCGCTCCGGCTCGATGTCGCTCAGGTCCACAGGCTCGCCGAAGTGCACGCGGTACGTCGGCCGCCGCAACGGCGCGGTCAGGCCGGACCGGGCCAGCGGCAGCAGGTCCGCGGGACCTGTCACCTTCTCCGTGCCCCAGTACACGGCCTCGTGCGCGCCCCACTGGCTGATCGGCACCACCGGCACCCCGGCGGCGATCGCGAGCCGCGCGGCGCCCGTCTTGCCGCGCTCCGGCCACAGGCCCGGGTCGTGGCTGATCCGGCCCTCCGGGTAGACGATGATCGGGCTCGGCGTCGTCCGCATCTCCTCCACGGCCTGCGCGAACTGCTCCAGCGCGCTCGCCTTGCCGCGGTCGATCCGCATGTGCCCGCTGACCTTCAGCGCGGGACCGATCACCGGTGTGTCCAGGATCCCGCCGGCCAGCATGAACCGCGGCGCGATGCCGATCCGGCGGCACGCGGCGATCAGCACGAACGGGTCGAACACGCCGATGTGGTTGGAAGCCATCAGGAACGGCCGTCCCCGCAGCTCCGGCGCGATCCGGCCGGTGATCCGCAGCCTGCCGGTCAGCGCGACGAGCCCCTGGTCCATCCGGGTCATGGTCCGCCAGACCGCCGGTGGCCTGCGGCGTGTCTGCCCGGTGTCGTCGGAGTGCAGCGCGAACATGGTCGTCAGCATGGCAGATCACCGGAATGGCGGATCAAGGTCCGCCGGTGAAGGCGAAGTTCCCGCTGTGCCGAGTGTGGCACCTGGGGTTGGTGGGGCCAGGCGGTTACCGTAGAGGCATGGCTAGCGGGGCGGCGACGAGGAGCAGCGGCACGAAGCGGACCGGCGGCAAGAGCAGCACCGCGCGCAGGAGCACGCGCGGCGCGGCCAAGTCGCGGCCCGCGGCCTCGCGCGCCCGCAAACCCGCCCCGAAGAAGAAGGCCGGGACCTTCAGCAAGGCCGTCCGCGGCGGCTGGAACCTGCTGGCCAAGGGTCTCGGCAGCCTGGTGCGCACCGTCGGCCGCGGCCGGGAGCTGGAGCCCGAACACCGCCGCGACGGGCTCGCCCTCGGCCTGATCGCGCTGGCCCTGATCGTCGCCGCCGGGGTGTGGTGGCGCGCCGCCGGGCCGGTCGGCGGCTACGTCGAGCTGGCCACCCGCACGGTCTTCGGCGCCGGCGCGGTCACGCTGCCGCTGGCGCTCGTGGTCTCCGCCGTGGTGCTGATGCGCACCGAGCCGCAACCGGAGGTCCGCCCGCGCATGGTGATCGGCACCGTGCTGGGCGTGCTCGCGTTGCTGGGGCTGCTCCACCTGTTCAACGGCCGCCCGCACGACGCCGAGAACCAGCGCTACGCGGGCGGCATCCTCGGCTTCCTGTCCGGCGACCTGCTCGCCCAGGGCGTGACGGCCTGGGTCGCGGTGCCGCTGCTGTTCCTCGCGCTCGCGTTCGGCCTGCTCGTGTTCACCGCCACCCGCATCCGCGACATCCCGCACCTGGTGCGCACCTGGGGCCTGGACCCGGAGGAACTGGCCGAGGAAGAGGCGCAGCGCGAGGCCCGCGCCGAACGCCGCGACGAGGTCACCGAGGCCGACCCGAAGGCCGTGCGGCTGCGCAAGCCGTCCCGCCGCCGCCAGGCCAGCGGTGCCGATCCGGAGCAGCTGGACATCGAGTCCGCGCTGGCCGAGCCGCCCACGCCGGCCCGCCCGCCGAAGCCGGTGCCCGCCGCGGTGCCGGAGAAGAAGCCGAAGAAGCCGGAACCGGTCATGGCGGTCACCCGGACCGTCGAGGGCGACTACGAGCTGCCGCCCGCCGACCTGCTGCAGCTGGGCGACGCGCCGAAGACCCGCAGCAAGGCCAACGACGCCATGATCGAGGCGATCACCGGCGTGCTGGAGCAGTTCAACGTCGACGCGCAGGTCACCGGCTTCACCCGCGGCCCGACGGTCACGCGCTACGAGGTCGAGCTCGGCCCGGGCGTGAAGGTCGAGAAGATCACCGCGCTGACCAAGAACATCGCATACGCCGTGGCCACCGACAACGTCCGCCTGCTCGCGCCGATCCCCGGCAAGTCGGCGGTCGGCATCGAGGTGCCCAACTCCGACCGCGAGATGGTGCGCCTCGGCGACGTGCTGCGCTCGTCCACCGCGGGCAAGGACACCCACCCGATGGTCATCGGGCTCGGCAAGGACATCGAGGGCCACTTCGTCACCGCGAACCTGACGAAGATGCCGCACCTGCTGGTCGCGGGCTCCACCGGCTCCGGTAAGTCGAGCTTCGTCAACTCGATGCTGGTGTCGCTGCTGGCGCGGGCGACGCCCGAAGAGGTGCGGATGATCCTGATCGACCCGAAGATGGTCGAGCTGACGCCGTACGAGGGCATCCCGCACCTGATCACGCCCATCATCACCCAGCCGAAGAAGGCGGCCGCCGCGCTGGCCTGGCTGGTGGAGGAGATGGAGCAGCGCTACCAGGACATGCAGGCCAACCGGGTCCGGCACATCGACGACTTCAACCGCAAGGTCAAGTCGGGGGAGATCACCGCGCCGCCGGGCAGCGAGCGCGTGTACCGGCCGTACCCGTACATCATGGCGATCGTCGACGAGCTGGCCGACCTGATGATGACCGCGCCGCGCGACGTCGAGGACGCGATCGTCCGGATCACGCAGAAGGCCCGTGCCGCGGGCATCCACCTGGTGCTCGCGACGCAGCGACCGTCGGTCGACGTCGTCACCGGCCTGATCAAGACCAACGTGCCGTCGCGGCTGGCGTTCGCGACGTCGTCGCTGACCGACTCGCGCGTCATCCTCGACCAGCCGGGCGCGGAGAAGCTGATCGGCATGGGCGACGGCCTGTACCTGCCGATGGGCGCCGGCAAGCCGGTCCGCATCCAGGGCGCCTACGTCGGCGACGACGAGATCGCCTCGATCGTCAACTTCACCAAGGAGCAGGCGCAGCCGGAGTACCAGGAGGGCGTCACCGCCGCGAAGGCCGGGGAGAAGAAGGAGATCGACCCGGACATCGGCGACGACCTCGACGTCCTGCTGCAGGCGGCCGAGCTGATCATCACCTCGCAGTTCGGGTCGACGTCCATGCTGCAGCGCAAGCTGCGGGTCGGCTTCGCCAAGGCCGGGCGGCTGATGGACCTGCTGGAGACGCGCGGCGTGGTGGGCCCGTCGGAGGGCTCGAAGGCCCGCGACGTCCTCGTCAAGCCGGAGGACCTGGAGGGCACGCTGATGCTGATCCGCGGCGGCTCGATGCCCGACGACGACGGCGAGGACTAGATCGACGAGCGGCAGGTACTCATGGCGATCTGCGACCACGAACCCCACCTGCTTACCGACCGCCCCGGACTGCTGATCATCGCCGACAAGGGCTACGTCTCCCGCGAACTCGACCACTACCTCAGCGAGCGCGGCGTCCGGCTGATCCGGCCGTCCTACCGCAACCGCAAGCCCCATCCCGGTGAGCCGCTGCTCAAGTCCATCCGTCAGCTCATCGAGTCGGTCAACGACACCCTCAAAGGCCAACTAAACCTAGAACAGCACGGCGGACGCACCATCGAAGGCGTCGGCGTCCGCATCGCCCAACGCCTCCTGGCCCTCACCGCCGCCATCTGGCACAACCGCGCCACCGGCCAACCCACCACCCGATCCCTGACCGCCTACGACCACTGACCGAGTTACGCATCGCTCATCTAGGAGCCGCCGAACTGGCGGACCGCCTGGTAGTACGTCCAGGCCGTGCCGTTGCAGCGCCAGTCGCCGTGGCAGGTGGTCTTCAGGTCGCGGTAGAAGTTGTCGTCGATCTTCTTCCGGTTGGTGCTGGTGAATCGGTCCTGCCGCTTGTAGTTGCGGTAGCCGAAGTCATGCCGGTGGCAGGCGGGGGAGAAGTCGAACCCGAGCGGCTTGTCCGGCGACCACGAGCAGGTGTCCGACGACCAGTCCAGCGACGCGGCGTACGGCCGGTCGGCGCGGATCTGCTCGAACCGGCTCAGCGACGTGCCGAACAGGTAGGTGTCGGTCACCGACCGGACGTCGACGGCATGCGCGGCGCCCGCGCCGGCGACGAGTGCGGTGGCCACAGCGGCCGTGGACAGCAGACGACGGGCGGCGGCGCGCATCCTGGGCTCCTCAGCTGATCAAGGGACGACCATGATCAGCATCCGGCCGCCGGACGACGGCCACCAGACCCGGAAGGTGGATACCGGGCGAACTTCACCCGGCGGGCGCAACCGCTACAGCTCCAGGAGCATCCGCGTGTTGCCGAGCGTGTTCGGCTTCGCGTAGGGGAGTTCGAGGAACTCGGCCACGCCCGGGTCCACCGAGCGGCGCATCTCCTCGTACACCGAGCTCGGCACCGGCGTGCCGTCGATCTCGGTGAACCCGTGCCGCGCGAAGAAGCTCGTCTCGAAGGTCAGCACGAAGATCCGGCGCAGCCCCAGTTCCCGCGCCAGCGAGATCAGCTGCGCGACCAGCCGGTGCCCGATGCCCTGCCCGCGCATCCGCTTGTCGACCGCGACCGTGCGGATCTCCGCCAGGTCCTCCCACAGCACGTGCAGCGCGCCGCAGCCGAGAATCTCGCCGTCTCGGTCGGCGACCCAGAACTCCTGCATGTCCTCATACAGGGTGACGAGCTCCTTCTCGAGCAACACCCGCCCCGCGTCCGCGTCCACCAACGCCTTGATCTTGCGGACGTCCGAGATCCGGGCCCGCCGGATCTCGACGGTAGGGGAAGGATCACCGTGCACCGATCGACCGTATCGGGGCGGGGGCGGGCCTGTCGCGGTGGGTTCGGCCACGCCCGCGCGCGCCAGCTACCCTGAGTGTCGTGTCTTCTGCCGCCACCGAGCCCTCCCGCCGTCGTGTCTCCCTGTTGACCCTGGGCTGCGCCCGCAACGAGGTGGACTCCGAGGAGCTGGCCGGCCGGCTCGCCGAAGGGGGCTGGGAGCTCGCCGACGAACCCGAGGGTAGCGACGTGATCGTCGTGAACACCTGCGGGTTCGTGGAGTCGGCGAAGAAGGATTCGGTCGACACGCTGCTGGCCGCCGCCGACACCGGCGCGAAGGTCGTCGCCGTCGGCTGCATGGCCGAGCGCTACGGCGCCGAGCTGGCCGAGAGCCTGCCGGAGGCCCACGCCGTCCTCGGGTTCGACCACTACAACGACCTCGCGGCCCGGCTGGACGACGTCGCGGCAGGCCGCACCATCGCCTCGCACACCCCGGGCGACCGCCGCAAGCTGCTGCCGATCACCCCGGTCGAGCGCGCGGCGGCCACTGAGGACGTCTCGATCCCCGGCCACGGCTGGGGGCCCCGCGTGCTGCGCAGCCGGCTGTCCGACTCGCCGGTGGCGGCACTGAAGATCGCCTCGGGCTGCGACCGCCGCTGCTCGTTCTGCGCGATCCCGTCGTTCCGCGGCTCGTTCGTCTCGCGCCACCCGGACGAGATCCTCGCCGAGGCCGCCTGGCTGGCCGGCCAGGGCGTCAAGGAGCTGTTCCTGGTCAGCGAGAACTCCACGTCCTACGGCAAGGACCTGAGCCGCGACCTGGGCGGCACGCGCGCGCTGGAGCGGCTGCTGCCCCAGCTGGCCGGCATCGAGGGAATCCAGCGGGTGCGGGTGTCCTACCTGCAGCCCGCCGAGACCCGTCCGGACCTGGTCCGCGCGATCGCGACCACCCCGGGTGTGGCGCCCTACTTCGACATGTCCTTCCAGCACTCCAGCGAGACCGTGCTGCGCCGGATGCGCCGCTTCGGCTCCACGAAGTCGTTCCTCGCGCTGATCCAGCAGATCCGCGAGTACGCGCCGGAGGCGGGCATCCGCAGCAACGTCATCGTCGGCTTCCCCGGCGAGACCGAGGACGACGTCGCCGAGCTGGAGCATTTCCTCACCGAGGCCGGGCTGGACGCGGTCGGCGTGTTCGGCTACTCCGACGAGGACGGCACCGAGGCCGAGACCTACGACGGCAAGATCGACCCGGACGTGGTCGCCGAGCGCGTCGCGCGGGTCTCCGCGCTGGTGGAGGAGCTGACCGC
Source organism: Amycolatopsis sp. 3B14 (assembly GCF_050958625.1). Classification (NCBI taxonomy): domain Bacteria; kingdom Bacillati; phylum Actinomycetota; class Actinomycetes; order Pseudonocardiales; family Pseudonocardiaceae; genus Amycolatopsis; species Amycolatopsis sp. 3B14. Next base: position 39,839 of record NZ_JBHZEN010000056.1, read on the forward strand.
GCAGCGCGCCGAGGACCGCGTCGGCGAGATCGTCGACGTGCTGGTCGAGGAGGCCGACGACGAAGAGGTGTCCGGCCGCGCCGCGCACCAGGCGCCCGAGGTCGACGGCGCCTGCATCGTGCTCGACGGTGACGGGCTAGAGGTCGGGCAGATGGTGCGCTGCCGCGTCGTCGGCTCCGAGGGCGTCGACCTGCTCGTCGAGCCGGACGCGGGCAGATGAGCGCCGCGGCGGAGGAGTCGGCGCAGGCGGGCGGGGAGGCCGGCCCGCCCCACCGCGAGCCCGAGCCGACCCCGGTCCCCACGCTCAACGTCGCGAACCTGCTGACCCTGTCCCGGATCATCCTGGTCCCGCTGTTCGTGCTGGCGCTGTTCGCCGGCGGCGGCGAGGACACCGGCTGGCGGATCGGCGCGACGGTGCTGTTCGCGATCGCGTCGCTGACCGACCAGGTGGACGGCTGGGTCGCCCGGCGCTACGGGCTGATCACCGACTTCGGCAAGATCGCCGACCCGATCGCGGACAAGGCGCTGATCGGCGCCGCGCTGGTGGGCCTGAGCCTGCTCGGCGAGCTGCCCTGGTGGGTGACCGTGGTGATCGCGGTCCGCGAGATCGGCGTGACCCTGCTGCGGTTCTGGGTGATCCGGCACGGCGTGATCCCGGCCAGCCGCGGCGGCAAGGCCAAGACGATGACCCAGATCCTGGCGATCGTGACCTACCTGCTGCCGCTGCCGGACGGCGCGCTGCCGGTCCAGTGGGCGCTGATGGGCCTCGCGGTGGCGCTCACCGTCGTCACCGGCGCCGACTACGTCGTGCGCGCCGTGCGGCTGCGCGCGGCGGCCCGCGCATGACGTCGGCGCGACCGGTGGTGGCCGCGCTCGTCCGGCTCGGGCAGACGGTGGCCACCGCGGAGTCGCTGACCGCCGGCCTGGTCACAGCGACGCTGACCGAGGTGCCCGGCTCCAGCGCGGTCGTCCGCGGCGGGCTGGTGGTCTACGCCACCGACCTCAAGGCGAAACTCGCCGGGGTGGACCCGGCGCTGCTGGCCGCGCACGGCGCGGTGCACCCGGAGGTCGCGGCGCAGCTCGCGGAGGGCGCGCGGGAGCGCTGCGGTGCGGACTGGGGACTGGGCCTGACCGGCGTGGCCGGGCCGGACCCGCAGGACGGCGTCGACCCCGGAACCGTGCACATCGGCCTCGCCGGGCCGGCCGGCCGGGACGTGCGCACCCACTGGTTCGAGGGCGACCGAGCCGCCGTCCGGCGCGCCGCGGTGACGGCCGCACTCGACCTGCTGGGGGAACATCTCACTTGATCGGGGCGTTCGCCCTGGGCGTATCCCCGTGTCAATCGCTGCGAGGAGGCGCTCGAACTGGGTAACGTGGTCGGTATCAGGAAGGGAGGCGCGCGATGACCGTGCTCCTGCGCGAGGCGATCGGCGACCGGCTCCGGCATGCCCGCACCAACAAGCGTCGCACACTGCGCGACATCTCCCGCGCCGCCAAGGTCAGCCTCGGCTACCTGTCCGAGGTGGAGCGCGGGCAGAAGGAGGCGTCCAGTGAACTGCTGGCGTCCATCTGCGAGGCGCTCGAGCTGCCGCTGGCCGAGCTGCTGAGCAACGTCGCCGCCGACATCTCGGCTCTGGAGAGCGTGGACGTGCCGACGATGCCGGAGACCGCCGAGGGCGAGGGCCGCGCGCGCAAGACGGGCGAACCGTCCGCCGCGACAGGCCGGCTGGACAGCGGCCGCCTCATCGACGGCGTGATCGGCAACGACCTGGCGGACCTGCGGGTTTCCGGTCAGCGCGTCGGGCCGTCGCTGCGCACCACCATCCGCGCGCCGAAGATGGTCGCGGCCTGATCACCCGCTGAGAACACTCGAGACGCTGAGAACACTCGAGACGGAGGCCACCGTCCGGGCGCCGCGCGCCCCGGCGGTGGCCTTCGCGCGTCCGGGCCGGGGAGGCCGGTCAGGGTCGTCCCTGAAATCCCCCGGGGTCGCCTGGAACACACGGGCGCGACCTGACACGATGGAACCCACTCCGGGGTCGCGGCGTTGCTCAGACAGGGGAGGGCGACGCCGGGCGACCATCGGCGACACCCAGGCAGGGATCTAGAAGGCAGGCGGAGGAGATGGCCAACCCTTTCGTGAAGTTCTGGAAGTACCTCATGGCGTCGTTCTCGTCGAAGATCGACGAGCACGCCGACCCGAAGGTGCAGATCCAGCAGGCCATCGAGGAGGCGCAGCGCAACCACCAGGCGCTCTCCCAGCAGGCCGCCGCGGTTATCGGTAACCAGCGGCAGCTGGAGATGAAGCTCAACCGCCAGCTCGCCGAGGTCGAGAAGCTGCAGGCGTCGGCGCGGCAGGCGCTGGTGCTGGCCGACGAGGCCCGCGCCAAGGGGGACGAGCAGAAGGCGCAGCAGTACGAGGTGGCCGCGGAGTCGTTCGCCACCCAGCTGGTCACGGCCGAGCAGAGCATCGAGGACCTCAAGACGCTGCACGACCAGGCCCTGCAGGCCGCCGCGCAGGCGAAGCAGGCCGTGGAGCGCAACTCGGCGATGCTCCAGCAGAAGCTGGCCGAGCGCACCAAGCTGCTCTCGCAGCTGGAGCAGGCCAAGATGCAGGAGCAGGTGTCGGCCTCGCTCAACCAGATGTCGCAGCTCACCGCGCCGGGCAACACCCCGTCGCTGGAGGAGGTGCGGGAGAAGATCGAGCGGCGCTACACCACCGCGCTGGGCCAGGCGGAGCTGGCGCAGAACTCGGTGCAGGGCCGCATGCTCGAGGTGCAGCAGGCCACCACGCAGATGGCGGGCAGCTCGCGGCTGGAGCAGATCCGGGCGTCCATGCGGGGCGACTCGGTCGCGCAGGTGACCTCCGGCTCCGGTGAGAAGGCGGCGTCGCCCGCGGCGGACATCCAGCGCGAGATCGAGTCGCGCGTCCAGGCCGAGCAGCAGCAGAAGAACCAGGCCTGAGCGGGTAGGCGATGGCGTCGGGCAGGCGGGACTTCTCGCAGTTCCAGGCGAAGCTGGAAAAGCACATCGAGCGCCTGCCCGACTACGCGCAGCGCGCGCAGCAGAAGTTGCAGCGGTACACGGAGCAGGGTTCGTCCGGCGCGGTGACGCGGCCGAAGGTCGTCTCCCAGGCGATGCCGGTGCTCAACGAGGCCCGCGCGAAGTGGGTCGCGTGGAACTCGCCGGAGGCGAAGCTGGCGCGGCGCAAGCGGCGGACGTCGCGGGCGCTGACGCTGTGGATCATGGCCGCGGTGCTGTTCGTGCTGTACGCGGTGATCGGCGGTCTCGGGCTCGCCGGGGCCGGCGGAGTGGCCGAGGCGGTGCCGGGGATCTTCGGCGCGGTCGTGTTCACCACGTTGTCGGTGAAGTCGGGGCTTCGGCTGCGGCAGCTGAACCGGGTCGTGCTGCCGGTCAGCACCACCCCGCCGCCGCTGCCGCCGTCCGGTTCCGCGGCACGCGCCCCGATGCAGCGGCTCGCCGAGTGCGAGTCGACGCTGGCCGACCTGCTGCGGCAGCTGTCGGAGCCCTCGGCGCTCGGCGCGGCGCCGGTGCCGGAGTACTCGGTGGCCGACGCCCGGTCGACGGCCGCCGAGGCCGCGACGGCGCTGCGGGCGCTGGCCCTGCGGATCCAGTCGATCGAGCGGGCGCGCGACGCGGCCCCGGCCGGCGAGCGGGCCGCGCTGGAGTCGGCGGTCGCCACACTGCGGGAACAGCTGGACGACGGGGTGGAGAGCTTCGCAGCCCTGGTCGCCGCGGCGGGCCGCGCGGTCGCCGCCAGCAGCCACGGCCTCGCCGACTCGCGCCTCTTCCTGACCGACGCGACCGACCGGCTCGCCGGACTGGCCCTGGCACTGCGCGAGCTCTCCACCTGACCCCGAGCCGCACCGGCTCACGGGACGCGGCGTTCGGCGCGTTCGGCGTGGCGAGTCCCGCTTGACTGGCGCGCGCGTCACCTTCATCGGCGCGAGTGCCGCCTGCCGGACCTGAAACACGTGCGAGCCAGGCGTCAAGCCGCCGTTCGGGGTGGTGCTGCCTCGGCCGCGCATCGGATCAACGACAAATCGACCATGGCCTTCGCGGCGTAACCGCGGCGGAACATCGGCTCCCTACCCTCGGAGGATGGACACCCCGCCGCTTCCGCCCGAGCCCCCTCCGCCGCCCCCGGTGGCGGCCAGCGCGCAGCGTGCCGTGGCCGCCGCCCTCGACCTCATCGTGACCGCCGACCGGCCCGGGCTGTGGGCCACGCTCCGCGCGGGCGAGGACGTCCTCGTCGACGCCAAGGCCGTCGACGACCACGGCGGCCTCCCGCTCGCGGGGCTGCTCGCGGCCGCCGAGGACACCCTCTCACCCACCGCGGACCCGGTCCGGCGGCTGGCCGAGGCCGGCGCCGTCGTCCTCGGCACCGCCCGCGGCGCGCCGGCCGCGGCCGAGCTGGTGGCGCTCGGGCTGATCGACCTGGCCCTCACCACGCAGGCGCCCCGGCATCCGGACGTCGTCTGCCTCACGCCGACCGCCGGGCTGATCCCCGCGGCCGGCGCCGTCGTCGCCGAGACGCTCGCCGACGGCTGCCGCGCGCTGACCGCCATGACCGACCCCGGCGCCTGGCCCGCCGACGTCCGCCTCGCCGCCGGTGAACGTCCCCGGCTCACCGTCTCGCACCAGCACCGGACCGCGCTGCGCCACGCGGTGGGGGAGCTGCTCGTCGCCGGCGTGGAAGTGACCACTGTGGACAACGGAACCGCGATGGTCCCCATCGGACAGCGTCCCGGGGCGTCCGACGGCCCGCAGGTCACCGCGCACGGCGTGCGCTTCCTCGGCCGTCCCTTCGACGACCAGGTGCTCCTCGACCTCGCTGCCCTGCTCACCGGCGAACAGCTGAAGAACCCTTACCCCGCAACGGGAACCGCTCTCATCGTGTTCGGGGCGCACCTGCGTGGTCAACCACGCAACGTCGAACTGCGCGACCTCGGTGCCCGCTTCACCGGCGGCGTCCGCACGGCGCCCCGTTACCGGATGCGAGCCCTTGACGGCCAAGCCGGCGTGCACCCGAGCGACGACGGCGCGGCGCTGCTCGGCGAACGGTGGCTGCTCGCCCCGGGCAGCCTCGCGCGGTTCCGGGCCGCGCTGCCGCCGCCGATGACGCTCGGCCCGGTCGAACTGGACGACGGCGAAACCGCCACCGCACTGCTCAGCCACCCGGCACCAGGTCCCGACATCACGGAGTTCGGGGACTGGCGGGCCTACCTGCGTCATCGGACCGCGACCCGGCGAGGGCCCGGTTGATGCCGCGCACCAGCCCGGGCCCGTGCAGGGCGAACCCGGTGTAGAGCTGGATCAGGCTCGCGCCGGCGTCCAGCATCCGGCGCGCGTCGTCGCCGGTCGAGATCCCGCCGACGCCGATGATCGGCACCGTGCCTTCGGTGTGCCGGTGCACGAACTCCACGACCTCCCGCGCCCGCTCGGTGAGCGGCCTGCCGGACAGCCCGCCGGTCTCCGCGCCCACCGCGGCCTCGTCGGCGGCCAGCCCGTCCCGGCCCAGCGTGGTGTTGGTCGCGATGATTCCGGACACGCCGTGCTCGTCGCACACCTCGAGCAGCTCGGCGAGCGCGTCGTCGGTCAGGTCGGGCGCGACCTTGACCAGCAGCGGCGTCGCCGGCTTCCCGGCCGCCGCGGCCAGCTCCTCACCGGTGCGGCCCAGCTCGGCGAGCAGCTCGGCCAGCGCCTCCCGGTCCTGCAGCGCCCGCAAGCCGGGGGTGTTGGGGGAGCTGACGTTGATCGCGAAGTAGTCCGCCCACGGGTACAGCGCCCGCAGCGACTCCTGGTAGTCGGCGACCGCCTCCTCCAGCGGGGTCACTTTGGACTTGCCGATCGACACGCCCAGCGGGATGTCCGGTTTCCCCTTGGCGGCCAGGCGTTGCGCGAGCGCGGCCGCGCCGGAGTTGTTGAACCCCATGCGGTTGATCACCGCGTCGCTGTGCGGCAGCGTGAACAGCCGCGGCTTCGGATTGCCCGGCTGGGCGAGCCGCGTGACGGTGCCCACTTCGACGAACCCGAACCCGAGCGCGGGCCACGCGGCCAGCGCGCGCCCGTCCTTGTCCATCCCGGCGGCCAGGCCGACCCGGTTCGCGAACCGCAGCCCGAACAACGTCACCGGGTCCGAGACGGCGAACCGGCGCCGCGCCGCGGCCAGCGCGGGCGGGACGTCGGCGAGCCGGGACAACACGCGGAGGGTGCGTTCGTGCACCTTCTCGGGGTCGTTGTCGTTGAGCCGGTAGAGCGCGGGACGGATCAGCCTGTCGAAGAGCACGTCCCCATCTTCGCTCAGCGCCGTTTCCACTCCGACGACAGCATGGCGTAGACGAGCTCGTCGGTCCATTCGCCCTTGACGAGCTCGTTCTCCCGCAGGTGCGCCTCGCGCCGCATGCCCAGCCCCTCCATCAGGGACGCCGAGGCCACGTTGCGGCTGTCGCAGCGGCCGTGGATGCGGTGCAGGCCCAGTTCGTCGAAGCCGAGCCGGAACAGCTCGGTGGCCGCCTCGGCGGCGTAGCCCTTGCCGTGGTGCTGGGGGTGGAACACGACCCCGATCTCGCCGCTGGCGTGTTCGCGGCTGGTCCACCACAGGGTGAGGTCGCCGATCAGCTCACCGGTGTCGATCAGCTCGACGGCGATGGCCAGGTACTCGCCGGGCTCGGTCAGTGTCGACCGGGCGATCTTGTCCTCGAGGACGGCCGCGGTTTCGGCGCGCGTGCGCGGTTCCCAGTAGAGGTATCGCGTGACGTCCGGACGGGACTGGAAGGAGTGCAGCGCGTTCAGATCCGCCTTCTTGAACGGACGGAGGATCAGCCGTGCGGTCTTCAGCGGGTACGCGGGCTGCAGCACCGGCGAAGGATAGCGCGCCCCGGACGATCTTCGGGGGTGTTTCCCGGCGAATTAGGGGATTGGGGGGAACCCCCGGCGCGACTCCCGACCGTCGTCAGCCGTTCGGGCCCGAGCCGGACCAGTGCTCGGAAACGCCGGGGGGCGGTGGCTGTCTGGTATTCACCAGCAGTCCAGGGTGTGGCATCCGCTAGCGGACAGCCACCTCACGAGTCCCGTTGCTACACAACTTTGGACCACCTCCTTTCCCGTGTACCAGCAACGCTAGGCGTGCCGGTGCCCCTGCGGCAACTGCATTTCCGGGCAGGCGGGCGTGGTCGTTCTCACCCGCCCGGCCGGGCGCCGACGGGAATTTTCCTTCCGCCCCCCTCGCCCACTGGATCGATCAACGCCGAGGTGCCGCGTTTCGAGCCACCCGGGCAGGTGTACCCGATCAGGTGACCGGGGGGCTGGTCACACCAACGGGAGAGAATGCGATGTCCACGTCCGTGGTCGTTCTGATCGTCGTCGTCGCGATCGTGGTGATCCTCGGGATCGCCCTGCTGGCCCGCGCCCAGGTGCGGCGCAGGCGCCTGCAGGAGCGGTTCGGGCCCGAGTACGAGCGGGCCGTCGAGGGTGGCAAGAGCAAGCGGGCCGCCGAGCGCGACCTGGCCGAGCGGGAGAAGCGGCACAGCGAGCTGGACATCCGGCCGCTGCCGGAGACCGCCCGCCAGCGCTACCGGCAGCAGTGGTCGCTGGTGCAGCAGCAGTTCGTCGACCGGCCCGGCGGGGCCATCCTGGAGGCCGACCGCCTGCTCACCTCGCTGATGGCCGAGCGCGGCTACCCGACCGAGGGCTACGAGCAGCAGCACCGGGACCTGTCCGTCGAGCACGCCGGCACGATCGAGCACTACCGCCGCGCCCACGACATCACGCAGGGCCACCAGCAGACCGAGGCGTCCACCGAGGACCTGCGCAAGGCGATGGTCCACTACCGGCAGGTGTTCGAGGACCTGCTCGGCGACGCCGACGTGCGGCCGGAGGGGGACCGTCACCATGCGCGCTGAGGACCGCACCGCCGGCGGCCCGGCCACCGACGACCTGGTGGCGCCCCGCACCGGGGAACCGCGGCGGGAAAACCCAGTCGCGCAGCAGGATCCAGTCGCCCAGCAGGATCCGGCGTCGCAGGAGACACCCGCGCAGCCGATGACCGAACAGCCGGCCGGACGCACCCTGCCGGCCGAGGCGGCGGCGAGTCAGGGCGTGACCGAGGAACCGCCCGCAGGGCAGGGCGATGGCGAGGAGCGGGTCGAGCTGTTCCGCCCCGAGCAGGTCAGCGCGTTCCGCGACCGCTGGCGCGAGGTGCAGACCTCGTTCGTCGACGATCCACAGCGGACGCTGCGGGACGCCGACCAGCTGGTGGCCGAGGTCATGCAGGCGCTCGCGCGGACCTTCGCCGACCACAAGCACGGGCTGGAGGCCCAGTGGCAGCGCGGTGAGGCCGCCACCGAGGACCTGCGGCTGGCGCTGCGGCGCTACCGCACGTTCTTCAACGAGCTGCTGCGCAGCTGAGGCGAGGGCCCGCGCTGGCAGCGCGGGCAGAACCAGGTGGGGCGCGCCTGGACGTCGTGAGGGTCCCGGCCCTGGTCTTCGACCCGGAGCCGGCCCCCGCACCGGAAGCAGCCCTGCCTGGTCCGCTCGTACACCCAGTTCCGGCGGCCGCGGGCGAGGTCGCCGGTGGTGCTCTGCTCGTGCCGCCAGGCGTTGGCCAGCAACAGCTTCCGCGCCAGGCGGACCACCTTCACCGCGTCCGCTGCGTCCAATTCGGACACCGGTGTCCACGGCGTCACGCCGAGCAGGAAGCAGATCTCGCACTTGTAGAGGTTGCCGACCCCGGCCATCACGCGCTGGTCGAGCAACGCGAGCCCGAGCTCCCGGCCCGGTTCGCTCGTCAGCGCCGCCACCGCGCGGGCCTCGTGCTCGTCGCTCCACTGTGGATCGAGCAGGTCCGGCCCGAGGTGGCCGACCAGGCGGGACTCCTCGGCGGTGGGCAGCAGTTCCAGGTCGTGCACGCGGAACCCGACGACCTGCACCCCCTCGGCCTCCAGCACGACCCGCGCGTGGTGCGCCGGGTGCCGCCAGCGGGAACCGGGCCGGGTGATCTCCCACGAGCCGTCCATCTTCAGGTGGCTGTGCAGGCTCAGGTCCGGCGAGAAGCGGAAGAACAGGTGCTTGCCCACCGTGCGCACGCCGAGCACCGTCGAGCCGGCCAGGTCGGTGGTGGCCAGCGCCGGGTGCCGGAAGTCGGTGCGCGTCAGCACCCGGCCGGCGAGGGCCTTCTCGACCTTCTTGCCGGCCAGGAAGACCGTGTCACCTTCGGGCATCGTCCGCGGTCCGGGCGATCCGGGGGATCGGGCCGGTGCTCTCGGCGGGCTGCTCCCGGTCGATGCGGTGCCGTCCGGCGCGGTTGGAGCGCAGGATCTTGGCCAGCACCATGTTGAAGGTCAGCGCGACCTCCTGGGCGCCGGGGGAGTGCCACTCGTGGATCGGGCTGCACGCGCCCTGCGCCTGCTGCACCGCGAGCCGGTCCGGGATCGCCGTGGGCATCACCAGGCCGCCGAAGGACTCGCGCAGCTCGGCGATGCGGAACTGGTGCTCGTGCGAGCGCGGCCGGAGCCGGTTCACCAGCACCCCGGCCGCCTTGAGGTCCGGGTTGTGCTCGTCGCGGATCCGCTCGATCGCCTCCAGCGCGCGCTGCGCCCCGCTGACCGCGTACATCGTCGGCTCGGTGACCAGGATCGCGCTGTCGGCGGCGACCAGGGCAGACTTCGTCAGCCGCCCCAGCGAGGGCGGGCAGTCCAGGATCGCCAGCTCGTACGGGCGGCCCCGCAGCGGGCGCTCGTGCAGCTCGTCCAGCGCCAGGGAGAGGTTGCCGACCTTGTCGTCGTGCGGCCCCGGCTCGTTGAGCAGTTCGAGTTCCTCCGCGCCGACCAGCACGTCGACCTCGGGGCTCCACGCGCTCGGCGCCACGGCCTGACGCAGCACGTCGCGGACCGGGGTGGCGAGCACGTCGGCCAGCGTGGCCTCGGTGTAGGGCGGGTCGAGAGTGGCGGTGGCGTTGCCCTGCGGGTCGAGATCGGCCACCAGCGTGCGCGCTCCCCTACGGAGCGCAGCCGAGGCGATGCCCAGCGCGACCGTGGTTTTGCCGACACCACCCTTGAGGCTGAGTACGGCGACCGTGTGCACGGGGTCGAGCGTAGCCGGAGTGCCACGGCGAGCGCCCGGACCGGGCTCACTACGCTGTCCGCCATGCGAACGGACACCGGGACAGCACGCGGCTCCGGCACGGTCTGGCGGGCACTGCGGGCCGAGCTCGACCGGGCGCGGGAACGAGGCACGAGCGAACCCGCCGTCGTCGACGTCGGCGGAGGCAGCGGGGTCTGGGCGGTGCCGCTGGCCGCCGAGGGCTGCCGGGTGACGGTGGTCGAGCCGAGCCCGAACGCGCTCGCGACGCTGCGGCGGCGCGCCGAGGAGGCCGGCGTCGGCGGGGCGATCACCGTCGTCGCCGACGACACCGACGCGCTCGCCGCGCGGATCCCGGCCGGTTCCGCCGACCTGGTGCTGGCGCACGGGCTGCTCGAGGTCGTCGACGACCCGGCCGCGGTGGCCGGTGCGCTGGCCGGGATCGTCGCGCCGGGCGGCGCGGTGTCCGTGCTGGCCGCGAACCGGCACGCCGCGGCGCTGCACCGCGCGCTCGGCGGCCGCGTGCGTGAGGCGCACGCGCTGCTGACCAGCTCCGACGGCGTGCTCGCGGACGACGGGGAGACGCTGCTGCGCCGCTTCGACGCCGACGGCCTGCGCGGCCTGCTGGCGGGCGCGGGCCTGCGCGTCGAGCTGATCCAGGGCGACGGCGTGGTGTCGGACGTGCTGGGGGAGGTCGAGTCGGAGCAGTACACCGCCGACGACCTCGCCGACTTCGAGGCCGCCGCGGGCGCGATCCCGCCGCTGCGCGACCTCGCCAGCCGCCTGCACCTGCTCGCCCGGCTCTGACCGGAATTGTCGGACCCCCTGCGTAGGCTCGTCCGCGATGGGTAGGAACGCGGCCCTGCCGGCCGGATACGAGCGGTTCCGGGTGAGCGCGGGGCACACGCCGGACGACACCGGGTGCGGTCTGCTGCACGTCGACATGGACGCGTTCTTCGCGGCCGTGGAGCTGCGGACGCGGCCGGAGCTGGTCGACAAGCCGGTGATCGTGGCGGGCGCGGGCCCGCGGTCGGTGGTGACGTCGGCGAACTACCCGGCGCGCGAGTACGGCGTGCGGGCGGCCATGCCGGTCGCGGTGGCGCGCCGGCTGTGCCCGCACGGGGTGTTCCTGCCGCCGACGCACGGGCTCTACGGCGAGGTGTCCAAGGGCGTGATGGCGATCTTCCGCGAGCTGACGCCGCTCGTGGAGCCGCTGAGCCTGGACGAGGCGTTCCTGGACGTCAGCGGCGCGCTGCGGCGGCTGGGGGAGACGCCGGCGGGCATCGCCGCGCTCATCCGCCGCCGGGTCCGGGACGAGCACGGCATCACCTGCTCGGTCGGGGTGGCTTCGGTGAAGTTCGTGGCGAAACTGGCCTCGGGCATGGCGAAGCCGGACGGCGTGGTGGTGGTGCCCGCCGGGCAGACCCTGTCGTTCCTGCACCCGCTGCCGATCTCCGCGCTGTGGGGCGTGGGGAAGAAGACCGAGGAGAACCTGCGGCGGCTCGGGCTGGCCACGATCGCCGACATCGCGGCGGCCCCGCTGGCGCGGCTGCGCAAGGCGGTCGGCAACGCCGCGGCCGAGCACCTGCACGCGCTGGCACACGGGCGCGACGAGCGGGGCGTGGTGGTCGACTCGCCCGAGAAGTCGCTGGGCGCCGAGCACACCTTCGACACCGACCAGCGCGATCCGCGGGTGCTGGAGCGCGAGCTGCTGCGGCTGTCCGAGCGCGTCGCGGAGAGCCTGCGGCGGCGCGGGCTGCGCGGCCGCACCGTGTCGATCAAGGTGCGGTTCGCCGACTTCCGCACGATCACGCGTGCGCGCACCCTGCCCGCGGGCACCGACGTGGCGCGGGTGATCCACTCGACGGCCGTGGCGCTGCTGGCGGAAGCGGTCGCCGGGGCCGAAGTCCGCCTGCTCGGGGTGCGGGTGGAGGGGCTGACCGGCGAGGCCGAGCCGGAGCAGCTGACCTTCGACCAGCCCGCGCCGCGCTGGCGGGACGCCGAGCTGGCGGCGGACGTGGCGCGGTCGAAGTTCGGCTCTGCCGCTGTGCGTCCGGCGTCACTGCTCGTGCCGGACCCTGACCCTCCTCGGGGGGAACCCTGAGCCGTGTGAAACGTTGAGCACAGGGACGACGACAGCCCAGCAAGACCACCAGCGCCCAGGCCGGCGGGGAGATTTGAGCCAAACGGGGCACAGGTTGGAGCGGGATCGGGTAGTCCTGATCGCGAAGGACTCGTATCCTGGAGAGTGACACCACTAGGGGTGTCTGTTGGGTCCAGGACGTTGCGCGGCCCGGCGCCCGCGACAGCTGTGCCGGAGGAGGAAAGATGCCACTCTCCGAGCATGAGCAGCGGCTGCTCGACCAGATCGAGCGCGAGCTCTATGCCGAGGACCCCAAGTTCGCGTCTACGGTGCGCGGTGCCCGGTTCCGCCGGCCCGCCCGCCGCCGCCGAATCCAGGGGATCGCGCTGTTCGTCGTCGGTGTCGCCCTGCTCGTACTGGGTGTGATGGTGCGGGCTCTGTGGGTCGCCGACGTGCCGTTGATGAGCGTGTTCGGTTTCGTCGTGATGTTCGCGGGCGTCCTGCTCGCGGTCATGTCCGGACGTGGTGGGGGCGACGGCAAGCAGGGCGGTGCCAAGGCCGCCAAGGCCAAGAGCTCCTTCACACAGCGGATGGAAGAGCGCTTCCGCCAGCGGTTCGAAGAGCAGTAGTTCGTCTCCGCGAGGTGCCTACGCCCGGACGGGCGTAGGCACTTTCGCATGGTCGCCATCAGCGTGACGCGGGACGGCGCCGCCGGTGCGCGACCGCGGCGCCGAGCACGCCCGGGGTGGCTCCGGGTGGAGGCTGGTCTTTCGCGGCGCGGCCGGGAGTGCGGCGCTCAAGACCGGGTGGGGGTCTTGGTCCGGGGTGGCTCCGGGTGGAGGCTGGTCTTTCGCGGCGCGGCCGGTAGAGCGGCGCTCAAGACCGCGCGCGGGTGCTGGTCCGAACCGTCAGGCGCCAAGTCCCGCTGTCCTGCGCGTCCGCGCCGAGGGCGATCAGCGCGCACGCCCGGCCCTGGTCGTGCAGGGACTGGGTGATCGTCGTCAGGCCTTCCCGGTCCGCCTCCGGTCCGTCGTCCCACCCGCCCACCGCCACGTCCGCCGGCACGCGCAGCCCGCGGCGGCGTGCCGCGTCGAGGACGGCGAACGCGAGCTGGTCGCTCATCGCCACCACCGCGTCGGCGCCGGTGTCCAGCAGTGCGTCGGCCTGCGCGGCCGCTTCCGCCCGGTTGTTGCGGGCCACCACGGCCACCGGCAGCGCGCGGATGTCCAGGCCCGCGTCCCGGCAATGCTCGACGACGCCGCGGAGCCGGTCGCGCGTCACCGGGAACTCCACGCCGTCCGGGTCCGGCCCGGTTGCCATCCGCGCGGTGCGGTCGCGGCCGAAAGGGAAGCTCAGCACCGCGGGCCGTGCCGCGCCGGCGAAGACGTGCGCGGCCAGTTCCCGCGCCGAGGCCCGGTTGTCGATCGTGACCACCCGCGCGCCGTCCACGGCCGGGCCGCCGTGCACCGCCACGGGCTTGCCCAGTCCGGTCACCACGGGGAGCACCGGATCGCTGTCGGCGGTGGTCCAGACGATGTAGCCGTCCACCGACGCCGACGTCACGCGCTCGACGTCGGTGTCCTCGCCGGTGGTCGGGATCAGGTTCAGCCCCGTCCCGCGCTCCCGGCAGACCTCGGCGACCCCGGTCAGGAAGCTGCGGGCCTGCGGGTCCTCGAAGGCGTAGGCGAGGTGCTCGCCCAGCACCACCCCGATCGTGCCGGTGCGACGCCGCCGCAGTGACCGCGCCGTCGGGTCGGGGCCGCGGTAGCCCAGCTCGGCGGCGACCGCGCGCACCCGGCGCAGCGTCTCCGGCGCGACGCGGTCCGGCTGGTTGTAGCAGTACGACACCGTCATCGGCGAGACGCCGCTGCGGCGCGCCACCTCGGCCATGGTGACTCGGGACGTTCCCGGGCTGGACATGCCCCAAGCCTATCTGTGTATCGTTACACAATGCGAGCCGGAAGGACGAGCGTGGCGCTCTCGACGCTCAGCGCCGCGTGCTTCGTGTCCGTGACCTCGGAAAACCTGCCGGTCGCCCTGCTACCGCAGCTGGCGGCGGGGTTCGGCGTGCCCGGCTCTGCCGTCGGGCTGCTCATGACCGGCTACGCGGTGGTGGTCGCGGTGTCGGTCGTCCCGCTGGTCGCGCTGACGGCCCGCTGGGACCGCCGCACGGCCGTGCTGGTCACGGTGGGGGCGATCGCGGTGTCGAACCTGCTGCTGGCGCTCGCGCCCGGGTACGCCGTCGCGGTGCTCGCCCGGGTGCTCGCGGCGGCCGGGCACGGGGTGTTCTGGTCGGTGGTCGCGCCGATGGCCGCCCGGCTGCTCGGGCCGGACCGGGCAGGCCGCGCCACGGCGGTGGTCTTCGCCGGGAACTCGCTGGCGTTCCTCTTCGGTCTGCCGCTGACCTCCTGGCTGGCGGGAACGATCGGCTGGCGGGCCACGGTCCTCGCGGTGGCCGCCGCGGCGGCGCTGTCGGCGGTGGTGATCCGCGCGACGGTCGAACCGATGCCTGCCGGGCCGCGGACGTCGCCACGCGGGTCGCTGAACCGTGCCCTCCTGCCCGTCAACCTGGCCACGCTGGTGGTGGTGACCGGGCACTTCGCCGTGTTCACCTACATCACCGCGATCATCGCGGAATCCGTTCACCTCACCGGCCCGGCGATCTCGGGCCTGCTGTTCGCGCACGGTGTGGCGGGACTGCTCGGCCTGGTCCTGTTCGGCAGGCGGGTGGACAGCCACCCGCGCGGCACCGCGCCGCTCGTCACGGCCGGTCTCGCGGCGACCATGCTCGTGCTGCTGTGCGCCGGATCCGGGGTGGTCGCGGCCGCCGCTGTCGTGTTGTGGGCGGTGCCCGCCGGCGGTATCGGCGTGGTGCTGCAGGCCGCCGTGCTGCGCGTGGCGGACCGGCCGGACCTGGCGTCCGCGGTCTACATCGTCGCCTTCCAGGCCGGCATCGCCGGGGGCGCCGCGGTGGGCGGCGCCGCCCTCGACCACGGCGCCCTGCCCGCCGCGACGGCGCTGGCCGCGGGGTGCGGGCTCGCCGCCACCCTCGTCGTCCGCCGGTCCGCCGCGTTCCGGCGAACGTGACGAGCCGTCAGCGCCTGCGGAAGACCGACCGCGGGAAGAGCCGCCCGCGCCAGGACATCGGCGCGTTGCGCTGCAGGCTGCGGCGCAGGCCCTCGAACGCCGCGGCGAAGTCGTCGCCGGTGGACTGGCTGGGGGAGTACCACGAGCGCTCCACCGCGCCGACCACCGTGCGCAGGTCGTTCTTCCCGGCGTCGTCCAGGTTGTGCTGCACGGCCACCTTCTGCGCCGCCGAGCGCACCGTGTCGCTCGCCGGGATCGGGATGCCGCGGTCGGCGCACTCGTCCATCAGCTCCGCCCACGCCGCGTCCGCCGCGCCCGGCTGGTGGGACGTGATCGCGGCCAGGCGGCGGCGCCGGTGGATCTCCCGCAGCACCGCGGGGGCCAGCCCGGCCACCGCGACCAGCAACAGCACCAGCGCCAGCACCCAGTGCACCAGCCACGCGGTGAGCACCACGGCGACCAGCCACGCCGCGGCCGCGGCCAGCGGCAGCCAGGACGCCGTCCGCCCGCGGAGCCTGCGGATCGCGAGGAACGCGCCGACCGTCAGTGCCACCGCGATCAGCACCAGCACCAGCGCGATCCACCCGGTCCAGCCCGGCGCCGAGCCCGCGGGCGCGGCCTGCGTGCCGCCCGGGTTGGCGGCGCTGCCCTGGGTCTCGGGCGCCCCGGTCGGCGCGACCCGCGTGGTGGACACGCTCGGCACGTCTTGCTCCTCCGAGTCCGAGGACCCGCTGGAGGTGGTGCCGGACTGCAGGTAGGGCGGGACGTAGCCGCGGCCGTCGGAGCGCGGCGTCGGGTCGAAGCTGACCCAGCCCAGGTCGCCGAAGTACACCTCGACCCAGGCGTGCGCGTCCTGCGAGGTGATCATGCGCGAGTCGCCGTCGGCGTAGCCGGAGGTGAAACCCACCGCGACCCGGGACGGGATGTTCAGCACCCGCAGCATCACGGCCATCGCGGAGGCGAACTGCTCGCAGAAGCCGCGCTTGCCGTTCAGCAGGAAGTCGGCGAGCGCGTCGCTGTCGGTCGCGGCCGCCGTCTCGGTGTCGTAGGTGAACCCGTTCTCGGCGCTGAAGTACCGCCAGATCGCGCTCGCCCGGTCGAAGTCGGTGGTCGCGCCGGCCGCCAGGTCCTGCGCGAGGCTGACCACGCGCGGGTCGACGCCGGTGATCTGGCTGTAGCTCGCCGGGATGTCGGCGCCGCGGGCGGTGGCCGACTCCAGCTGGTCCTTCGTCGGCTCGGCCAGCGACGCGGTCTCCACGTAGGCCGGGATCCGTTGCTTGCGCTCGCTGAACACGGCGCCGCTGGTCGGGTCGTAGTACCAGCCCTGGCCGACGCCCTGCAGGCCGCGCAGCTGCCCGTACACCGGCATCCACACGTCGACCCAGTTCAGCGGCTCGATCTGGATCTGGCGGGCCTCGCCCGCGCCGTCGTCGCCGGGCGCGGCGGGCAGCGGCTGGTTCGCCGGGAAACCGGCGGGCATGGGACCGTCCGGCAGGCTCCAGCCGCGGTTGGGCCGGTACGTGTCGAGTGTGAACGCGCGCAGGAGGCGCTTGTCGTTGCCGAGGCCGCGGACGCGGAACAGGTCCACCGTGCTGCCCTGGTCGAGCATGCCGCGCAGCGAGGTGAACGGGTTGACGCCCAGCCCGCCGGAGCCTGCGCCCGCGCCGCTGCGGCCGCTGCCGGGCAGGCGCCCGACGGTGCCGACGGCGGTGAGCGCGGTGCCCGCGACCAGGCCCAGCACCAGGGCGACCGCGACGACGGCCACCGGCGCGGACGCGGCGGCAGGGGCGTTGCCGAGGCCGGGGGCGTCGCGGTTGCGCCAGCGGCGGTGGCGGTGGTTGCCGTCGACGGCGAGCAGGCCCGCGAAGGCCGCCGCGCCGAGCAGGAACGTCCACCACGGGAGCATGTCGTCGGCCAGCGAGGCGGGCACCGCGTAGACGCACAGCAGCACAAGGCCGGTGGCGGCGGGCGCGGAGGCGGCGACCGCGAGGGTGTCGACGAGCACCGCGACCAGGCCGATCGCGATGGTCACCAGGCAGAGGATCGGCGGGGTCGACTCGACCGGCGGCAGGCCCGTGCGGATCTGCTCGAACGCCGCGGTGAGCACGCCGTTGATCTCGTCGAACGCGGCGGGGCCCGGGATGACGCCGAGGATGCCGCTGCTGGTGAACACGCCCGTGATCAGCAGCAACAGCGCGACGAGCTGGGCCAGCCCGACGACGGCGGTCGGGGTGCGGATGGCCCGCAGCGCGAGCCCGGTGGCGGCGACGAGCACGACGGCGACCGTGACGTACCCGAGCCAGCCCACCCCGCCGACGACGCCGGTCAGCGAGGTGGAGGCGCACAGGGTGGCCACCCCGGCGGCGATCGGCGCGAGGACGGAGCCCCGCCACTGCGGGGGCGGCTCGACGACGCGCTGCGTGGGCCGGTGCAGCTCCGGCCGCCCCGGCGGCGGGGCGTCGGGCTGCTGATCGGGCCGCGGCGGGCGGCCGGTCAGGGTGGTCACAGCGTTCCCCCGGAGATGCGGTGTGCTGGAGCGGAGCGCTCCGGCCGTGCGGAAGCAGGCGCCCGGCGCGCCGGACGGAGAACTCGCGCGCCTGAGCGCGGTCCTCGCTGCGCTGACTGCGGGACTCGCGGTGCTGAGTGTGGGACTCGCGGCGCTGAGTGTGGGATTCGCGCGGGCAGGGTGCTCACAGCGCACCTCCGACCGAGAAGTCCCGCCCGGCGTGCCGAACGGGGAACTCGCGCGCTTGAGCGCAGGACTCGTGCGCCTGAGTGTGGGACTCGCGCGCGGAGGGCGCTCACAGCGCACCCCCGATCAGCGAGCCTCGCCCGGCGGCAGTGCGGCACAGGTCGGCCCACACCTGCGGCATCGAGGTGTTCGGGCCGGCCACCACGACTCCCCAGCCCGCCGCGCGCAGCAGTGCCGCCGACTCCTCCGTCGCCGCCGCGCGGTGCTCTGGCGCGCTCACCCCGCCGGACCACGCCGGGGTGTCCAGCAGCACCGCCAGGCTCCGGATGCCACGCGGCCGGAACCGCGCCAGCTCGGTCACCGCCTGGTTCGACACGGTCCCCAGGATCGCGATCAGCTCCTGCCCCTCGGCCGGGTCGTGGCCGGTCGTCAGGTCGCGCTGGTGCGCCGGCTGCAGCGCGGCGAGCGCGTCGAGCAGGACGTTGTCGTAGCCCTCGCCGCCGTCGCCGGGCACGTCCGCCAGCGGTTTGCCGTGCTCGGTGACCAGGCGGACCCGGTGCCCGGCCCGCCGCACGTGCAGGCACACGCTCGCGGCGAACGAGATCGCCCACTCCAGGCTCGCGGCGGGGCCGGTGCCGTGGTGCGCGGCGGCCCGGTGGTCCAGCAGGACGGTGGTCCCGCCGCGCCACGGCCGCTCCTCGACCCGCACCATGATCTCGTCGCGCCGGGCGGTGGAGCGCCAGTGCACCTTGCGCAGGTCGTCGCCCTGGCGGTACTGCCGCACCACCACGTCGGTCTCGCCCTGGCCGGCGCGCAGCCGCACGCTGCCGTCGTCGCCCGCGCCGATCCCGGCGCCGCTGGGCAGCCCCCACAGGGACACCACCTTCGGCACCACGACCAGCCGCGAGTGCGCGATCAGCTCGCGGTCGAACTCGCACAGGCCGAACGGGTCGGTCAGCGTCGCGCGCAGCGGGCCGACCTGCTGGATCCCGCGCATCATCGGCTGGATCGGGTAGCGCAGCGCGATGACCCGCCCGTGCGGCAGCCGCTCCACGACGAACCGCGGCCGCGAACCCAGCGCGTAGGGCACGCCGTCCTCGAGCAGCACCTCACCGGCCGGCAGCTTGCCGTCGCGCCACAGCGCCAGCTCCACCTCGCCGGCCGAACCGGCCGAGACCCGCTCGGGCAGCAGCTTGCGGGACGCGCCGATGCGCACCCGCGACGCCGCGATGAACAGGGCGACCAGCAGCGGCAGCGCGATCACGAACACGGCGACCCGCAACAGGTCCCGCTCGTTGAGCACCACCGCGCACACCGCGGCCGCCACGCCGGCGGCGAGCAGGCACCGCCCCCGCGTGGTCAGCCCGGACAGCGACCGGAACACGGCCGTCTACCGGCGGCCGGCGGTCTGCGGGTGACCGCCCTGGGGCACCGGGACCCGGTGCAGCACCGCGCGGACCACGTCGGTGGCGGAGCGGCGGGCCGCGTGCGCCTCCGTGGTCAGCACCAGCCGGTGCGCGAGCACCGGGACGGCGACCGCGTGCAGGTCGTCCGGGACGACGAAGTCGCGGCCGGACAACGCGGCCTGGGCGCGCGCCGAGCGGACCAGCTGCAGCGTGGCGCGCGGCGACGCGCCGAGCCGGATCTCCGGCACCTGCCGCGTGGCGGCCACCAGGTCGACGGCGTACTTGCGCACGTCCGGCGCGATGTGCACCCCGCGGACCTGCTGGATGAGGCGGTGCAGGGTGGCCGCGTCGGACACCGGCTGCAGGTCGGCCAGCGGGTCGTGACCGGAGTGCTCGTCGACCATGGCCAGCTCGGCCTGCTGGTCCGGGTAGCCGATCGAGACGCGCGCGGTGAACCGGTCGCGCTGCGCCTCGGGCAGGGCGTAGGTGCCCTCCATCTCGATCGGGTTCTGGGTGGCGATCACCATGAAGGGGTCGTCCAGGCGGTAGGTCGTGGTGTCGACCGTGACCTGCTTCTCCTCCATGCACTCCAGCAGCGCCGACTGGGTCTTCGGCGACGCGCGGTTGATCTCGTCGCCCACCACGATGTTGGCGAACACCGGGCCGGGCCGGAACTCGAAACCGCCGGTCTGCCGGTTGTAGATGGACACCCCGGTGACGTCGCTGGGCAGCAGGTCGGGCGTGAACTGGATGCGGCTGACCGTGCAGTCGATCGACCGGGCGAGCGCCTTGGCCAGCGAGGTCTTGCCGACGCCCGGCACGTCCTCGACCAGGAGGTGGCCCTCGGCCAGGAGCGTCACCAGCGCGACGCGCACCACCTCGGGCTTGCCGACGAGCACCCGCTCGACGTTGGCCGCGATGCGGCGCATGGTCTCGTGCAGCTCACCGTGCCCGTTGTGGCTGATGGGCAGGCCGTGCGCGGGGCTCGCGCCGCCGGGGTGGTACGGCGCTTGCCCGGGCGCCTGCTCGCCGGTGTACTCCCCGGGCGATGCAGGCTGTGTCCTCGACGTCACTCGACCTCCTGGTGCCGAAGCCCTTTTTCAAAACCGGAACACGGGTGCGGCCCGCCTGAACCGCGCCGCGGCGCGGAAGGATCTCACAGCCGGGGACGGAGGTGACGCCCGCGGTCGCCCGCCCCGGCACCCAGCCTGGCATCCAGTGTGTCAAACCCCGGCCAAGTCGGTCCAAGAACCCTGAAATCGATTCGGGCGCTATGCTGCGTTCCGGAACCGGTCGGCTACCGAGAGGTGCGAACAGAACCGATGACCGACACGCGCGGCGGCCTGGACGTGAACGCGGGGGCGTTCGCGGTCTCGCCGGAGCTGGCGGCCGGGGCCTACCAGCAGATCAGCCAGCTGCAGGACGTCGTCGGCGAAATGGTGCGCGAGGCCAGGGTGCTGGGCCGCACCGTGCCGCTGGGCGGCGGGTACGCCGGCGAGGTCGGCGAGTTCATGGCCCGCTACGGCCTGGGCGGTCCCGGTTCGGCCGCCGACTCGCTGATCCGGTTCGGCCAGGAGCTGGAGACGCTCAAGACGAACATCCGCCGCGCGCTGCAGCGGTACTCGGACAGCGACGACGACGCCGCCGAGGGCGTCGACTGCAGCGGTGGCTGAGCGGATGCGCGGTGTGGTGGTCGTGCTCGCCGGGGCCGGGCTGCTGCTCGCCGCGTGCGGGCAGCCGGCTTCCCAGCCCGCGGCGCCGCCGTCGTCCGCGTCCGTGCCTTCGTCGCCGAGCGCGCCGCCGTCGCCGCCCGGGCTGGCCGGGTTGAAACCGTGCGAGCTGCTGTCCGCGACCGACCGCTCCACCGCCGGGCTGACCTCGCTGGGCGAGGAGAAGACGATCGGCGCGGACCGGGCCTGCGACTGGACCGAGCCCGGCACGTTCGGCGTCACCGTCACGCTCGCCGAGAACGCCCCGCTGAACTCGCTGGAGATCGACAAGGGCACCGGCAAGCGCGTGACCGTCGGGGCGCACAAGGGTTTCCGGGTGTCCGACCGCAGCGCCGGGGACGGCACCTGCGCGGTCCTGCTCGGCGTGGGCCAGGAGGCCAGCGTGCAGGTGGACGTGACCAACACGGGCTTCGAGGACACCCCGCTCGCGTGCGAGCGGGCCGACACCGTGGCCCGGCTGATCGAGCCGAAACTGCCCTGAGGGAGCCAGCGTGAACCAGGTGCCCGAGCCGACGCGGCGGTACGAGTCCTACAGCCACGAGGCAATGGCCGCCGAGGTCGCCGACGGCAACGACCCGGCCACGGCGGGCCGGATCGGCGAGCAGTGGGCGGGGCTGGCCGCGCGGCTGCGCGAGTCGGCGCAGGCGCTGGGCGCGATCTCGGCGCGGGCGGGCGAGGCGTTCGACGGGCCCGCCGGGGAGGCGCTGCGCCGGACCCTGGCCAAGGCCGAGAGCTGGTCCGGGCACGCCACCGAGCTGTCGCTGTGCCTGTCCGACGCCGTCGGGCGCCAGGCCGGGATAGCGGCGCGGGCGCGGGACGAGATGCCGCCGCCGGTGCCCTACGACCCGGCAGCCATGATCCGGGAGGCCGCGGCGAGCGGGAGTTTCGCGGCGCTCGCCGGGCTGTCGGACGCGATGGAGCAGCGGCGGGCGGCCGCCGAGGAGGCGCGCCAGAAGGCCATCGACGTCCTCAACGCCCGCGACGCCGCGCTGCGCGAGTCGGTGCCGGGCCGGTTCTTCGACGAGCCACCGGAGCTGGGGGAGCGGTGATCCGGGTCTCGGCGTCCGCGTTCGACATCCTGTGGCACGACCTCGGGCACGGCCGGGTGCCGTCGCCGCTGGAGGTCCGCAGCGTCGGCGTGACCGAGGCGGAGCGCGCCGAGATCCGCCGCGCGGTGCACGCGAACCTGGCCGAGCGGGGATTGCTGGAGGGCGGCCGGCTGGACGCCGCGCTGGAGTCGCGGCTGGCGACGCTGGCGTCCGCGGAGGTCTACGTCGAGTGCGAAGCGCTGCCCGAGCTGGACGCGGAGGCGCCGTTCCGGGCAGTGGCCGCGGCAGGCGGCAGGCGGGGGGTGCTGGCGGCGCAGCCGAGCCGGACGATCGGGCTGTCCGGGATCCGCGACACGGAGATCTTCACGGCGGTCGTCGACCTGCTGCCCCCGCTGGAGCCCGGGCCCGGCTACGGGGTCAGCCTGCCGGCCGACGCCCTCGCCGGGGAGGGCGGTTCGCGTGCCGCCGCACGCCAGTTGGCGGAGGTGCGGGCGATCCAGTCGCGGCCGGTGCTCGGGGCGGGCCAGTTCACGGTGCGGGCGCGCGCGGGTGGACGGCCGCGGCGGGTCGGCGGGGTGAGCTGGTTCCGCACCGATCAGGGGGCCTACCTGGGCACGGTGGAACCGGGCCGCGGGGGAGCCGACTGGGTGAACGTGGTGCCCACCGACTCGGCCCGTCTTGCCGCGCGGCTGGCCGACCTGGCCGGCTGAGACCGGTCGCGGCACCGGCTGCGCGGGCAGCACCCGCTGCGCTTGCCAACCGGGTGGCAGCGGGAAACCCGCGGGGCGAATCCGACCGCGCCCCCACCGCGTCCCCACCTCGCTCCACCACCCTCCCCACTTCCTCCCACCACGGCCCCCACTTCCTCCCACCGTCCGCCCCACTGCGCCCCACGACGGCCCGAAAACGCCCGCGACCGGACCCGTGAGCTAACCGGCCCGGGGGAGGGGCGCCGGCGCCCCCCACCTTCTCCCCACTTCGCCCCCCACGCGTTGACCTGCGAAAACGCTGAAACGTTCGCCCGGTCGGGCCTCTCCGTGGCGTTGACTGTGGGGAAAAGTGGGGTACGGTGGTGCCCAGTGGGGCGGAAGGGAGGCCCCAGGGGCCGCATCCGGTGGAGCACCGGGGGCGGTGGGGAGGTGAGTGCCGGTGTTCCTCGGCACCCACACCCCCAAGCTGGACGACAAGGGGCGGCTCACGCTGCCCGCGAAGTTCCGCGACGCGCTGGCAGGTGGGCTGATGGTCACCAAGGGGCAAGATCACTGCCTCTTCGTCTTCCCGCGCGCGGAGTTCGAGCAGCTGGCCCGCAAGGTCGCGGAGGCGCCCTTCACGAACGAGGCGGTGCGGGCCTACCAGCGGTACCTGTTCGCGGGCACCGACGAGCAGCGTCCGGACGGCCAGGGGCGCATCGCGATCGCGCCCGAGCTGCGGCGCTACGCCGGGCTCAACAAGGAGTGCGTGGTCATCGGGGCGATCACGCGCTTGGAGATCTGGGACGCCCAGCGCTGGGAGTCCTACCTGGAGGAACACGAGGACAGCTACGCGCAGGCCCAGGAAGAGGTCCTGCCGGGGGTCTTCTAGTGACCCGCGCCGTCGGGGGGCGCGGGTGGCGAAACGCAAGTGGGGGCGGGATCCGGCGACGGATGTCGTGAGGCCTCTGTCCGCTCAGCGGCCCTGGTGCACCTTCCCCGGCACCAGGTCCGCAGCGGGCGGGCGGGGACCTGACGGCATCCGGACGACGGTGTAAGGGGGTGGGAGAAGTGGCAGCCGAGGCCGCGCACGTGCCGGTCATGACCGGGCGCGTGCTGGAGCTGTTCGCTCCCGCGCTGGAAGGCCGCCCGGCCGTGGTGGTCGACGCGACCACCGGGCTCGGCGGGCACTCCGAGGCGCTGCTCACCGCTTTCCCGCAGCTGAAGCTCATCGGCCTGGA
Organism: Amycolatopsis sp. 3B14; assembly: GCF_050958625.1. Lineage (NCBI taxonomy): Bacteria > Bacillati > Actinomycetota > Actinomycetes > Pseudonocardiales > Pseudonocardiaceae > Amycolatopsis > Amycolatopsis sp. 3B14. The sequence continues at coordinate 63,917 of NZ_JBHZEN010000056.1, forward strand.
CCGGGATCCGCACGCGCTGGAACGCTCCGGCGCGCGGCTGGCGAAGTTCGGCGACCGGGTCGAGCTGGTGCACGCGGTCTACGACACCCTGCCGGACGTCCTCGCCCGGCTGGGACTGTCCCGTGTGGACGGCGTGATGTTCGACCTCGGCGTGTCCTCCATGCAGCTGGACGAGGAGGAGCGCGGGTTCGCCTACGCCCGCGACGCCCCGCTGGACATGCGGATGGACCCTACGACCGGGCAGACCGCGGCGGATGTCCTCAACACCTACGAGCCCGGCGAGCTGGTCCGGATCCTGCGCGAGTACGGCGAGGAGCGGTTCGCCCAGCGCATCGTCAAGGCGATCGTCGCGGAGCGGGCGCGGCAGCCGTTCGACCGCAGCGAGCGGCTGGTGCGGCTGCTCTACGACGCGGTGCCGGCGGCGAGCCGCCGCACCGGCGGGCACCCGGCCAAGCGCACGTTCCAGGCGCTGCGCATCGAGGTCAACGGCGAGCTGGAGGTGCTGCGACGGGCGATCCCCGCGGCGCTGTCCGCGCTGGCCGTCGGCGGCCGGATCGTCGTCGAGTCCTACCACTCGCTGGAGGACCGCATCGTCAAGCAGGCCTTCGCGGAGCTCGCGAAGTCGCGGACCCCGCCGGGCCTGCCCGTCGAACTCCCCGGCCACGGGCCGGAACTGAAGCTGATCACGCGCGGCGCCGAGAAGGCGAGCGAGGAAGAGATCGAACAGAACCCGAGGGCGGCGTCCGTGCGGCTGCGGGTGGCGGAACGGATCAAGGAGGCGGACGCATGACAGCGCCTACGCGGGCACGCAGGCAGGCCGGTGCCGAGCCGCGACGGCGCCCGCGCCGTTCGGACACCCCCGCCGAGGAAGGCCTGGGCACACCGGTACCGGCCAAGCGCCGCCCCCGGCGGCAGCCTGCCCGGCAGGCCCAGCGCACCACCGCCGCTGAGCGCGCCTATGCCCGGCGGGCGCAGCGCGCCGAGGGCCTCAAGCGCACCGCGCCCGAGCCGCAGCGCGAGAAGACCCGGCTCAAGCTGCGGGTGCCGCGGTCGCGCGCCACGTTCGTGCTGCTGGTGATGGTGCTGCTCGCCGCCGGTGTGGTGGTCACGCTGCTGCTGTCCACGCAGGCGATCGCCGACTCCTACCGGCTGGAGCAGCTGCGTGACGACAACGCCGCGCTGGCCGAGCGGGTCGAGCAGCTGCAGCAGGACGTCAGCGGCGCGGAGTCGCCGTCGTCGCTGGCCGAGCGGGCCAAGGCGCTGGGCATGGTGCCCGCGAAGGACCCCGCGCACCTCGTGCTGAACCCGGACGGGTCGGTGACCGTCGTCGGCGAGCCGAAGAAGGCCGAGGGCGCCCCGGCGGCCCAGCAGCAGACCGCGCCGGTGGTGCCGCAGGGCACCCCGGTGGGCGGCCGCCCGATCGAGGGTGACGTGCCGCAGGGCGACAGCCAGGTCGTCCAGCCGCAGGACCAGGCGCAGGTGCCGCCTGCCGGCGGGCAGACGCAGGCGCCGGGACAGCAGACCACGGGAGGGCATTGATGGCTCGGCCGGGACGCCGCAGCTACGGCGCCCGCATGCGCCAGGTGGCCGGCCAGCCCAACGCCGCCACCGGCAAGGGGCGCTACGTCGGCGTGCGCATCGCGCTCGTCGCCGTGCTCGTCCTGGCCGGTCTCAAGCTCGTGCAGGTGCAGGGCTTCCAGGCCGCGGCCCTGTCGGCCAAGGCGGAGAGCCAGCGCAGCACCACCATCCCGATCCCGGCAAAGCGCGGGTCCATTGTGGACCGCAACAACGTCAAGCTGGCGTTCACCGTGGAAACCCGCGCGCTGTCGGTGAACCTGCGCGCGATGCGCAAGGCGTGGGACGAGGTCGCGGCGAAGAACCCGGCGGGGGGCCAGAACTACGAGACGCGCGCGGCGGACGCGGCGAGGTTCATCGCCGCCAAGCTGCCCGGCCGGGTCACCGAGGCCGAGCTGCTCGCCGACTTCCGCAAGACCACGTCGTTCACCTACCTGGTCGACGGGGTCGAGCCGTCGATCGCCGAGGAGATCACCAAGGCCTTCCCGGAGATCGGCGCGGAGGTGCGCGCGGCCCGCGAGTACCCGGGCGACACGCTGGCCTCGAACGTCGTCGGGCTGGCCAACTGGCGGATGGACGACCCCGACGTGTCCAAGCACAGCCTGCAGGGCCTGGCGGGGCTGGAGTACACGCTCAACGCCGACCTGGCGGGCCAGCCGGGCCGTTACGTCGCGGACACCAAGCAGGGCAACGACAACGTCATCATCCCGGGCACCGAGCGGGACGTGCAGCCCGCGACCCCGGGCAACGACGTCGTGCTCACGCTCGACTCGGACACGCAGTACTTCCTGCAGAACGCGCTGGCCGACTACGTGCGGCAGTCGCACGCCAAGGGCGCCAGCGCGGTCGTGATGGACGCGAAGACCGGCGAGATCTACGCGATCGCCGACGACGCGACGTTCGACCCGTACGACAACAAGACCTACACGCAGTCGCTGATGGACCTGCAGGCCGTGTCCACGCCGTTCGAGCCGGGCTCGGTGAACAAGATCGTGACCGCCACCGCGGCGATCGACCAGGGCCTGGTGACGCCCGAGTCGGTGCTGCAGGTGCCCGGCTCGCTGAAGGTCGCCGACCACACCGTGCACGACGCGTGGGTGCACGGCACGCAGAACTTCTCGGTCACCGGCATCTTCGCCAAGTCGTCGAACGTCGGGACGCTGCTGCTGGCCCAGCAGCTCGGCCCGGACAAGTACCTGGACTACCTCAAGCGCTTCGGCATCGGGCAGAGCGCGGGCCTGGGCCTGTCCGGGGAAAGCCGCGGGTTCGTGCCGCCGCGCAACACCTGGACCGGCACCACGTTCGGCAACCTGCCGATCGGGCAGGGCCTGTCGATGACCGTGGTGCAGATGACGGCGATGTACCAGGCGATCGCGAACAACGGCCTGCGGGTGCAGCCGAGCATCGTCAAGCAGGAGATTCGCCCGGACGGCACCGTGGTGCCGAAGGCGGCGCCGGAGACGACGCAGGTGGTCAGCCCGGAGACCGCGACGACGGTGCGGAACATGATGCGCGCGGTCACCCAGACCGGGCGGAACGGCAACAGCGGGACGGCGCCGACGGCCGCGCTGGAGGGCTACCAGATCTCCGGCAAGACCGGCACCGGCCAGCAGGTCAACCCGGCCACCGGGGCGTACAGCGACACCCTCTACAACATCACCTTCGCCGGGATCCTGCCCGCGGACAACCCGCGGTTCGTCGTGGGCATCCGCCTGGACGCGCCGGACACCACGCTGCCCGCGGGCCACTCGGCGGCGCCGCTGTTCCACGACATCGCCTCGTACCTGACGCAGCGGTTCCAGATCCCGCTGTCCGACGGCACGGCGCCGTACGTGCCGCTCGTGCTGCCCTGAGGTCCGCCCATCAGCGGTGGAGCCGCCCCGCCACCAGCCTCGCCCGGCGAGGCGTCGTGGGGATTCCCGTCGCTGTCCAATCGAGACACACGGCCTAGGAGTACCGGCCCGCAAGCGGGGAATCCCGGCTCGGTAACCTTCCGTGCTGTGTCGGTGGAAGCGTCTGGAAGCAGCACCATGTCGCAGGAAGCGAAGGGGCGGGTACCGGACAGCCCGGTGAAGGCGGCGGTGGCGCCGCCACGGCCGACCCGCATCGAGCCGGTCCCGCTCACCACGCTCGTCGCGCGCGCGGACGCGCGCCTGGTCGGCGAGCCGCACTGGCCGGGCGACACGGTCGTCACGGGGGCCACCCTGCGGGCCCAGCACGTCCTGCCCGGCGACCTGTTCGCCGCGCTGCCGGGTGCGCGGGCGCACGGGGCGGACTTCGCCGCGGAGGCCATCGCGGCCGGGGCGGCGGCGGTGCTCACCGACGAGGCGGGCGCGGACCGGCCGGCGCTGCGCGAGGCGGGCGTCCCGGTGCTGGTGCACCCGGACCCGCGCGGGGTGCTCGGCTCGATGGCCGCCTGGATCTACGGCGAGCCGTCGCTGGAGCTGGCCGTCCTCGGCATCACCGGCACGTCGGGCAAGACCACCACGACCTACCTGGTCGAGTCGGGCCTGCGCGCCGCCGGGCACGTGACCGGCCTGATCGGCACCATCGAGACCCGCATCGCCGGGGAGCGGCTGGCCAGCGCGTTCACCACGCCCGAGGCGCCGGACCTGCAGGCGCTGCTCGCGGTGATGGTCGAGCAGGGCGTCACGCACGTGCCGATGGAGGTGTCCAGCCACGCGCTCGCGCTGGGCCGCGTCAACGGCACCCGCTTCGCGGTCGGCGCGTTCACCAACCTCTCCCAGGACCACCTGGACTTCCACCGCGACATGGAGGAGTACTTCGCCGCCAAGTCGCTGCTGTTCGACGGCCGCTCCACCACCGAGGTGGTGTGCATCGACACCGCGTGGGGCCAGGCGCTGGTCACGCCGCACACGATCACCGTGACCACCGAGCCGGGGGTGGACGCCAGCTGGACCGCCACCGACTTCGCCACCACCCCGACCGGTGAGCAGAGCTTCACGCTGCACTCGCCCGCCGGCCGCACCGCGCGCGCCACGCTGCCGCTGCCGGGCACGTTCAACATCGCCAACGCGCTGCTGGCCGCGGCGATCCTGGAGACCTGCGGCGTGACGCTGGAGGAGACGGTCACCGGCCTGGCGCACGTGGAGGTCCCCGGCCGGATGGAGCGGGTGTACCTGGGCCAGGACTTCACCGCCGTCGTCGACTACGCGCACAAGCCGGCCGCGGTGGCGCAGGCGCTGGACGCCCTGCGCGCCCGCACCGAGGGCCGGATCATCACCGTCCTCGGCTGCGGCGGCGACCGGGACACCGCGAAGCGCCCGATGATGGGCGAGGCCGCCGCGAAGCGCAGCGAGGTCCTCATCGTCACCGACGACAACCCGCGGTCGGAGGACCCGGCCGCGATCCGCGCCGCGATGCTGACCGGGGCCCGCGCGGCCGGTCACGACGCGGGCGAGGTGCTGGAGATCGGCGACCGGCGCGAGGCGATCGTCAAGGCCGTCGAGCTGGCCGGGGCCGGGGACGTCGTGCTGATCGCGGGGAAGGGCCACGAGACCGGCCAGGAGGCCGCGGGCGTCGTGCACCCCTTCTCCGACCGCGACGAGCTGGCGGCGGCGATCCGGCGCCGGCTCGAAGAGAACCAGGAGACCCGTTGATCCCGCTGACCCTGGAGCAGATCGCCGCCGTCACCGGCGGGCGGCTGCACCGCACCGACGGACGCGAGACGGTCACCGGCAGCGTCGAGTTCGACTCGCGCCGCCTCACCCCGGGCGGGCTGTTCGTCGCCCTGCCCGGCGAGAAGGTCGACGGGCACGCCTTCGCCGTCAAGGCGGTCGAGAGCGGCGCCGCCGGCGTGCTGGCCGCGCGCGAGGTCGACGCCCCCGCGGTGATCGTGCCGCCGCTGCCGCCCGGCCAGGCGCACGAGCGCGCGCTGGCGCTGACCGGCGACAAGGACGGCTCCGGCGCCGCCGTGCTGGCCGCGCTGGCCAAGCTTGCCCGGCACGTGGTGATCGAGCTGTCCCGCGGCGGGCTCACCGTCGTCGGGGTCACCGGCTCCTCCGGCAAGACCTCCACCAAGGACCTCATCGCGCAGCTGCTGGAGCCGATGGGCGAGACGGTCGCGCCGCCCGGATCGTTCAACAACGAGCTGGGCCACCCGTGGACCGCCCTGCGCGCCGACGAGCGCACCCGCCACCTGGTGCTGGAGATGTCCGCCCGCGGGCCCGGCCACATCGCGCACCTCGCGGAGGTCGCCCCGCCGCGCATCGGCGCGGTGCTCAACGTGGGCAGCGCACACGTCGGCGAGTTCGGCTCGCGCGAGGCCATCGCCAAGACCAAGGGCGAGCTGGTCGAGGCCCTGCCGTCGGCGGAGGAGGGCGGGGTCGCGGTCCTCAACCTGGACGATCCGCTGGTCGCGGCGATGGCGAGCCGCACGACGGCCCGCGTCGTCGGCGTCGGCGAGCACCCGGACGCGCAGGTGCGCGCCGAGGACATCACTCTCGACGAGCAGGCCCGCGCCTCCTTCCGGCTCATCACCCCCGCCGGGGAGGCGCCGGTGACGCTGTCGCTGTACGGCGAGCACCACGTCGGCAACGCGCTCACGGCCGCCGCGATCGCGCTCGAACTGGGCGCGACCGTGGAGGAGGTCGCGCAGCGCCTGTCGGCCGCCCAGCGCCGCTCCGCGCGCCGCATGGAGGTCACCACCAGGGCCGACGGCGTTGTGGTCATGAACGACTCCTACAACGCCAACCCGGAGTCGATGCGCGCTGCGCTCAAGACACTGGCCTCGGCCAGCCGCGGCAAGCGGTCTTGGGCGGTCCTCGGTGTGATGGGCGAACTCGGTGCCGATAGCGTGTCCGCGCACGACGAGATCGGCCGCCTCGCGGTCCGGCTCAACATCAGCAGGCTCGTGGTGGTCGGAGACGAGGCCGCCGCGATGCACCAGGGCGCCAGCCACGAGGGTTCGTGGGGTGAGGAGTCCGTGCTGGTGCCCGACGCCGCCGCCGCGATCGACCTCCTGCGCGAGCAGCTGGAACCCGGTGACGTCGTGCTCGTGAAGGCTTCGAAGGTCGCCGAGCTCTGGCTCGTCGCTGACGCACTGCTCAAGGAAGGTGTTGCGTGATCAGCATTCTGATCGCGGCCGCGATCGGTCTCCTGGTCTCCATCCTGCTCACGCCCTACCTCATCCGGGTGTTCTCCCGGCAGGGCTTCGGCCAGGAGATCCGCGAGGAGGGCCCGCAGGGCCACAAGTCCAAGCGCGGCACGCCCACGATGGGCGGGGTCGCGATCATCATCGCGATGGTGGTCGGCTACTTCGCCGCGCACCTGATGAACTGGATCGGCTCCGGCAGCTCCGCGAACGACGGCCCGTCCGCGTCCGGCCTGCTGGTGCTGTTCCTCGCGGTCGGCCTCGGCGTGGTGGGGTTCCTCGACGACTTCATCAAGATCCGCAAGCAGCGCAACCTGGGGCTGAACAAGACCGCGAAGCTGGTCGGCCAGCTCGTGGTCGCGGTCGCCTTCGGCATCCTGGCGCTGCAGTTCGCCGACCGCTACGGCCTCACCCCGGCCTCGCGGAACCTCAGCTACGTGCGTGACCTCGCGCTGATCACCTTCCCCGCGGTGATCTTCGTGATCTTCTGCTACGTGGTCATCTCCGGCTGGTCGAACGCGGTGAACTTCACCGACGGCCTGGACGGCCTGGCCGGCGGCACCTCGGCGATGGTGCTCGCCACCTACGTGGTGATCGCGTTCTGGCAGGCCCGCCTGTCCTGCGTGGTGACCCCGCAGGCCGCCTGCTACGACGTGCGCGACCCGCTGGACCTGGCCGTGGTCGCGGCCGCCGCGGCCGGCGCCTGCGTCGGCTTCCTGTGGTGGAACGCCGCGCCCGCGAAGATCTTCATGGGGGACACCGGTTCGCTGGCGCTGGGCGGTCTGGTCGCGGGCCTGTCCATCACCACCCGCACCGAGCTGCTCGCCATCGTCATCGGCGGCCTGTTCATGGTCGAGATGATCTCGGTGGTGCTGCAGATCGCGGTGTTCCGCACGACGCGCCGCCGTCTGTTCCGGATGGCCCCGTTCCACCACCACTTCGAGCTGGCGGGCTGGGCCGAAACGACGGTGATCATCCGGTTCTGGCTGCTCGCGGCCATCTGCTGCATGTTCGGCCTCGGCCTGTTCTACTCCGAACAGCTGGGCGCGGGAGGCTAGAGATGGTCCGAAGCGGCCTGCGAAGCGGTGCGGGTGGCGGAACCTCAGACGCCCCCTCGCTCCGGGATCGCCTCCTCATGAATGCCAATTCACCACGTCGGCGCTGTCCTCGCGAGGAGACGCCCGCCCGTCTCCCACCACCACCCTCAACCGACGCGCTCCGCGCGGCTGAGCCCGCTCAGAACCCGCGGCGGTGCGGGTTGACGGCCCACTCCGAGCGGCTCCGCCGCGCAGAAAGCGAGTGATGGTGTTCGCCGGACGCAACGTGCTCGTCGCCGGCGCCGGGGTCACCGGCAGGTCGGCCGTGCGGGCCCTGACCGAGCGTGGCGCCCGGGTCACGGTCACCGACGGCAACGCCGAGCGGCTGGCCGAGCTGGACGGCCTTGGCGCCGAACTGGCCCCGGGCCTCACCGAACCGCCCGCGGGCACCGACCTGGTGGTCACCAGCCCCGGATGGCGGCCGACCGCGCCGCTGCTGGTCGCCTCGGCCGCCGCCGGCATCGAGGTGATCGGCGACGTCGAGCTGGCCTGGCGCGCGTCCCGCGACCTGCCGAACCCGGCCACCTGGCTCGCGGTCACCGGCACCAACGGCAAGACCACCACGGTCGGCATGCTGGAGTCGATGCTGCGCGCCGGCGGGGTGCACGCGCTGGCCTGCGGCAACATCGGCCTGCCCGTGCTGGACGCGGTCTTCGAGGGGTACGAGGCGCTGGCGGTGGAGCTGTCCAGCTTCCAGCTCCACTGGTCCTCGACGCTCGCGCCGCACGCGTCCGTGGTGCTCAACCTCGCCGAGGACCACCTGGACTGGCACGGCACGATGGAGTCCTACGCCGCCGCGAAGGGCACCATCCACGCCCACTCGAACGTCGTCGTGCACAACTCCGACGACCCGTGGTCGGTGCGGCTGGCCGGCGAGTACGCCCCCGCCGGGGCGAAGCGCGTCGGGTTCCGCCTGGACACCCCGCGGCCGGGTGAGCTGGGCCTGGTCGAGGACCTGCTGATCGATCGCGCTTACGGCCCGGACCCGCAGCACTCCGCCGACGAGCTGATCTCCGCGAGCGAGGTGCGCCCGGCCGGCCCGCACAACCTCGCCAACGCCCTCGCCGCGGCCGCGCTGGCCCGCGCGTACGGCATCGACCCCGCTGGGGTCGCCAAGGGCCTGCGCGAGTTCCAGCCGGGCGCGCACCGCGCCGTCGAGGTGGGCGAGTTCGGCGGGGTCCGCTACGTCAACGACTCCAAGGCCACCAACCCGCACGCCGCGGCCGGGTCGCTGCTCGCGCACTCCAGCGTGGTGTGGATCGCGGGCGGGCAGCTCAAGGGCGCCGCGGTCGACGAGCTGGTCGAGGTGGTCGCCGGGCGGCTGCGCGGGGTGGTGCTGATGGGCGCCGACGCCCCGGTGATCGCCGCCGCTCTCGCGCGACACGCGCCGGATGTCCCCGTCCACCGGGTCGCCTCGGGTGACGATGGGGCCATGAACGAGGCGGTCTCGGTGGCCAGCGACCTGGCCCGGCCCGGTGACGTGGTGCTGCTGGCGCCCGCCGGGGCGTCCCTGGACATGTTCCGCAACTACGCCCATCGGGGTGACGCCTTCGCCGACGCGGTCCTGGCCCGTGCGACGGGGTCTGCCGATGACGGTCGTTGAGGACAAGGAGCAGGACAGCGCGCCGCGCAGACGGGACCGGGGGGACCGGCAGAGCCCGGCGCGCGCCACGTTCACCGCGCTGACCGCGTGGCTGTCGCGCCCGCTGGCCGACTTCCACCTGGTGCTGGCGCTGACCGGCCTGCTGACGTCGATCGGCATCGTGATGGTGCTGTCGGCGTCCTCGGTCGCCTCGGTCGACCCGGACACCGGCTCCGGCGTGTACGCGCTGTTCAAGAAGCACCTGATCTTCGTGCTCACCGGGTCGGTCGTGTTCTGGGTGGCGCTGCGGATGCCGCTGAAGCGGACCCGCGCGCTGTCCTCCATGGCCGTGGTGGTGTGCCTGGCGATGCTGGCGCTGGTGCTGACGCCGCTCGGTTCGGCGGGCGGCGGCGCCCAGCGGTGGTTCGTGGTGGGCGGCTTCTCGGTGCAGCCGGTCGAGTTCACCAAGGTCGCCTTCGCGCTGTGGGGCGCGCACGTGCTGGTCACCAAGTACCACGTGCTGCACCAGTGGCGGCACCTGATGGTGCCGGTCGTGCCGGTCGCGCTGCTGATGTTCGCGCTGGTCATGGCGCAGCCCAACCTGTCCGGCACGATCACGCTCGGCGTGGTGCTGCTGTCGCTGCTGTGGTTCGCCGGCGCACCCAAGCGGCTGTTCGCGGTGATCCTGGCAGGCGGCGTCGCCGGTGCGGTGGTGCTGGCGCTGACCGCGTCCTACCGCATGTCGCGGGTCATGTCGTTCCTCTCGCCCGGCTCGGACACCAGCGGCGCCGCCTACCAGGCCACGCAGGCCAAGTACGCGCTCGCCGACGGCGGCCTGTTCGGCAAGGGCCTCGGGCAGGGGCCGTCGAAGTGGTCCTACCTGCCCAACGTGCAGAACGACTTCATCTTCGCGGTGATCGGCGAGGAACTCGGGTTCATCGGCTGCATCGTGGTCATCGGCCTGTTCGTCGGGCTCGCCATCGTGGGCCTGCGCATCGCCATGCGTAACCTGGACCCGTGGATCCGGATCACCGCCGGCACGCTGACGGTGTTCACGGTGTCGCAGGCCGGGATCAACATCGGCTACGTGGTCGGGCTGCTGCCCGTCACCGGCGTGACGCTGCCGCTGATCTCGGCGGGCGGCACGTCCATCTGGGTCACCATGTTCCTGATGGGCCTGCTGGCCAACGCCGCGAGGCACGAGCCGGAGTCGGTCGCGGCGCTGCGGTCGCAGGGGCCGGGCAAGTTCGGCCGTCTCCTGCGCCTGCCCGCCCCCGAGGTCTACCGGCCGCCGGCGCGGCGGCGGGGCAGCGGCCGTCCGGCACCCCGCGGTGACCGGCCCTCAGGCCGCGGGGCACGATCGGCGCAGGCGCCCGAGCGCCGGCGGTCGACGCCGGCCAGACGGGGAAGTTCAGTGCGGAGAGGGACGTAGGAGCAAGTGAGCAAGGCGGTTACCGGCGTGGCTCCCACCGTGGTGGTGGCGGGCGGCGGCACGGCCGGACACATCGAACCCGCGCTGGCGCTGGCCGACGCCGTGCGGCGGCTGCGGCCGGACGCCACGGTGGTCGCACTCGGCACGTCCCGCGGGCTGGAGAACAAGCTCGTCCCGGCGCGCGGCTACCCGCTGGAGCTGATCCCGCCGGTGCCGCTGCCGCGCAAGCCGACCACCGATCTGCTGCGGCTGCCGCTGAAGATCCGGGACTCGGTGAAGCAGACGCGCGAGGTGCTGGACCGGGTCGGCGCGGACGTCGTAGTCGGGTTCGGCGGTTACGTGTCGCTGCCGGCGTACTTCGCCGCGCGCGGCCGGGTGCCGATCGTGGTGCACGAGGCCAACCAGTCGCCGGGCCTGGCCAACCGGGTCGGCGCGCGGTTCGCGAAGCGGGTCGCGGTCGCGGTGCCGGGCACGCCGCTGCCGGGCGCGGAGGTGGTGGGCATCCCGCTGCGGCGGTCGATCACCTCGCTGGACCGGGCGGCGCTGCGGGCGGAGGCCTGCGCGCACTTCGGGCTCGACCCGGACGCGCCGACGCTGCTGGTGTTCGGCGGTTCGCAGGGCGCCCAGTCGATCAACAACGCGGTGTCCGGCGCCGCCAAGGAGCTGGCCGAGGCCGGGATCGGCGTGCTGCACGCGCACGGGCCGAAGAACAGCCTGGTCGTGCAGGAGTTCCCGGGCCGCCCGCCGTACGTGCCGGTGCCCTACCTGGAGCGGATGGACCTGGCCTACGCCGCCGCCGACGTGGTGCTGTGCCGGTCCGGCGCGATGACCGCGGCCGAGGTGTCCGCGGTCGGGCTGCCCGCGGTGTTCGTGCCGCTGCCGCACGGCAACGGCGAGCAGGCGATCAACGCCAGGCCCGCGGTGGACGCCGGCGCGGCGCTGCTGGTGCCCGACGCCGACCTGACCCCGGCGAAGGTGGCCGAGCTGGTCGTCCCGCTGGTCACCGACGCCGCCCGGGTCGCTCGGATGGGGTCGGCGGCGGTCGGGCTCGGCCACCGCGAGGCCGACGAGGTGCTGGCGCGGATCGTCCTGGAGGTGTGCGGAAAGTGAGCGACGTTCCCGCCGAGCTGAGCCGGGCCCACCTGATCGGGATCGGCGGCGCCGGCATGAGCGGCATCGCGCGGATCCTGCTGGCGCGCGGCGCCCGCGTGTCCGGCTCGGACGCCAAGGACTCCCGCGCGTTCCTGACGCTGCGCGCGCAGGGCGCCGAGATCGGCATCGGGCAGCGCCCGGAGAACCTGGACGCGCTGCCCGGCGGCCCGTCCGCGGTTGTGGTGTCGACCGCGATCAAGGAGAGCAACCCGGAGCTGGTGGCCGCCCGCGAGCGCGGCATCCCGGTGCTGCACCGGGCCCAGGCGCTGGCGCTGCTGATGGCCGGGCACCGGGTCGCCTGCATCGCGGGCACGCACGGCAAGACGTCGACCACGTCGATGCTCACGGTGGCGCTGCAGCACTGCCGGCTGGACCCGTCGTTCGCGATCGGCGGCGACCTCAACGAGTCCGGCGCGAACGCCCACCACGGCGAGGGCGGCCTGTTCGTCGCCGAGGCGGACGAGAGCGACGGGTCGTTCCTGAGCTACTCGCCGTCGGTCGCGGTCGTGACCAACGTCGAGCCGGACCACCTGGACCACCACGGCACCGCCGAGGCCTACACCGCCGTCTTCACGCAGTTCACGCGCCGGATCGAGCCGGGCGGCCTGCTGATCGTGTGCGCCGACGACGAGGCCGCCAACGCGCTGGGCGACCACGCGGCGGCCGCGGGCGTCCGGGTGCGCCGCTACGGCCGGTCGGTGACGGACCCGGGCGACGCGAAGGTGCTGGACTACCGGCCCGCCGACGGCGGCGGGATCATCCGGATCGCGCTGGACGGCCGGGAGACCGACGTGCGGGTCGCGGTGCCGGGTGAGCACATGGCCTTCAACGCCGTGGCCGCGCTGCTGGCCGGGCTGGAGCTGGGCGCGCCGCTGGACGGGCTCGCCGAGGGGCTGGCCGCGTTCGGCGGAGTGCGGCGGCGGTTCGAGTTCAAGGGCCGCGCCGGGGACGTGCGGGTCTACGACGACTACGCCCACCACCCCACGGAGGTCGCCGCGCAGCTGCGCGCGGTGCGGAACGCGGCCGGGAACGGTCGCGTGGTCGTGGTGTTCCAGCCGCACCTGTACTCGCGCACGAAGCTGTTCGCCGCGGAGTTCGCCGAGGCACTGGGGCTGGCCGACGAGGTCGTGCTGCTGGACGTCTACGGCGCGCGGGAAGAGCCGGAGCCGGGCGTCAGCGGCGCGCTGATCGCGGAGCAGATCACCGGCGCCGGGGTGCACTACGAGCCCGCGTTCGACCGGGCCGTGGCGCTGGCCGCGGACCTGGTCAAGCCCGGCGACCTGCTGGTCACCATGGGCGCGGGCGACGTGACGCAGCTGGGGCCGGAGATCCTGGCGGAGCTGGACCGGCGGGCCGGGGGCTAGGTGGCGACGCGAGCGCGGAGCGAGGAGCGCAGCAGGCCGTCCACGCGGCGGTCGTCGTCGGCGGTGCGCAGCCGCCGGGGACGGCGCCCGCTGACGGCTCGGCGGCGCACCGGCACGGGCGTCTCGCGGCGCCGAGCGCTGCGGCGCCGCTGGGTGGCGCTGCTGACCGTGCTGACGGTCGCCGGCCTGACGTACGTCGTGTTGTTCACGTCGCTGCTGGGTGTGCGGTCGGTGGAGGTGCACGGCGCGAACAGCGTGCCGGGGGACCAGATCCTGGCGGCCGCCGCGGTGCCCGACCTGAAGCCGATGCTGTTGCTGGACACCGACGAGATCGCCGCGCGCGTGACGGCGATCCCCGGGGTGGCCACTGTGGACGTCTCCAGGTCGTGGCCGTCCACTGTGGACATCACGGTGACGGAGCGGACGCCGATCGGCTTCACCGCGGCGGCCGACGGGTTCCACCTGGTCGATTCCGGCGGTCTGGACTACAAGACGGTGCAGAACAAGCCGGAGGGCCTGCCGGAGGTGCAGGTGGCGGCGGTGGCCCCGGACGACCCGGTGACGCGCTCGGTGGTGGCGGTGCTCGCGACGGTGCCGGCGCCGCTGAAGGGGCAGATCACGGTCGTGCGGGCCAAGACCCCGGGCGGCGTGGAGTTCACGCTGGCCGGCGGGAAAACGGTCCGCTGGGGGAACGCGGAGAAGGCGGACCGCAAGGCGCAGGTGCTGAACGTGCTGCTGACCCGCGAGGGGCAGGTCTACGACGTCGCGAGCCCCGAGTTGCCGACCGTCTCCTGAGGACGGACACGCGGTCGCACATCGTCGAGGACGTGCGACCGCGGGGCCACTGCCTTTCGCGGGCTCAGTCGAGCGCCGCGTCCAGCGTGATCGTCGTGCCGGCCAGCGCCTTCGACACCGGGCAGGTCTGCTCGGCCGTCTTCGCCAGCTCGGCGAACTTCGCCGCGTCCACGCCGGGCACGCTGGCGCGCAGGGTGATCGCGATGCCGCTGATCTCGAAGCCGCCGCCCGCGGCCGGGCCGAGCGTGACCTCGGCGCTCACGTCGATGGACTCGGCGCGCAGGTTCTGCGACTCCAGCACGCCGGACAGGTTCATCGCCAGGCACGACGAGTGCGCGGCGGCGATGAGCTCCTCCGGGCTGGTCTGGCCCTCCGGGTTGCCCGCGCGGGTCGGGAACGACACGTCGAACTGGCCTGCGTTCGACGAGTCGAGCGTGACGTGGCCCTTGCCGTTCTGCAGGCCGCCTTCCCAGTGGGTGGTGGCGTCGCGACTGGGCATGGTGTTCCCCTTCCGTCAGGTGAAGATCCTTCCGCCAACGAACATAGCGGGCAATTCAATTGTGCGCAACACATCCACTGTGGAAAGCTGGCGGTCGTGATCAGAACCGAGCCGGCCTTCGACGGCGGCGAGCGCGAGCAACTGGGCGCCTTTCTGGACTTCCTGCGCGAGGCCGTCGTGCTCAAGTGCGCGGGCCTGACCGACGAGCAGGCCCGCCGCAGCCTCGTGCCGAGCGAGCTGACCACGATCGCCGGCCTGGTGGGCCACCTGACCTATGTGGAGCACCACTGGTTCGAGGTGGTCCTCGCCGGCCGTCCCAGCCGGTGGGAGGAGAAGCTGGCCGCCGACCGCGACGCGGACTTCCGTGAGGCGCTCACGATCCCGCTCGCGGACCTGGTGGCGGCCTACCGCGCGCAGTGCGCGGTCAGCCGCGAGATCGCCGCCGGGCTGGCGCCGGAGACCCTCGTGTCCTTCCGGGACGGCTCGATCAACCTGCGTTACGTGCTGATCCACATGGTGGAGGAGACCGGGCGGCACGCCGGGCACCTGGACCTGCTGCGTGAGCTGACCGACGGCCGGACCGGCGAATGACGCGTCCGGCGCGGTGATTTTGCAACGCCACGGCCGACACGCGGCGTGGCTACTGGATTCCGCTTCGCCGGATCCCTACCTTCGGCGGACGGAGCGGGGAGTTGACATAACTCTGAACCTTGAGTTTAGGTTGAGGGTTTTTCGCTCCCGGTGAGCGGTACGAGGAATTCACGATAGGAAGGCGGACCCGATGACGCCCCCGCACAACTACCTCGCGGTGATCAAGGTCGTCGGCATCGGCGGAGGCGGCGTGAACGCCGTCAACCGCATGATCGAGGTCGGCCTCAAGGGTGTCGAGTTCATCGCGATCAACACGGACGCGCAGGCGCTGCTGATGTCCGACGCCGATGTCAAGCTCGACATCGGCCGCGAGCTGACCCGTGGCCTTGGCGCCGGCGCCAACCCCGAGGTGGGGCACAAGGCCGCCGAGGACCACCGCGAGGAGATCGAGGAGGTGCTCAAGGGCGCCGACATGGTCTTCGTGACCGCGGGCGAGGGTGGTGGCACCGGCACCGGCGGCGCGCCGGTGGTCGCCTCGATCGCGCGCAAACTCGGCGCGCTCACGATCGGCGTGGTGACCCGGCCGTTCACCTTCGAGGGCAAGCGCCGCGGCAAGCAGGCCGAGGACGGCATCCAGGCGCTGCGCAACGAGTGCGACACCCTCATCGTCATCCCCAACGACCGGTTGCTGCAGCTCGGCGACATCGGCGTCAGCCTGATGGACGCGTTCCGCTCCGCCGACGAGGTCCTGCTCTCCGGTGTCCAGGGCATCACCGACCTGATCACCACGCCGGGTCTGATCAACCTCGACTTCGCCGACGTGAAGAGTGTGATGTCCGGCGCGGGCAGCGCGCTGATGGGCATCGGCTCCGCCCGCGGCGAGGGCCGGGCGGTGCAGGCCGCGGAGAAGGCGATCAACTCGCCGCTGCTGGAGGCCTCGATGGAGGGCGCGCACGGTGCGCTGCTGTCCATCGCGGGCGGCTCCGACCTCGGCCTGTTCGAGATCAACGAGGCCGCCTCGCTGGTGCAGGAGGCCGCGCACCCCGAGGCGAACATCATCTTCGGGACGATCATCGACGACTCCCTCGGCGACGAGGTGCGCGTGACGGTGATCGCGGCCGGGTTCGACTCCGGCTCGCCCACCCACAAGAAGCTCGAGCCGCCCGCCGTGGGCAACCGCTCGTCCACCGCCTCGGCCGAGGCCGGGCAGGTCCGCACGCCGGCCCCGGCGGCGTCGGCGCAGCCCCCGGCCCCGCCCGCGGGTGGCGGCTTCCCGGTGACGCCGCCGCGGACGCCGCCGTCGGGCACCAACTACGGCACGCCGTCCAGCGGGCTCCCGCAGGCCGGTGGTGGCAGCCGCAGCTACCCGGCGCCGCGCACGAGCACGAGCCAGGGCAGCCTGCCCAGCCGGGCCGTCCCGGTGACCGACGACCCGTCCGACGACGACGTAGACGTCCCGCCGTTCATGCGGCGCTGAGCCGGCGCCGGGCCTGACGTGTGGTCAGGCCCGGTGGTACCGCTCGATCTCGTCGACGGCGAGCGCGAGCACCCGCAGCTCGTCGTCGTCCAGGGGCCACGGCGGGTTCGATTCGGCCGCTTCCAGGCGTTCGCGCGCCAGGATCGCCAGCAGGTCCGGCACTCCCGTGCCGAGCAGCATCTCGATGAGCGGGGCCGACCAGTGCGGGTAGGGGAACCGCGCGGCGTGCCGGCTCGCCTTGGCTTCCTGCCAGATCTTCCGCGCCGCTTCGGGCCCGTCGTGGTGCGCCGCGTCGTGCAGCAGGCGGCACCAGCCGATGTCCGAGCGGTGCGCGGCGCCGCTGAACTCGCCCCACACGTCGGCCTCGGCGACCTCCCGGAACAGCCGCAGCGCCGCGTCGCGGTCGCCCGCCTCGTACCGCGCGTGCGCCTCCTCCAGTTTGATGTTCAGCCGCCGCTCGGCGGTGGCGCCGTGCTTGGCGAAGTACTCCTCGTGGTCGCGGGCGAGGTGCGCGGCGTCCTGCACCCGGTACGTGAAGTCCCAGAGCTCCTGGACCTCCTCGTCCGGGACGCCGTGCTCCAGTGCTTCTTCGATGAGGGCGACCGCGCGGTCGTTGTGCTCGTGCATCTCGCCGGACTCGAGGAACTCGATGTCGTCCAGGTGGCCGTATGCCCCGGCGAGCGCGAACGCGCCGCGCACCGCCGGGTCCACCTCGTCCAGGCGCTCGTCCACGGCTTCCGCGATGCGGCCCCACCGCTCGTGTCCGGGCGGGGTGAACAGCGCGGCCAGCTCCGGCGGCAGCTGCCCGGAGGTGGCCAGCGCGCGGACGCTCGGGGGCACGGGTGGCAGGTCCATGGCGGTGAGACCGGCCGAGCACCGCGTCCGGTTCCCAGTAGGCTCAGGGGAAACCAGGCGAGTGGAGGTAATGGGACTTGCGCATCCGTCGGGTGGTCACGACCAGGGCGGGTGGCGTTTCGGCGCCGCCGTACGACACGTTCAACCTCGGCGACCACGTCGGTGACGACCCGGCCGCGGTCGAGGCCAACCGCAAACGGCTGGGCACCGAGCTCGGCGTCGAGCGGGTGGCCTGGATGGAGCAGGTGCACGGCCGCACGGTCACCGTCGTCGACGGCAGCGAGACCGCGCCGGCCGAGGCCACCGACGCGCTCGTGACGAAGACCCCCGGCCTGCCCGTCGCCGTGCTCGTCGCGGACTGCGTGCCGGTGTTGCTCGGCGACCCGGAGACCGGTGTGGTGGCCGCGGTGCACGCCGGCCGCGTCGGCGCCCGCGTCGGGGTGCTGCCCGCCGCGCTGGAGGCGATGGTCGAGGCGGGCGCCGAGATGGGCCGCATCGAGGTGCTGCTCGGCCCGGCCATCTGCGGCGAGTGCTATGAGGTGCCCGCCGAGATGGCCGCCGACGTGGACAAGCACCTGCCCGGCAGCGCGACCCGCACCCGCGCCGGCAAGCCGGGGCTGGACCTGCGCGCCGGGCTGTGGCGCCAGCTCGCCGAGGCCGGCGTCGGCAAGGTCGGCGTCGACCCGCGCTGCACGGCCGAGGACCCGACCCTGTTCAGCTACCGGCGCGACGGCACCACCGGTCGCATCGCCGCGCTGACCTGGGCCGAGCCGGAATGAGCGACGAGCAGCGCCGGGAGGAGATCGCCAAGGCCCTCGCAGCCGTGGAGGCGCGTGTCGCCGACGCGTGCGCGGCCGCCGGACGGCCGCGCGCCGAGGTGCGCCTGCTCGCCGTCACCAAGACCTTCCCCGCGACCGACGCGGCCCTGCTCACCGACCTCGGCCAGACGGACCTCGGGGAGAACCGCGACCAGGAGGCCGGTCCCAAGGCGGCGGAGCTGCGCGCGCTGCGGCCGGACGCGCGGCCGCGCTGGCACATGATCGGGCGGCTGCAGCGCAACAAGGCGCGGTCGGTGGTGCGCTGGGCCGACGAGGTCCAGTCCGTCGACTCGGTCCGGCTCGCCGACGCGCTCGCCAAGGCGCTGCGCAACGCGCGCGAGGCGGGGGAGCGGTCGGCTCCGCTGGACGTCCTGATCCAGGCCAGCCTCGACGACGATCCGTCACGAGGCGGCTGTCCGCTCCCTCATCTGGGTGAGCTGGCCGATCACATCGCCGGGCTGGACGGGCTGCGGCTGCGCGGGCTGATGGCGGTCGCGCCGCTGGGCGCGGACCCCGCCCCGGCCTTCGCGCGCCTGGCCGCCGCGGCCGCTGACCTCCGCCGGAGCCACCCGGACGCGGTGGAGCTGTCCGCGGGGATGAGTGGTGATCTTGAACCCGCCATCGCGCACGGTTCGACATGTGTGCGTGTCGGAACCGCGTTGCTCGGCGCGCGCGGTCTAGCCTCGCCGTAGCGAGATCACCCGGAAGTGAGCGATCGCGTCCGGGTAGTCAGGTGAGGGAGCGGCTAGGGAGAGGCATGAGCGCGCTGCAGAAGCTGAAGGCCTACTTCGGCATGATCCCGGCCGACAGTGACGGTTACGACGGCTACGACTCCTACGAGGCCGCCGACCGGTACGACGAGGACTACCGCCGCGACTACGCGGACGAAG
The DNA here is from genome assembly GCF_050958625.1 of Amycolatopsis sp. 3B14. NCBI lineage: Bacteria > Bacillati > Actinomycetota > Actinomycetes > Pseudonocardiales > Pseudonocardiaceae > Amycolatopsis > Amycolatopsis sp. 3B14. Next base: position 83,157 of record NZ_JBHZEN010000056.1, read on the forward strand.
CCTACGACGGCTTCGACGAGGAGCCGCTGCCGCGTGCCCGCCGACGGTACCGCGACGGTTCCGACTACGACGAGGAGGGCCCGCTCCGCGCGCGGCCGCGGTCGCCGGAGCCGTCGGTGCACGGCGCGCTCGCGGTCGAGCGGCAGCCGGAGCCGGTGGCGCGGCTTCGCCCGGTGCCGGAGCCCGCCAGGGCGTCGGCACCGCGGGACGCGCTCGGGCGGATCACCACGCTGCACCCGACGAGTTACGTCGAGGCGCGGGGGATCGGCGAGGCCTACCGCGAGGGCATCCCGGTGATCATCAACCTGACCCAGATGGAGAACGCGGACGCCAAGCGCCTCGTGGACTTCGCGGCCGGGCTGGCGTTCGCGCTGCGCGGCTCGATGGACAAGATCACCAACAAGGTGTTCCTCCTCTCGCCGCCGGACGTGGAGGTGACCGCGGAGGAGCGCCGCCGGATCGCCGAGGGCGGGCTGTTCCTCCGTCACTGAGCGCGACCGCCTGCTCCGGGAAATGGGGTGGAACAGTGTGATGGCACAACTACAGGTCGTAACAATTTAGGCCGAACGGGTGAAACCGTTGGCTAAATCACAGTTCGATTACGTGACCCGGGCAGACCGGGCGTTCCGGGTGCTCCCGGGGTCACGGCGATGTGGCAGAGTGGTGTTCGTGGATGCGGTCCGGCTAGTCCTCTACTACGTGCTGTTCGTCTTTTGGCTGCTGCTCACAGCGCGTGTCGTGGTGGAGCTCGTGCGTGCGTTCGCACGGGATTGGCGCCCCGCCGGCGGGGTTGCGGTGACGCTGGAGACCATCTACACAGTGACCGATCCTCCGGTCCGCGTGGTGCGGAGGATCATTCCGATGGTTCGCATTGGCGGCGTCGGACTGGACTTATCGATTATGGTGCTGCTGTTGGTTGTGTTCATACTGATGCAACTGGCGCTTCCTGGGTGACTTCGGGGGAACCCAGGTGTCGGAGCAGGCCATGGAGTGCGTGAGGTGATCTGATGTCGTTGACCCCCGCTGACGTGCATAACGTTGCGTTCAGCAAGCCACCCATCGGCAAGCGGGGCTACAACGAGGACGAGGTGGACGCGTTCCTCGACCTGGTGGAGACCGAGCTCGCGCGGCTCATCGAGGACAACAACGAGCTGCGCCAGCAGGTCGAGCAGCTCGACGCCGAGCTCGAAGGCACCCGTGCCGACCTCGAAGCCGCCCGCGCAGGCACCGGCCCGCAGGAGCGCCGCCTGGCGCCCGTGCCGCCGCCGTCGGCCGCCGAGCAGACCCAGGCCCACCCGATGTCGGACGGCGGCGAGCCGAACGTGCAGGCGGCGAAGGTCCTCGGTCTCGCCCAGGAGATGGCCGACCGGCTGACCGCCGAGGCCAAGACCGAGTCCGACGGCATGCTCGCCGAGGCTCGCGCGAAGTCCGAGCAGCTGCTCTCCGACGCCCGCACCAAGGCCGACTCGATGGTCAACGAGGCGCGCACGCGAGCGGAGAACATGCTCAACGACGCCCGCACCCGTGCCGAGACGCTGGAGCGCCAGGCGCGCGACAAGGCGACGACCATGGAGCGCGAGGCTCAGCGCAAGTACACCGAGACCATGAACACGATGAACAGCGAGAAGACCGCGCTGGGCAAGAAGATCGAGGAACTGCGCACCATCGAGCGGGAGTACCGCACGCGGCTGCGCGGGTTCCTGGAGTCGCAGCTGCGCGAACTCGACGACCGCGGCTCGGCCGCACCGGCGTCGGCGTCCTCGAACTCGGGACAGGCGGGCGCCGGATCGGGCAGCGGCCAGGGCTACTCGTTCGGTCCGCGGGCCGAGGCGGGCTGAACTTCCCGGTGACGGTTCCGGCACTCCGCGTGGGAGGGTCGGAACCGTTCCGGGCGTGGTTCGTGTTGTAATTCAGCGTGCTCTTCATCGTTCTGGTCCTGGTTCTGGCCGCGCTGGGGTTGCTGATCGCGGCCCTGATCACGGCGAACTCGCTGTGGGCGTGGATCTCGATCGGCCTGTCGGTCGCCGCCGGGCTGCTGCTGGTGGTCGACTTCGTGCGGCGCCGGGTGGCCCGTCGCCGCGCGTCCGCGGTGGAGGAGCAGGCCGAGGAGCCCGCCGCGGGAGCGTCGACGGACGACGACGAGCCGTCGACGCCGGAAGCCACGGCGGTGGAGAAGCCGGCGGACGAGGCTGCCCGGGAGACCCCGGCCGCGGAGGTCGAGGACGCGCCGGCGGACCAGACCGCGCTGATCCCCACGGCCGGTGAGCTCGTCGGCACGGCCGAGGAGGGCGAGCCGGGCGAGGAGTCCACGGACCCGGCGGACGCGGAGATCGTGGACGAGCTGGACGTCGAGGTCGTGGTCGTGGACGAGCACCCGCGCTACCACCTGACCGATTGCGGCTGGCTGGCCGACCGCGACACCATCCCGATCTCCGTGAAGGAAGCCCGGGACCTCGGTTTCACGCCGTGCGCGCGCTGCACCCCGGACGCCCACCTGGCCGAGGCACACCGCGCGAAGGCCTGATTCGCTGGCCGGCTGCGGGCGTGCTCGGCGATCCCGGTGTCGGTGAAGGAAGCTCGGTACCTTGGTCTTACGCCGCGCGCTGCGCCCCTGATGCTGGCCTCGTCGAGGCGCACCGGGCGAAGGCCTGAGTCGCCGCCCGGCTGCGGGCGTGCTTGGCCGGGCGCTCAGTCTGTGGCGGGTCGGGCGATCTTTCGCGCCGTGTGCGTGCTGCGCCTCTGATGCTCACTTGGCTGAGGCGCACCGGGCGAAGGTCTGATTTGTCGCCCGGGCGTGCGGGTGCTCAGCGGTCCCGATCTTCGTGAAGGAAGCTCGGGACCTCGGTTTTGATGCCGTGCGCGCGCTGCACCCCTGGTGCCCAGCTGGCCGAGGCGCACCGGGCGAAGGCCTGAGTCGCCGCCCGGCTGTGGGCGTGCTTGGCCGGCGCTCAGTCTGTGGCGGGTCGGGCGATCTTTCGCGCCGTGTGCGTGCTGCGCCTCTGAGACGCACCAAGACATGGCGAGTCGGCGCCCGGTTGTGCAGCCGGGCACTCAGTCCGTGGCCCGGATGCCCAGCCGGTCCGCGAGGACGTCCGCACCGCTCTCCGTGAGTCTCAGCGCCCGGTGCCCGGGCCGGCGCCTCGTGACCCACCCCTGCTCCAGGAACCGCTCGGCGAGCGCCGCGCCCAGGGCGCCTGCCAGGTGGTGCCGCTGTTCGGACCAGTCCAGGCAGAACTTCAGCATCGGCCGCCGCCCGCGGGCCGCCTCGACGGCCGTCACGTCCAGCCCGAGCGGCCCCAGCACCTCCGGCGCCGCGGGGCCGATCGCGTACGGGTGCTCGGCCAGCGGCTGCGACAGCCGGTCGTCCGGGCGCCGTCCGGTGCCGTCGACACCGTCCGTCGTGACCAGCGCCCCGCGCTCGACGAGCGCCGCCGTCACCTGCACACCCAGCCTGCCGGCGAGATGGTCGTAGCAGGTCCGGGCCAACCGCAGCGCCTGCGCCCGCGTCCCCGCCCGGAGCGAGGTGACCGGCTGGGCGGGGGAGTGCCGGGCGAGCGTCTCCAGGATCTCCACGGCGTCCGGCCGCAACCGGTAGAAGCGGTGCCGCCCGGATCGTTCCGCCTCGACCAGCCCCGCCTCCCGCAGCTTGGCCAGGTGCGCGCTGACGCCCGGCGCGGACAACCCGGCTTCCCCGGCCAGCACGGACGCCGCGAGCGCCCGCCCGTCGGCGAGCGCGGTGAGCACCCGGACCCGCGCCGGATCCGCGAAGAGCGCCGCGGTGCGCGCGATGTCGACGTCGCCTCCGCTCATGCCTCCATCATGCCCCGCGGACACTTCCGCCGCCGCCGAAGTGTCCTCTCCTTGATCGTCGCTTGTGGACACGCCGTCCGGTGAGTCGATCTCGTGGTGCACGGGGACCGGATTATTACTTGGCTGTCGGAAAACTCGTCGGTTCAAGGTCCACTGTGGATTGCCGTCCAGGTCTTGCGGGCGGCCCGGCCGACTTGCAGACTGGGGTGAGCGGGACCTCCCGGAGGCCTGGTTCGGTTCCACGGGAGTGATTCTTCCTTGTGCCGCAACTGGAAATCCGGACAAACAGGGTGATTCCATGGCGTTCACCGGTTTGCGGCGAGCGGTCCGTCACGCCACCAGCCGACGCGACGAGCAGGCCGCCGCGCAGTACGCCGACCCCGACCTCGTGCGCGGATACGCCGAGGCGTACGAGTCGGGGCGCGCCACCCGGTACTTCCAGTCGCGGCTGCATGCCGTGGACGAGGCGCTGCGCCCGGTGTCCGGTGCGCTGCTGGACGTCGGGTGCGGGCCGGGCATGCTGGTGCGCCACCTGCTCGACACCAGGCCGGGCGACTTCCGCATCACCGCGTGCGACCGGTCGGCCGCGATGATCGAGGCCGTGGCCGAACGCGCGGGGACCAGCGACGTCGGGCTCTTCGTCGCCCGCATCGAGGACATGCCGTTCCCGGACGCCAGTTTCGACGTGGTCGTCGCCATGGGCGTGCTGGAATACGCCCGCGCCCGCGAGGGTGTGCGCGAACTCGCCCGGGTCGTGCGCCCGGGCGGGCTGGCCGTGGTGAGCATGCTCAACCCGACCAGCCCCTACCGCCTCGTCGAATGGTGCCTCTACTGGCCGTTCCTGCGCCTGCTCGCGCAGGTGGAGCGCCTGGCGGGGGTTCCGCCGGGGCGGCGGCACACCGTGCCCAAGAGCGGCATCCGGGCGGTTCCGGCGCGCTGGCTGCGCCGCATGCTCCGCGGCGCCGGGTTCGAACCGGCCGATCTGCTGTACTACGACGTGACGCCGTTCGTGCCGCCGCTGGACAAGGTGATCCGCGAGCGGCGGCAGGGCTGGCGGGACCACATCGACCGGACGGTCAGCCGCGGGCCAGGGCGGTGGCTGGGCACCGGATACCTGATGACCGCCCGGCGAGCCGGGCACGCGCCGGGGCGTGCGGTCCGCCGGGCTAGCGTCGCGTCCGCATCGCGAGCCTGACCGGGCACGCCTGGCGGGGGAGCGCGACGAGCAGCCGCACCGCGGCGGCGAGGTCGTCGGGCCCGCCCGCGGACCCCGCCGCGTCGTCCCACCCGAGGTCGAGCGCGGACACCCGCACGCCGCGCGGTCCTTCCTCCTCCCGCAGCATGTCGGTCACCACCGACAGCGCGGCCTTGCTCGCGGCGTAGGCGCCCCGTTCACCGGGCGAATCCGCGACACCGGGCGAGTTCACGACGATCACCAGCCCGCCCGCGGCGCGGAGGGCGGGCAGCGCGCGGGCGGTGAACCGCGCGACGTCGAACACGTTCGCCTCGAACAGTTCGCGCCACGTGTCCACCGGCGTTTCGGCGAGCGGTCCGGCCGCGTACTCGTCGATGCAGTGCACCAGGACGCCGATTCGCGCCGGACCCGGGCCCTCGTCCGGCCACGGTTTCGCCGGCGGGCAGGCCGCCGCCAGGCCGGCGGCGCTCCGACCGCCCGCGCCGGCGACCCAGACCTCATGGGTGTCGGCCAGCGCCCGGACGACCGCGGCGACGAGCGGTCCGGACTCACCGGCGACGACGGCGACGGGATCGGATTCCACCGCTGCCACCTCCACGGCACGCGAGAATGCTCGACCGTTCCCCCGATCGTAGTTCTGTGAGGCGAGAATTGCGCGGCGCCGCAACACTTCCACGCCGGTGAAAGCGAATCCGCGGTCTCCTGGGGCGATGTCCGACAAGCGATCGACCGTGCTGTTCACCCAGTGCGCCGGGATGTTCCTGGTCCAGCTCGACGTCACGGTGGTGAACGTCGCGCTGCCGAGCATCGGCGCCGGGTTCCACGCCGATGTGCCCGCGTTGCAGTGGATCGTCGACGGCTACACCGTCGTGCTCGCCGCGCTGCTGCTGACCGGCGGGGCGCTCGGTGACGTGATCGGCCACCGCCGGGTCGTGCTCGCGGGCCTGGGAATCTTCGGGCTCGCCTCCGCCGGGTGCGCCCTGGCGCCGGGCGCCACGGCCCTGGTCGCCGCCCGAGTCGCGCAGGGGGCCGGGGCCGCGCTGCTGCTCCCCGGGACCCTGGCGGTGATCACCCGCACCTTTCCCGGCCGCCGGGAACAGGCCAGGGCGCTCGGCGTCTGGGCCGGGGTCTCCGCGCTGGCGCTTGCCGCAGGCCCGCTGCTGGGCGGACTGCTCGTCACGGCGACCGGGTGGCGCTCGCTGTTCTGGATCAACGTGCCGCTGACCGCCCTCGCGGCCGCCGGCACCCTGCTCGTGCCCGCGGACCCGCCCGCCCGCGGCCGGGTGGACGTCATGGGCGCCCTGACCGGCGCCACCGCGCTCGGCGCGCTGGTCTACGCGGTCATCCAGTCCACCGCGCCGGCCGTCGTGCTCGGCGTCGCCGCCGCCGTGGCGTTCCTGGTGATCGAACGCGGCGGCCGGGCGCCGATGCTGCCGCTCGAACTGCTGCGCTCGCGCACCTTCGCCGCGGCCAACGTCGTCGCGGGCGCGATGAACTTCGCAGGCCTCGGCACGATCCTGCTCGCCACCCTTTACCTGCAGGGCGTCCGCCACGCCACCCCGCTGACCGCCGCGCTGGCGATGCTGCCCGGGTTCCTGCCGCTGTCGCTGCTGGCCCCGGTCGCCGGGCGGCTCACCGCGCGCTTCGGCCCGCGCCCGGTGATGATCGCCGGGCTGCTCACCGGCGCGACCGGCCTGCTCGGCCTGCTGCGGATCACCCCGGACAGCACCGCGGCCGGTGCGTTCCTGCCCGCGTTCGCCCTGCTCGGCGTGGGGCTGGGCCTGCTGACCGCGGCCGTCGTGGCCGCGGCGGTCGGCGGCGTCCCGGCGGGCAAGGCGGGCGTGGCCGGCGGCGTCAACAACACCGCGCGGCAGGCGTGCGGCGCGCTCGGGATCGCGACGTTCGGGGCCATCGCAGGCAGCCCGGCCCACCCGGCCGCGTTCGTGCACGGGCTGCACGCCGCCGGTCTCCTGGGCGCCGGGATGTGGCTGGCCGCCGCCGTGCTCACCGCCGCCGCGGTCGGCCGACCCTGCGCGAAACCGGGTTGCGGGAGGCGGCTAACCTGGAAGGACACGGCGTAGATCCGGCCATCACCGGGGAGCCTCCGGAAGAACGGGACCAGGTGGTCCTCAGTAGAACCGGACGGGTGCGGCCCGTCACAGCCGTCAACGAAGGGGCCCGCTCGGTGAGCGGGCAAACGGGGTGGTACCGCGGAAGCGGCGCTCAGGTGGCGCCTTTTCGTCCCCGTGCTGGATCCCCGGCGGATCCGCCACGAGAGCGACGAGCACCCGCGAGGAGCGCACCGATGTACCCGAAGGCTCAGCTCGGCGACGGGCCGGCAGGCCAGGTCCCGTCCCAGCCGTCCTTCCCGGCGCTGGAGACCAGCGTGCTGGCCTACTGGGAGTCCGACCGGACCTTCCAGGCCACCATCGACGCGCGCGAACCGGGGACGAACGGCAGCAACGAGTACGTCTTCTACGACGGCCCGCCGTTCGCCAACGGCCTGCCGCACTACGGTCACCTCCTGACCGGTTACGTCAAGGACATCGTGCCGCGGTACCAGACCATGCGCGGCCGCCGCGTCGAGCGCCGCTTCGGCTGGGACACCCACGGCCTGCCCGCGGAGCTGGAGGCCGAGCGGCAGCTCGGGATCACCGACAAGTCGCAGATCGACGAGATGGGCATCGCCGCGTTCAACGACGCGTGCCGCGAGTCAGTCCTGCGCTACACGAACGAGTGGCGCGAGTACGTCACCCGCCAGGCCCGCTGGGTCGACTTCGACCACGACTACAAGACGCTCGACGTCACCTTCATGGAGTCGGTGATCTGGGCGTTCAAGCAGCTGTGGGACAAGGGCCTGGTCTACGAGGGCTACCGCGTGCTGCCCTACTGCTGGCGCGACGAGACCCCGCTGTCCAACCATGAGCTGCGGATGGACGACGACGTCTACGCCAGCCGCCAGGACCCGGCGCTGACCGTCGGGTTCCGCGCCGAGGGCAACGGCACCGACCTGGACGGCACCTACCTGCTGATCTGGACCACCACGCCGTGGACCCTGCCGTCGAACCAGGCGGTCGCGGTGCACCCGGACGTGGACTACGTCGTGGTCGAGCGGGACGGGAAGCGGTTCCTGCTCGCCGAGCCGCGCGTCGCCGCCTACGCCAAGGAACTCGGCGAGGAGCCGGCCGTGGTGGCCCGGTACCGGGGCGCCGACCTGGCCGGCGTGAAGTACGCGCCGCCGTTCCCGTACTTCCTCGGCAACGAGAACTCGCACCAGGTGCTGCTGGCGGACTTCGTCACCACCGACGACGGCACCGGCATCGTGCACATGGCCCCGGCCTACGGTGAGGACGACAAGGCCGCCGGCGACGCCGCGGGCATCACGCCGGTCACCCCGGTCGACGCGCGCGGCCGCTTCGACTCGACCGTGCCGGACTACGAGGGCCAGCAGGTCTTCGACGCCAACCCGGACATCATCAAGGACCTCAAGTACGGCACCGGTTCCGCGGCCCGGCAGGGCGCGGTGCTGCTGCGGCACGAGACCTACGAGCACTCCTACCCGCACTGCTGGCGCTGCCGGAACCCGCTGATCTACCGCGCGGTCTCGTCGTGGTTCGTCAAGGTGACCGCGTTCAAGGACCGCATGGTCGAGCTGAACCAGCAGATCACCTGGTACCCCGAGCACGTCAAGGACGGCCAGTTCGGCAAGTGGCTGGAGAACGCGCGCGACTGGTCGATCTCCCGCAACCGCTACTGGGGCACGCCGATCCCGGTGTGGATGTCCGACGACCCGGCGTACCCGCGGATCGACGTGTACGGCTCGCTGGACGAGCTGGAGCGCGACTTCGGCGTGCGGCCCACCGACCTGCACCGCCCGCACATCGACCAGCTGACCCGGCCCAACCCGGACGACCCGACCGGGAAGTCCACGATGCGCCGGGTGCCCGAGGTGCTGGACGTGTGGTTCGACTCGGGTTCGATGCCCTACGCGCAGGTGCACTACCCGTTCGAGAACGCCGAGTGGTTCGAGCACCACTACCCGGGTGACTTCATCGTCGAGTACATCGGGCAGACGCGCGGCTGGTTCTACACGCTGCACGTGCTCGCGACGGCGCTGTTCGACCGGCCGTCGTTCCGCACCTGCGTCTCGCACGGCATCGTGCTCGGCTCCGACGGGCAGAAGATGTCGAAGTCGCTGCGCAACTACCCGGACGTGACCGAGGTGTTCGACCGGGACGGCTCCGACGCGATGCGCTGGTACCTGATGGCCAGCCCGATCCTGCGCGGCGGCAACCTGATCGTCACCGAGAAGGGCATCCGCGACGCGGTGCGCCAGGCCGTGCTGCCGCTGTGGAACTCCTACTACTTCCTCGCGCTCTACGCCAACGCCGAGGGCGTGGAAGGCCGGTGGCGCACGGACTCCACGCACGTGCTGGACCGCTACATCCTGGCCAAGACCGGTGAGCTGGTCACCGACGTGCAGTCCGCTTTGGACATCTGCGACGTCGCGGGCGCCTGCGCCACCGCGCGGGACTTCCTGGAAGTGCTGACGAACTGGTACGTGCGCCGGTCGCGCGAGCGGTTCTGGGCCGGTGACAAGGACGCGATCGACACGCTGCACACGGTGCTGGAGGTCGTGTCGCGGACGATGGCCCCGCTGCTGCCGCTGACCACCGAGGTGGTGTGGCGCGGGCTCACCGGCGGCCGGTCGGTGCACCTGCAGGACTGGCCGCTGGTCGACGAGCTGCCCGCCGACGCGGCGCTGGTGACGGCGATGGACCGGGTGCGCCAGGTGTGCTCGTCGGCACTGTCGTTGCGGAAGGCGAACAAGCTGCGCGTGCGGTTGCCGCTGGCGAAGATGCTGATCGCGGCCGACGACGCGGAGGCGCTCGCGGACTTCACCGACATCATCGCCGACGAGGTCAACGTCAAGTCGGTCGAGCTCAGCACGGACGTCGCCGCGCACGGCCGGTTCGAGGTCGCGGTCAACGCCCGCGCCGCCGGGCCACGCCTCGGCCGGGACGTGCAGAAGGTGATCAAGGCCGTCAAGGCGGGCGACTGGACCACCTCGCCGTTCGGGGCCGTGGTGGCCGCCGGCATCGAACTGGCCGAGGGCGAGTACGAGCGGCGCCTGGTCGCCAAGGAGGAGGGCGCCACCGCGGAGCTGCCCGGCGGCTCCGGCCTGGTGCAGCTGGACACCGCGGTGACCCCGGAGCTGGCCGCCGAGGGCGTGGCGCGCGACCTGGTCCGCGTCGTGCAGCAGGCGCGCCGTGACGCCGGGCTCGACGTGGCCGACCGGATCGCGCTCACCGTCGACGCGCCGGCGGACGTGGTCGCCGCGGCCAAGGCCCACGAGGAGTTCGTGGCGGGCGAGACCCTGGCGAACTCGGTGTCCTACGGGCAGGTGGACGGCGGTTTTGGGGGCGCGGTCGGCGACGGCGACAAGATCACCGTGTCGGTAACGAAGGCCTCCTGATCACCGACAGACCGGGAAACACCAACAGGGGGTTTCGCCGGTGACTTGGCGCGGGTGGGTGCTGGCGGGTGGCGCGGCAGCGGTCGTCGCGATCGTCGTGGCGGCCGTTGTCGTCGTGTGGGGCGGGTCCTCGCCGGACAAGCCCCAGGCCAGCGGCTCCGGCGCCGAGGACCCGGGCACCGTGGCTTCACGGTTCCTGCTCGCCTTCGCCGAGGGCAACGCCGACGCGGCGGCGGCGCTGACCGACGACCCGCGCGCGGCGAGCGTGCTGCTCGCCGACGCCCGCCGCGGCCTGGCCCCGGTGTCCGTTTCGGCGCGGCTGGGCCAGGTCACGCCCGCCGCCACCCGGGCCACCGCGACGTTCCAGGTCAGCTGGACGATCGCGGCCGGGCAGGTGTGGTCCTACGACAACAGCCTCGACCTGGTCGCCGCCGGCGGCCGCTGGCTCGTGCACTGGAGCCCCGCGGTGGTGCACCCGAAGCTGCGGGCCGGTCAGCAGCTGGCGGTGCGCACGCGCGTCGGCAAGAACGCCGTGGTCGACCGCAACGGCAGGCCCGTCCTGACCTGGCAGACGGCGGGCACGCAGCCGGCGGAGCCGGGCGTGGCGCCGCTGCTGGTGCCCGCGTTGCAGCGGACGGTGTCCGGGCGGTCGCAGGGCGGCTGGTCGGTGGTCAGCACGGATGTCGACGGCGCGGTGCAGGAAACCCTGTTCGGCCAGGGCGACGTCGAGGTGGCGCCGCTGACCACGACCCTGAGCCTGCCCACGCAGGCGGCGGCGCAGCGGGCGGTCGACTCGGCGGCGTACCCGGCGATGCTGGTGGCGATCCAGCCCTCCACCGGCGACCTGCTCGCGGTGGCGCAGAACGCGGCGGCCGGGGCCGAGCCGAAGGCGCTGAACGGCCTGTACGCGCCGGGGTCGACCTTCAAGATCGCCACCGCGGCGGCGCTGCTGGAGTCGGGCGCGGCCACCGCGGACACGATCGCCGACTGCCCGGCCACCGCGCGCATCGGCCAGCGCACGATCCCCAACGACGACCAGTTCTCCTACCCGCCGCTGCCGCTGCACTCGGCGTTCGCGCACTCGTGCAACACCACGTTCGCGCAGCTCGCCTCGACGTTGCCGCCGGACGCGCTGGCCGACGCGGCCAGCGGGTTCGGCCTCAACGCCGACTTCACCATCCCGGGCATCACCACCGAGGCGGGCAAGGTGGTCCCCACCACCAGCGGCGCCGAGCAGGTCGAGTCCGCGATCGGGCAGGGCACCGTGCAGGCGAGCCCGTTCGGACTGGCCCTGATGGCGGCCACCGTCGCCCGCGGCGACGAGGTGACGCCGCGGCTGTGGCAGGAGCTGGCGACGTCGGTGAACACCGGCTACCGGGCGCCGTCGGTGGAGGTGATCGCCGCGCTGCGGACGATGATGCGCGAGGTCGTCACCGGCGGCACCGCGACCGGGCTGCGCGGCGACGGTGTCGTGTACGGCAAGACCGGCACGGCGCAGTTCGGCGACGGCAGCCAGGCGAACGGGTGGTTCGCCGGGTACCGCGACGACGTGGCGTTCGCGGTGCTGCTGCTCGGGTCGGACTCCTCCAAGCCCGCCGTCACGGTGTCCTCGGCCTTCCTCGGCGCGCTGAGCTGACGTTTCGGCCGCGGCCGAAACGCGCGGCCACTAGCGTGGCGGGTGTGGAGACGATCGCACTGGCCGAGGTGGCCGCGGTGCTCGCCGACCCGAGCCGGGCGGCCATGTGCCTCGCCCTGCTCGACGGGCGGGCGTGGACCGTCGGGGAGCTGGCCCGTACGGCGGGGATCGCGCCGTCGACGGCGAGCGAACACGTCAGCCGCCTGAAGGAGGCGGGGTTCGTGGCGGGGGTGAAACAGGGGCGGCACGCCTACGTGCGGATCGCCGACCCGCGGGTGGCCGAGCTGATCGAGCACCTGGCGCAGCACGCCGGGCACCGGTCCGCCTCGGGCTTGCGCGAGTCCCTGCGCGTGCGGCGGCTGGCGTTCGCGCGCACCTGCTACGACCACCTGGCCGGCACGGTGGGCGTGGCCCTGCGTGACGGCATGATCCGGACGGGACTGGTGTCCGACGGGGACGGCCTCGCGCTGACCGAGCGCGGTCGTTCGGTGCTCGGCGAGCTGGGGGTGACGATCCCGGCCGGGCGGCGCCCGTTGCTGCGGGCGTGCCTGGACTGGACCGAGCGCCGCGATCACCTGGGCGGCGCGCTCCCGGCGGCGCTGTTCGAGCGCGGGGTGGAGGCGGGCTGGTTCGTGCGGCGGCCCGACCGGGCGGTGGTGGTGACCGAGGCCGCCGGGGAGCCGCTCGCGCTCCTGGGCGCGCAGCTGCCCGCCGACCGCCCCGGGGCGGCCTGACGCTTGGGTGCTCCTGCGGGGCTTGCACTGGCCACTCGTCGTCATCGTGTGCGCACCTGCCGTCGAACCCACCCGCCCGCGTCCATGTTGCCGGGCAAGGGAAACGCGGGCGCGACAGCCCGTCGAGCTGCTGCGGGACCCACCGGGGCGCGGCAGGCCACCCCGCCTCCTTATCCTGAATGCCTGACAAACCGGGCAGGGGAGGTGCGGGTGGGCGAGCTGCCGGTCGTGCTGGGGCTGGGCTCGGCCGTCCTGCTCGCCGCCGTGCTCGCGGTCCGCTTCTCCACCCGCCTCGGCCTGCCGTCGCTGCTGCTCTACCTCGTGATCGGCGTGCTGCTCGGCGAAGCCGGGTTCGGCATCCAGTTCTCCGACCCGTTCCTCACCCAGGCGCTCGGCCTGGCCGCGCTGGTCATGATCCTCGCCGAGGGCGGGCTGACCACCCGGTGGTCGGCGGTGAAACCCGCGCTGGGGCAGGGAGTGGCACTGTCCACAGTGGCGGTCGGGCTGAGCATCGCGATCACGGGGCCCGCCCTGCACTGGCTGCTCGGCCTGGACTGGCGGATGGCGCTGCTGTGGGGCGCGGTGCTGTCCTCCACCGACTCGGCCGCGGTGTTCTCCGTGCTGCGCGGCGTCGGCGTGCCCCGGCGGATCGTCGGGGCGCTGGAACTGGAGTCCGGGATCAACGACGCCCCCGCCTACATCGCGGTCGTGGTGCTGGCCGAGGGGACCCGGATCGACTGGTCGCTGCCGCTGCTGGTGGTCTACGAACTCGGCGCGGGCCTCGTCCTCGGGCTGCTGCTCGGCCTGGCCGGGGCGTGGGCGCTGCGCCGCGCCGCGCTGCCCGCCACCGGCCTCTATCCACTCGCGACGGTCGCGGTGTGCGTGGTGGCCTACTCGTCCGGGCAGCTGCTGCACGCCTCCGGCCTGCTCGCCACGTACGTCGCGGCGGTCGTGCTGGGCAATTCCCGGCTGCCGCACCGCTCGGACACGCTGTCCTTCGCCGAGGGGCTCGGCTGGCTCGCCCAGATCGGGTTGTTCGTGCTGCTGGGCCTGTTCGCCTCGCCCGAACGGCTGCTGGAGTCGATCGTGCCGGGCCTGATCGCCGCCGCGGTGGTGCTGGTGTTCGCGCGACCGGTGTCGGTGCTGGTGTCGCAGCTGCCGTTCAAGGTGCCGCTGCGCGAGCAGGTGTTCCTGTCCTGGGCGGGGTTGCGCGGCGCGGTGCCGATCGTGCTGGCGATGATCCCGCTCTCCCACGCGATGCCCGGCGCGCAACGGCTCGTGGACGCGGTATTCGTGCTGGTGATCGTGCTCACCCTGGTGCAGGGCCTCACGCTCGGCCCGCTGGCCCGGGTGCTGCGGCTGAAGGCGGACACCGAGCCGAAGGAGATCGAGGTCGACGCCGCGCCGCTGGACGAGCTGCAGGCCGAGCTGCTCCAGGTCAAGATCCAGCCCGGCTCGCACCTGCACGGCGTGTACCTGTCGGAGCTGCGGCTGCCCGCCGGGGCGTCGCTGAGCCTGATCGTCCGCGACGGCCGCAGCTTCACCCCGCAGCGCACCGACCGGCTGCAGCGTGGCGACCAGATCCTGATCGTGAGCACCGAGTCCGCGCGGGAGGCCGCCGAGCGGCGCATCCGCGCGGTGGACCGGGCCGGTCCGCTGGCGCGCTGGAAGGGCGAGTCCGGCACCTGAGACCCGCTGGCGCGCGGCGGGGGCGATCGGTTACTGTGTCCGCGTAGGTCATGAGTGCCAGCGCCAAGCCCCGGCTCGCTGGCCGGCAACCCTCCTTCCGCGGTGGGGTGCCCCGGGTGAGGACCTGGCTCGTCGCGAGGTGCGGCGGGCAAGCGCGGACCCCCTGGCGGGTCCCTGGACCCGAGGAGCCTTTCGATGACTCTCGCTCTCGAACGCGTCACCACCCCCGCCGTCACCGCCGCCGCGGCCGTCCCGCTGGTCACCGGCGGGGAGCTGGACTACGCCAACCTCGACCACGCGGCCAGCGCCCCGTGCCTGGAGGCCGTGCGCCGCGCGGTGGACGAGTTCCTGCCGCACTACGCGAGCGTGCACCGCGGGGCCGGGTTCGCCTCGCAGGTGTCCACAAAGGTCTACGAGCGCACCCGGGACGTGCTGCGCCGGTTCGTCGGCGCCCGGCGCTCGGACGCGGTCGTGTTCACCCGCAACACCACCGACGCGCTCAACCTGCTGGCCCGCAGCGTGCCGCGGCACACGTCGGTGGTCCTGTTCGACACCGAGCACCACGCCGCGCTGCTGCCCTGGCGCGGCCCGAACGTGCGCCGGATCCCGCTGCCGAACACGCGGCTGGCCGCGGTGTCCGCTGTGGACAGTGCCCTGGCGGAGTGCCCGGAGGGGCCGCGGCTGGTGGTCGTCACCGGTGCGTCGAACGTGACCGGGGAACTGCTGCCGGTGGCGGAGATCGCGGCGGTGGCCCGCCGGCACGGCGCGCGCGTCGCGCTGGACGGCGCCCAGCTCGCCCCGCACCGGCCGATCTCGGTGCGTGAGCTGGACGTCGACTACGTGGTGCTGTCCGGGCACAAGCTGTACGCGCCGTTCGGCGCGGGCGCGCTGATCGGGCGCGGCGACTGGCTGCGCGCGGCGGACCCGTACCTGGCCGGTGGCGGGGCCACGAAGCTGGTGCGCCGCGACGGCGACGGCCTCGGGGTGGCGTGGCAGAGCGGGGTGGAGCGGCACGAGGCCGGTTCGCCCAACACCGTCGGCGTGTACGCGCTGGGCGTGGCGTGCGAGCAGCTGGCGGCGTCGTGGGACGCGGTGGCCGCGCACGAGCGGGAGCTGCTGGAGCGGCTGACGCGGGGTCTCGCCGCGGTGCCGGGGCTGGCGGAGCTGCGCCTGTTCGACGGCGCGGCGGAGCGGGTCGGCACGGTGAGCTTCGTGCTCGACGGGTTCGAGCCGGGCTGGGTGGCGGCGGTCCTGTCGGCCGAGTACGGCATCGGCGTCCGCGACGGCGCGTTCTGCGCGCACATCGCGGTGCGGCGGCTGGTGGAGCGCAACGGCGGGGAGGGCCAGCAGGCGCTGCGGGTGAGCCTCGGCCTCGGCACCACGACCGAGCACGTCGACCGGCTGGTGACCGCGTTGCGGCAGATCGTCGCGCGGGGCGCGCGGTGGACGTACGGCGTGGTCGACGGCCGGTGGGCGCCGTGCCCGGACCCGCGGCCGCTGCCGGACTTCCTGCGCTGAGCGGCGGGCGGCTGCGGGAAATCGGTGCGACCGCCGCCGCGGGCAGGGAGCGCGCGGCCGCTGGGAGTCCGGCGTGCGCGGTGGTGCGGGAGGCAGGCCCCCGGCTCGCGGTGGCCTTCGCCCGCCCGGCCTCGCGTGGCTAGGCAGCGCGCTGACCGGGTTTCCCGGCCTGCGCCGGGGCGGTCGCGGCAGGCGTGGACAATGGCGGGGTGAGCAGTGACCCCCAGCCCTCCCCGGAACCGGACACCGTGCCGGACGAGCAGCAGGCCGCCCCGCCCAAGCGGCGCGCCCTGCTGCTGGCCGTGATCGCGATCGTCGTGTTCGTGGCGGACGTCGTGACCAAGTCGGTCGTCGTGGCGACCCTGGAGGGGCACGAGCCGGTCCGGGTCCTCGGCGGGCTCGTCTACCTGCAGCTGATCCGCAACCCGTTCGCGGCCTTCGGCATGGGCGTCACGGGCATGACCTGGGTGTTCGCGATCGTCGCGTTCGGGGTGGTGATCGCGCTCATCTGGTTCGCCAAGCGGCTGCGGTCGGCGGGCTGGGCGATCGGCCTGGGGCTCATCCTCGCCGGCGCGCTCGGCAACCTGGCCGACCGCGTCTTCCGCGCGCCCGGCGTGCTGCGCGGCCACGTCGTCGACTTCGTGTCGTTGTTCGCGCCCAACGGGGACGTGTGGCCGGTCTTCAACGTGGCCGACTCGGCGATCTGCGTCGGCGGCGTGCTGATCGTGCTGCTGTCCCTGCTCGGCCGCGAGTACGACGGCACGGTCAAGAGGGCCAAGCGTTGAGCGCCCGGATGCTGCCCGTCCCGGACGGGCTCGACGGCATGCGCGTCGACGCCGGGCTGGCGAAGCTGCTCGGGCTGTCCCGCACGGTCGTCGCGGAGCTGGCCGAGTCCGGCGACGTCCTGCTCGACGGCCGCCCGGCAGGCAAGTCCGACCGGCTCTCCGCCGGTGTGCTGCTCGAGGTGACCCTGCCCGACCCGGACAACCCGGTCGAGGTGGTCGCCGAACCGGTCGACGGCCTGCGCATCCTCCACGACGACGACGACATCGTGGTCGTGTCCAAGCCGGTGGGCGTCGCCGTGCACCCGAGCCCCGGCTGGACCGGGCCCACGGTCGTCGGCGGGCTCGCCGCGGCCGGGCTGCGCATCTCGACCTCCGGCGCGGCGGAGCGCCAGGGCGTCGTGCACCGCCTCGACGCGGGCACCACGGGCGTGATGGTGGTGGCGAAGAGCGAGCACGCGTACACCGTCCTGAAGCGGGCGTTCAAGGAACGCACCGTCGACAAGGGCTACCACGCCGTCGTGCAGGGCCACCCGGACCCGACGCGCGGCACGATCGACGCCCCGATCGACCGGCACCCGCGGCACGACTACAAGTTCGCCGTGGTCGCGGGCGGCCGGCCGTCGGTGACGCACTACGAGGTGATCGAGGCCTTCCGCGCGGCGTCGCTGGTGGACGTCAAACTGGAAACCGGGCGCACCCACCAGATCCGCGTGCACTTCTCGGCGCTGCGGCACCCGTGCGCGGGCGACCTCACCTACGGCGCGGACCCGGTGCTGGCCCGCAAGCTCGGCCTGACCCGGCAGTGGCTGCACGCCCGCACCCTCGGGTTCGCCCACCCCGCGGACGGCCGGTGGGTCCAGTTCGAGTCGCCCTACCCGGACGATCTGGCGCACGCGCTGGAAGTGCTGCGCGCGGAGAACTAGGCGACCGCGGTCCCTTCGAGTTCGACCATCAGCTCGGGTACCGCGAGCCGCGTCACGCCGAGCATCGTGGTGGGCGGGGCGACGCCGGCCGCGCCCAGCCGCGCCGCGAGCACGCCGTAGTGCGGGAACAGCTGATCGACGTCGGTGGTGTAGACGTTGAGCCGGACGAGGTTCGCCAGCGACATGCCGGCCTCGGCGAGCACGGCCTCCAGGTTGTCCAGGCTCAGCGCCAGTTGCTTCGCCATGTCCCCGGCGTGCTGGGGTTTTCCGTCGCCGCTCATCGCGGTCTGCCCGGCGCAGAACAGGGTCCGGGTGTGCCCGGCGACCAGTTCACCCTGGTGGTACCCCAGCTCCGCCGACCACGTCCACGGGTCGACCGCGGTGCGCTCCACTCCCACATCAGCTCCCTTCGGATCAGTGCTGTTACGGGACGAAGCCTGGCAGCGAATCACGACATCCTGTGTCGCGTATTTCGCTAGAGTTCGCGGAATGCGCGCCGACCGCCTGGTCTCGCTGGTGCTGTTGCTGCGCCGGCACGGCCGGCTGTCCGCGACCGCGCTGGCCCGCGAGCTGGAGGTGTCCACCCGGACGGTGCTGCGGGATGTCGAGGCGCTGTCCGCCGCCGGTGTCCCGGTCTACGCCGAACGCGGCAGGCACGGCGGTTTCGCGTTGCTGCCCGGGTTCCGGACCGAACTGACCGGGCTGAACCACGACGAGGCCCTCGCCCTGCTGATCGCCGGGTCGCGGCGCGGCGCGCAGGCGTTCGGCCTCGGCTCGGCGCTCGCCTCCGCCATGCTCAAGGTGGTCGACGCGCTCCCGGAAGGTCATCGCGAGATCGCGGCCGGCGCGGCGGAGCGGTTGCTGATCGACCCGGAGACCGACCTGCTCGCCCGCCGGGTCGCCGACGAGGAGGTGCCCGGAGCCGTCGTGGCCGAGGTCCGCCGGGCGGTGTTCGCGGGGCACAAGCTGCGCATCCACTACGCGGCCGCGGACCAGAGCCCGAAGTGGCGCACCGTGGACCCGATCGGCCTGGTCACCGTGCGCGGCCAGGGCTACCTGCTGGCCACCCGCTCCGGCGCCGACCGCACCTACCGGCTGTCCCGGATCCAGGCCGCGGAGGAACTCGCCGAACCCGCGAACCGGCCGGACCGGGCCGACCTGGACCGGGCGTGGCGGGACCGCAGCGCGCGTTTCCGGGCGGGGGACGACCAGGTCACGGTCGTGGTCAGGGTGGACCCGGCGCGGCGAGAGGAGCTGGTGCGGACCGCGGTGGCCGTCCAGGCGGAAGAAGCCGAGCCGGACGGACTGCTGCGGCTGGAGGTCGTCTTCCAGGATGCCCGGCACGCGGAGTGGGCGTTGTGGCAGCTCGGGACGGACGGGGAGGCGCTGGCGCCGCGGTGGTTGCGCGCCGCCCTGCGTGACCGGGCCGCGGCGATCGCTGCCCGCTACGGCTCTCCCTGACCTAGTCCTCCAGGGACCAGGTCAGGGAGCGCTCGTCCGGCTCGGGGCGGGGGCTCCAGCGCACCGCCACCACCCGGGTGCTCTCGGGCAGCACGTACACCGTGTGGCCGCCCGCCGTCTCGCCGGGCTGGACCCCGATCTTGTGCGGCGGCCGCGACGTCAGCGACACCGGCGCCTTCGCGACCGGCTTGCCGTCGGCGGTGAGCAGTTCCAGGTAGTTGTCCGGCAGCGACACGAACGGGATCGGGCCCTTGTTGGTGACCTCGGTGTGCACCACGACGGCCCGCTCGCCCGGTTCGAGCCGGTACCCGGCCGCGCCGAACAGGTAGTCCGCCGGGTCCTGCACCTCGAGCAGCTGCACGGTGAGCTGCTCGCCTTCGAGACCCTGCCCGGCCAGGCTGTCGCCGATCTTCCCGGTCCGCGGGCCCGCCGGCGGCGCGGGCCGCTGGTCGCCCCGCGCCCACGACGCGGTCTGCGGGGGACCCCACGTGCTGATCACCGGGTCCAGCGGCGCCGGATACGGCCCGGACGCCACCCCCGCGACCTGGTACGGCCCCGACGCGACACCCTGCTGGACCTGGTACGGCCCGGAGGGCAGACCCCGACCAGGGTCGGCGGGCGGGTAGCCCCCACCGGGCCGGGCCGGCGGCGGGTACCCGGGCGGCGCGGCCTGCGGCGGCTGCGCGGGCGGCGGGTAACCGGGCACGGCCCCGGACGGCGCGTATCCCGGCGTCGCACCGGACGGCGCGAACGGCACCGCACCGGAAGGCGGCGCGTGGTAGGGCCCCGGGTTCGGCGTCTGCGGCTGCGCGGGCGGGAACGCGCCGGCGAGCGCCGCACGCAGGCCCTGCGGGTCGCTCTCCACGCCGACCAGGAGCGGCAGCCCGCTGCCGGACAGGGCGACCAGCCGGTAGGCCACCTCGCGCGGGTCCATGCCGACGCGCGCCGCGAGCTCGTGCACGGCCACCTTGCCCAGTTCGGCCAGTGCGGCGAGCAGGCGGGCATCGGCGGGATCGGTCACGGCCACGTCCGGAAACGCTACCCGCTGACCTTCCCGGCCCGGTCGTTCACCCCGGCGCGGCGCCCGGAGGTTCTAGGCTGGCGGCACGCTTACCCGACGAAGCTGGGATGGATGGATGACCGAGGTCGTGAAGCTCGCCGACGAGTTCGTGGACGCCCTGTTCGACGCGGAGCCGTTGTGGCCCGCGGTGCTGGGGCTGGAGTCCGACCGGGACGGGCTCGGCGACCTGAGCGAGGAGGCCGAGGCCGCCTACCGCGAACGGCTCGAGGGGTTCGTCCGGCGCGCCGAGGAGATCGACCCGGCCGGGCTCGGCGCGGAGGACCGGGTGACCCGCGACGTGCTGCTCAGCCAGGCCCGCGGCAACCTGGACCGGCTGGACAGCCACCTGGTCGAGTTCACGATCAGCGACATCTTCGTGGCCCCCGCGGTCAGCCTGCTGACGATCCTGCCGATGGTCGGCCTGCCGGACGACGAGCAGGGCCGCCGCCACCTCGGACGGCTCGCCGCGATCCCGCGGTACCTGGAGCAGGCCGCGGACCGGCACCGGGCAGGCGTCGCGGCCGGGCGGGTGCCGGTCGAGCACCTGGTGCGCGCCGCGATCGCGCACCTGGACCGCTACCTGGCCGCGCCGGACTCCGACCCGCTGCTGCGCCAGCCCGCGCCGAGCGAGGAGTTCGCCGCCGAACGCGAACGGGTGCTGGCCGAGGTGGTGCGGCCCGCGTTCGCCGCCTACCGGGACGCGCTCGCCACCGACATCGCGCCGCACGGGCGCCCGCCGGAGAAGCCCGGCGTGTGCTGGCTGCCCGACGGCGAGCGCATCTACGCCTCGCTGGCCCGCACGCACACCACCACCGACCGCACGCCGGACGAGCTGCACGAGACCGGCCTGCGCATCATCGGCGAGCTGGCCGCCGAGTACCGCGAGATCGGCTCGCGCGTGTTCGGCACCGACGACCTCGCCGAGATCTTCCGGCGGCTGCGCACCGATCCGCAGCTGCGCTGGCGCAGCGCCGAGGAACTGCTCGACACCGCCCGGTCGGCGATCAGCCGCGCCGAGGAGGCCGCGCCGCGCTGGTTCGGCCGCATCCCGCCGCACAAGTGGGTCGTGGAGCCGGTGCCCGCGGCCGAGGCGCCCGGCGGCCCGGCGGCGTTCTACCTGCAACCGTCGGTCGACGGGTCGCGGCCGGGCATCTACTTCGCCAACACCCACGAGGTGACCGAGCGGTTCCGGCACGCCGCCGAGGTGACCGCCTTCCACGAGGCCATCCCCGGCCACCACTTCCAGCTCTCCACCGCGCTCACGCTCACCGACCTGCCGCTGCTGCGCCGGATCGGCGACTTCAACGCCTACGCCGAGGGCTGGGGCCTCTACAGCGAGCGGCTCGCTGCCGAGATGGGCCTCTACTCCGACGACGTCGCGCTGCTCGGGATGCTCACCATGGACTCGATGCGCGCCGGCCGCCTGGTCGTCGACACCGGTCTGCACGCCAAGGGCTGGAGCCGTCAGCAGGCCGTGGACTACCTGCGGGAGCACACCCCGATGCCGCAGGTCGAGATCGAGTCCGAAGTGGACCGTTACATCGCCTACCCCGGCCAGGCGCTGGCGTACATGGTGGGGCGCCTGGAGATCCAGCGCGTGCGGGCGCGGGCCGAGCAGGCGCTGGGGGAGCGGTTCGACATCCGCGCCTTCCACGACCTGGTCCTCGGCGGCGGCGCGCTGCCGTTGTCGGTGCTGGCGGCGGTCGTGGACGACTGGATCGCGCAGGCATGAGCGAAGTGGACGCCCTCGCCGAGGAGCTCACCGGCCTGCTGTTCGAGGCCGACCCGCTGCGCCCGTCGGTGCTCGGCCTGCCCGGCACGCACGACCGGCTGCCCGACCTCACCGCGAGCGCCGAGAAGCGGCACCGGACGGCCTACCTGGACGTGGCGGCCCGCGCGGAAGCGGCCACGCCCGCGGACGCCGAGGAGGCGGTGACCCGCGATGTGGTGATCCAGCAGGCCAGGGCCGCCGTCGACCTCCTCGACGCGCGGCTGCCCGAGTTCGCGGTCAGCGACGCCTTCACCGCCCCGCTCCAGCTGCTGCTGATGACCCTGCCGATGGTCGAGCTGACCGACGAGACCCGGGCACGGGGTTTCCTGGCCCGGCTCGCCGCGTTCCCGGCCTTCGTGGACCAGGTGGTGGAACGGCAGGCGGCCGGCCCGGTGCCGCCGGACTTCCTGGTGGACTCGGCGATCGGCTACTTCGACCGGATGCTGGCCGCGCCGGAGCTGACGTCGCTCCAGCTCGACGTGCGCTCGGCGACGCTGGCCGCCGAGCGGGACGCGCTTCTGTCCGGGTTCGTGCGGCCCGCGCTGGCCCGCTACCGCGAGTTCCTCGCCGAGGACCTGCGGCCGCGGGCCCGGCCCGCCGAGGAGGCCGGGCTGTGCTGGCAGCCGGGCGGCCTGCTGCGCTACGCCGGGCTGATCCGCGCGCACACCACCACCGAGCGCACTGCTCAGGAGCTGCACGACATCGGGCTGGCGCTGATCGCCGACCTCGCCGGGGAGTTCCGCACCCTGGGACGCCGCGTGTTCGGCACCGGCGACCTGGCCGCGATCTTCGAGCGCCTGCGCACCGATCCCGCGTTGCGGTGGGGCAGTGGCGAGGAGCTGCTGGCCGCCGCGCGCGCCGCCATCACGCGGGCGGAAGCCGAGGCGCCCCGGTGGTTCCGCACGATCCCGTCCGCGCGCTGCGAGGTGCGCCCGGTGCCGGAGAGCGACGCCGACGCGGGCACCATCGCCTACTACGTCGAACCGGCGCTCGACGGCTCCCGGCCGGGGATCTACTACGCCAACACCTTCCACGCCGGAGAACGGTTCCGGCACGTCAGCGAGGCGGTCGCCTTCCACGAGGCCATCCCGGGGCACCACTTCCAGCTGTCGCTGGCGCTCGAGCTGGACCTGCCGCTGCTGCGCCGCGTCGCCGAGGTCAACGCCTACACCGAGGGCTGGGGGCTCTACGCCGAGCGGCTGGCCGAGGAGATGGGGCTCTACACCGGGGACGTGGCGCGGTTCGGGATGCTGACCCAGGACGCGATGCGCGCCGCGCGGCTGGTCGTGGACACCGGTCTGCACGCACTGGGCTGGTCGCGGCAGCAGGCGGTGGACTACCTGCGGGAGAACACGCCGATGGCGCCGGTGGAGATCGAGGAGGAGATCGACCGCTACGCGGGCTGCCCCGGCCAGGCGCCGTCCTACATGACGGGACGCCTGGAGATCGAGCGGATCCGGGCCGGCGCGGAGCGGGCGCTGGGGGACCGGTTCGACATCCGGGATTTCCACGATGTGGTGCTGGGGCACGGCATCCTCCCGCTGCCGGTCCTCGACCGGGTGGTTTCGAACTGGATTACCAGCCGGTAATGTGCTCGGCAATCAGGTAAGCGATCGCTTAGAAGGGTTGGATCGATGCGGATCGGCACCCAGATCTCGTACTCCGGCGGGTTCGCCGAGAGCGTCCGGGACGTCGTCGAGCTGGAGAAGGCCGGGCTCGACGTCGTCACCATCCCCGAGGCCTACTCGTTCGACGCGGTCAGCCAGCTCGGCTATGTCGCGGCGAAGACCGAGCGTGTCCAGCTCGCGTCCGGCATCCTGCAGATCTACACGCGGACCCCGACGCTGACCGCCATGACGGCGGCCGGGCTGGACTTCGTCTCCGACGGCCGGTTCATCCTCGGCATCGGCGCGTCCGGGCCGCAGGTCGTGGAAGGCTTCCACGGGGTGCGCTACGACGCGCCGCTCGGGCGGACCCGCGAGATCGTGGAGATCTGCCGCCAGGTGTGGCGCCGCGAGCGCGTGGTCCACGACGGCAAGCACTACAAGATCCCGCTGCCCGCCGACCAGGGCACCGGCCTCGGCAAGCCGCTGAAGATCATCAACCACCCGGTGCGCGAGCGGATCCCGGTGCAGATCGCGGCGATCGGGCCGAAGAACGTGGCGCTGACGGCCGAGATCGCCGAGGGCTGGCAGCCGATCTTCTTCCACCCGGAGCGGGCGTCCGAGGTGTGGGGCGAGGCGCTGGCCGAGGGCAAGGCCAAGCGCGACCCGTCCCTCGGTGAGCTGGACGTCGCGGTCGGGGTGCCGGTGGCGATCGGCGAGGACGTCGGCCACATGCTCGACTGGGTCCGCCCCGTGGTCGCGCTCTACGTCGGCGGCATGGGCGCCCGCGGCAAGAACTTCTACAACGAGCTGGCCTGCCGGTACGGCTACGAGGCCGAGGCCAAGCTGATCCAGGACCTCTACCTCGACGGCAAGAAGGACGAGGCCGCCGCGGCGGTGCCCGCCGAGCTGCTGCGGGCGATCTCGCTGGTCGGGCCGAAGGGGCAGGTCAAGGAGCGGCTGGCCGCCCTGCGCGAGGCCGGGGTCACCACCCTGCAGGTCACGTTCCTCGAACCCGACCCCGCGCGCCGCGTCGGTGTGGTGAGCGAGCTGCGCGAACTGCTCAGCTGACCCGGTCGAGGAACAGGAAGTCGGTCACGCCGATGACCGACAGGACCTGGCGGACGCCGGCCGGCATGCTGGTCCGCTTCTCGTCGTGCACCAGCCGGGGCCGGGTCGTTTCCACGACCCGGCCCCGCATCTCGATCCCGCACCCGCTCGCGGCCAGCACGTTCCTGACCCAGTCGGCCTGCGGCCCGTAGGTGAGGGCCACGACGAAGCCGTCCCCGGCGCGGAAGACGTTCACCGGTGTCCGGTAGGTCTTCCCGGACTTGCGGCCCCGGTGGACGATCGTCCCGAACCCCGGGAGCCCCTTCGTCAACGGTCCCAGCACGCGGTTGGTCGCCACGCGGTTGAACCGGGCGACCTTCTTCGACAGCACCATGCGATCAGCATGCCCGCTCGCCCGCCGGAAATCAACAGGTGATGAATTCAGGTTTAGGCGCCGGCGTGGGGTGGCAAGCTGTGGCGTGCCCGAGCTGCCGGACGTCGAAGGTTTCCGCCGCACGCTGGCCGCCCACGCGGTGGGCAAGCGAATCACCGGCGTGACCACGCTGGACGCGGGCGTGCTGCGCGGGGTGAGCGCGCGCAGGCTGCGGGAGACGTTGCGGCACCAGCGCTTCGGCGAGCCCCGGCGGCGGGGGAAGTGGCTGATCGTGCCGGTGCACGGCCGTCCCGCCACGATGCTGCTGCACTTCGGCATGACCGGGTCGCTGGAGTGGTCCGAGCTGGACGAGCGCAACCGGCACGACCGGGTGATCTTCGCCTTCGACGACGGAGAGCTGCGCTACCGCGACATGCGGAAGCTGCACGGCCTGCGCCTGCTCGCGGACGACGCGGAGCTGCACCGGCTGCTCGCGGACACCGGGCCGGACGCGCTGGACGTGCGGAAGGAGCAGTTCCGCGTCCTCCTCCGCCGCCGTCGCGGGATCAAACAGCTGCTGACCGACCAGGCGGTGCTCGCCGGGCTCGGGAACCTGCTGGCCGACGAGATCCTGTGGCGGGCCCGGCTGGCTCCGCAGGTGCGCGCAGCGGACCTCGACGGCACGGCGGCCGACCGGTTGCACCGGGAGATGCGCAAGGTGCTGCGGGCGGCGGTGAAGGCCGGGCGGGTGCCGCCGCGCACCACGTGGCTCACCGGGCGGCGGGACGAGCCGTCGGGGGCCTGCCCGCGATGCGGGACCGTCTTGGAGCACGGCCGGGTCGGCGGGCGCGGCACCGTGTGGTGCCCGCGGTGCCAGGCCGGTTGACAGTTCGCGGAAAAGGGGTAAGCCGGTGCCATGAACGACAAGGACGACGAGAAGAAGCCGGTCAGCCCCGAACCACCCCTGTCGCCGGACTTCCCCGACGTCCGGCACCCCGACCTGGACATGGGCCCCACCGAGGACGTCGAGAAGCCGCCGAACACCGAAGAGGTCAAGCCGGAGGAGGGGATCCCGGAACCGCCCGACTGACCCCACGGGGTGATGCCGGGTGCAGCCCCGGGGTGAAGGATGCCCGGCGCCGCGTGGTGGTCGCCGGAGCGTCGGGACGATGGCGGAGTTCAAGAAGGGCGACCGGGTCCGCTGGGACGCCGGCAACGAGAGTTCGGTCGGCACGGTGGAGAGGAAGATCACTGAGGACACCCACGCGGGCGGACGCCAGGTGCGCGCCTCCGAGGACGCCCCGCAGTACCTGGTGAAGAGCGAGAAGACCGGCCGCACCGCGGTGCACAAGCCGGACAAGCTGCACCCCGCGGACTGAGGCACGGACTGAGGCGCGGCTGTTCTGGACCGGCACCGAGTCCGTCCGGCCGTGCCAGCATCTACACCCGGCCGGTGCGCTGCGGCGCGGCCACCTGGCCGGCCACAGTGCGCCGCGTCGTCGGCGAAACCGGCGGCGGGACGGCCCTACCGCCCGGCCGGCGCTCACCGGGAAGCGGCGATTGTTTGCCCTGCCGCGCCGCGGCGCCCGGCCGACGGCTGATGGGCAGGCAGCGCTGGCCCGGCCCCGGCCCTCTCCGCGGGAAGCGGCGATG